>JAITMK010000156.1 GCA_031277415.1 Azoarcus sp.
ACGAGTACCATTGCAATTCGTTCGCACGTGCCGGGCAAGGCACCCGGGCCAAAACGTCTGATGACTTCATCATAGACAGCGATTTCTTCCTCGGGCTTGTCCTGACGTCCCAAGATCCGGCCCTTGCTAACGAGTGCTTCTGCAACCCGTTCGCGCATGAAGGACGAGGCGTCCTGACCAAAGCGTCGGTCGATTTCATCATAGACAGCGATAGCTTCCTCGGCCGGGTTCTGACTCAAATCGCCGATTGTGGCGTGTGCCCTTGCAATCAGGTCGCGCACATCGGGCGAGACATCCTGAGCAAAAAACTGAACGACATCATCATGGGCAGCGATTGCTTCCTCGGCCTGGGCCTGTAATTCCAAAGTCCTGCCTTTATTGACGAGTTCTATCATTGCAAACTGTTGTTCTAGCATTGCAGACCGTTCGCGCGCCTGCCGGTCGATCTCATTATAGACAGCGATTGTTTCCTCGGTCTGGGTCTGCAATCTCAAAGCTATGCCTTCATTGACGAGTTCCATCATTGCAAACCGTTCGCGCGCCTGCCGGGCGATCTCATCATAGACAGCGATAGCTTTCTCGGCCCGGCCCTGTTCTCCCAAGGTCACGCCCTTGTTGAAGAGTTCCATTGCAGCCGGTTCGCGCACGCCGGGCGAGCCGTCCTGGCCAAAACGTCGGGAGATTCTCTCAAGGACAGTCAATGCGCCAACTATCACCATGGGCAAGGCAAGGACTGCGGCGATGGAGCCAATTGCCGTCCAGTTCCAATCCATGAAACACCTCTGAAATAAAGTGGGTGTATAACATCAATATTGGAAATATAGGCTCATGGTCATTTCTTTCCAGGCAGCAAGCGTCGCCTGGACAAGCGAAGCGCCGTCCAGGGATTCAACAATATCCGACGCGTTGAGCCGAATGAATGCCCCCCGGAATACGCCCCTTGCTGGGCTATTCCAGCCTACGCCATCTCCGCACGGGCAGCGCGGCGGCGGTCGGTTTCTTTCAGGTTGCGCTTGCGCAGGCGGATGTTTTTCGGGGTGATTTCCACGAGCTCGTCGTCGGCGATGAATTCGACCGCCGATTCCAGCGTGAGTGCAATCGGGGGGGTGAGATTGACCGCTTCGTCCTTGCCTGATGCGCGGACGTTGGTGAGTTGCTTGCCCTTGATCGGGTTGACGACGAGATCATTGTCGCGGCTGTGTACGCCGATGATCATGCCTTCGTAGAGCGCCTCGCCCGGACTGACGAACATGCGCCCCCGGTCTTGCAGGTTCCAGAGCGCGTAGGCGACTGCCGCGCCGTCGTTCTGGGAGACGAGTACGCCGTTCCGGCGCTCGGAGATGCTGCCCGCAAGCGGGCCGTAATCGTCGAAAACGTGGCTGGCGACTCCCGTGCCACGGGTGAGGGTGAGGAACTCGCCCTGAAAACCGATGAGACCGCGCGCCGGAATCCGGTATTCGAGCCGCACACGGCCTTTACCGTCGGGCTGCATGTCCTGCAATTCTCCCCGGCGTCGGCCGAGTTCTTCCATGATGCTGCCCTGGTGGTCTTCTTCCACGTCGACGGTGAGCAGTTCATAAGGTTCGCTCCTGGCGCCGTCGATGTCTTTGTAGATGACGCGAGGGCGTCCGACAGCCAGTTCAAACCCTTCGCGGCGCATGTTTTCGAGCAGGATGGTGAGGTGCAGTTCACCCCGGCCCGAGACTTCGAACACGTCGGTATCTTCGGTGAAACCGACCCGCAGGGCGACGTTCTTGAGCAGTTCCTTTTCCAGCCGTTCGCGTATCTGGCGGCTGGTGACGTATTTGCCTTCGCGCCCGGCCAGCGGTGAGGTGTTGACCACAAAATTCATGGTGAGCGTCGGCTCGTCTACGGCAATCGGTTGCAACCCTTCGGGGGTGTCCGGGTCGCACAGGGTGATGCCGATGTTGATCTGGTCGATACCGGCGATGAGAACGATATCGCCCGCTTCGGCAGTTGCTGCCGGCTGGCGGTCGAGTCCCTGAAACGTCAGTATCTGGCTGATCTTGCCTTTACCCCGGTTTTCATCGCCATACATCACGGTGACTTCCTGGTTCTGACGAAGGCGTCCGCGCTTGATGCGTCCGATGCCAAGCTGACCCATATAGGTCGAGTAGTCGAGCGAGCAGATCTGGAGTTGCAGCGGCCCGTCGACGTCGATTGCGGGCGGCGGGACGTGCTTGAGGATGGCGTCGAACAGGGGGCGCATGTCCTTGCATTCGTCCCCGGGGTTCAGGAAGGCGTAGCCGTTGAGAGCGGAAGCGTAAATGACCGGGAAATCGAGTTGTTCTTCGGTAGCCCCGAGTTTGTCGAAGAGGTCGAACGTATGATTGACGACCCAATCCGGGCGCGCGCCGGGACGGTCGATCTTGTTGACGACAACGATGGGGCGCAGCCCCTGGGCAAGCGCCTTGCGGGTGACGAAACGGGTTTGCGGCATCGGCCCTTCCTGGGCATCGACGAGCAGCAGCACGCTGTCGACCATCGAGAGCACGCGCTCGACTTCGCCGCCGAAGTCCGCGTGTCCCGGCGTGTCGACGATGTTGATATGGGTGTCGCCATACCGTATCGCGCAGTTTTTCGACAGGATGGTGATGCCGCGCTCTTTTTCGATGTCTCCCGAATCCATGACCCGCTCGGCAACCTGCTGGTTATCGCGGAATGTGCCGGATTGGCGAAGGAGTTGATCGACCAGGGTCGTTTTGCCGTGGTCGACGTGAGCAATGATGGCGATGTTGCGGATAGAGCGGGACATGGGAAAAGAATGCTGAAAAACCCAACATTCTAACAGAGACGACGGCCGTGCTATCATCCAAGGTTCTCACGGCGCACGAGATGCTCCGGGACGAGAAAATCAGAGCAGTTCTTGTTTAATCCGATACAGCATGGACTCACTACCCGGATTTCTGGATCCCCGCCTCCGCGGGGATGACGCATCCTTAAATATTTCCTCCGTCATTCCCTTGATCAGCGGGAATCTAGGGGATGTATCCGTTTAAATCGAAATCGATCTAAAGGAGTCAAAAATCTTGCTCGCGATTATCGGGGGGTCAGGGCTGACCCAGTTATCCACGCTCGAAGTGCTGCGGCGCGAAGTGGCGCGCACGCCTTATGGCGAGCCTTCCGGGGCGCTGACGTTCGGCAGGTTGGCCGGGCGCGAAGTGGTTTTCCTGGCGCGGCACGGTTACGGGCACACCATTCCCCCGCACCGGGTCAATTATCGTGCCAATATCTGGGCGCTGAAGAACGCCGGGGCGGACAGCATCGTTTCGGTGGCCTCGGTCGGCGGCATCCGCCGGGATTGTGTGCCGGGTGCGCTGGTCGTTCCCGATCAGATCCTGGATTACACATGGGGCCGCGCCCATACGTTCTCTGACAGAATCGATACGCTGGTGCGCCATATCGACTTCACCATCCCCTACGATGAGGGAGTGCGCTGCCGGATTTTCCGTGCGGCCCGTGAGGCAGGCGTAGAGATGATCGACGGAGCGGTTTACGCGGCAACCCAAGGCCCTCGCCTGGAAACAGCGGCTGAAATCGACCGTTTCGAGCGCGACGGGGCGGATCTGGTCGGGATGACCGGGATGCCCGAAGCGGCGCTTGCCCGCGAACTGGAACTGCCCTATGCCGCAATCAACGTGGTGTCCAACTATGCCGCAGGGCGCGAAACGAGCGCGCAGAATGTCCATTTCGAGTGTATAGAGCAGGTATTGCAGGAAGCAATGTTACGGGTGCGCAACGTGCTTGCTCATATTTGCGCTGACTGTAAATAACGGAATAAAACAATGCAAAAAAGATCAGAGTCGGTGATGGAAAAACTCGAAACTCGTTTTGAGCATTTTCTATTTACCAGCCGCTGGTTGATGGCTCCCGTCTATTTCGGGCTTGTGGTGGCGATGCTGGTGTTGCTGGTCAAGTTCGGCAAGGAGATTTATGCCCTGTTTGCGGGGCTGACCACTGTTTCCAGCGGCGATTTGATTATCGGCGTATTGTCGCTGGTCGATGTGGCGCTCATCATGAATCTGCTGATTATCATCATGTTCAGCGGATACGAAAATTTCGTCTCCAAGATGGCCGACCTGCACGATCATGAGGATCGCCCGGACTGGATGGGGCATATCGGTTTTTCCGATCTCAAGATCAAACTGATCGGCTCAATCGTTGCGATTTCGGGAATTGAATTGCTCAAGGCGTTCATGCACGTCAGTCAGGGAGATGCCCAAATCGAAGATCGTCATCTGATCTGGATGGTTGTCATCCACGTGACGTTCCTGTTCTCGGGGCTGTTCTACGCGCTGATGGATCGTTTGAGCAACAAGCACTGAGAGGGAGATAAAAATATGAAATGGTTTATTAAATGCCTAAAACATTACGCTGATTTCAACGGGAGGGCACGGCGGGAAGAATATTGGATGTTCACGCTGTTCAGTATTATTTTTTCGTTCGTATGGATGTTTTTGGCTGCATTGGGGTTTGCCATTAGTAACGACAGTTTTGAAATAATAGGTTTGGAACCTAAACTCGCAATAGTTCAGTGCTATTATGGGGTTTTAATGTTTTTGCCGGGTTTGGCTGTTACCGTACGCCGTCTGCACGATATAGGCAGAAGCGGCTGGCTGTTACTTATAATGCCGGTTTTGGTGATTGCCGGAGGTTTTTTGTTTGCATACCTGATTTTAAAAGCTTGTTATTCCTGGCCGCTTCATAACATTTTTTGCTCGCTATTGATCGTAATGCTGCTACCGTTGATTGCAGGAATCTGGCTGCTCGTGCTGATGTTGAAAGATGGGCAGAAGGGAGATAACAAATACGGGCCGAACCCCAAGACGACGCCGAAAACCTTCGACGATTCTGCAAAACTGAAAAGTGCGGGTTCTGTGTTTATAGCCGCCTCCGTCGTGACGTTCCTGCAATGTTTTTGGTGGAGTAGGACTTATTTTTTGATTACGGCTGACTTTGATGTCAAGTTAACGGATTTTGAACTGTTTTCTTTGTTACTCGATTTTGTTACCGCATTTATATTGCTGACTGTGGGTATTTTACTTCCAAAAGGAAAAAAGGCTATCATGCTGTTGCTGGTATTGTTTCCTATATTCTTTGCATTTGATGTGTGGAGAGCGTGGGAAACGTGGGTAAGCTGGGTTTATGGTGATGATGTTGAGTATTATGTCACGAACTTGATGAACTATGAGACGGCTATGATTAGAGTTGCTGTTCACGCTTTATTCTATTTGCTGGTTGTATTGTTTGCCGCATTTCTTCTGTTTGCATCGAAAAATACAAACCTTATTCGTAGCATGGCTGTCTCTGTAATTACATTTTCGAGTTTATCTATATTATGCCAGGCTTATGAGGATGTAATGTATTCAAATATTTATTTTGAATATATGTCCGGTGTTGAATATTTTAAAAAAATAATATCTATATCATTTAGTTTTCTTGTTCCTGTTGCGTGCATCATTCTGGCGGCTACATTCCTCTCGCTTAAAAATAAACTTATATTTGCTTCATCGCCGGTGATTGAAAACGGGAATTCATCAGATGTGTAGATTGGGGTAAATCTGCAAGCCCAGCCATCCAATCAAACCTCGGAGATCGCCTCGATCAGCCGATTGAGCGGCACGACTTCGACGTCTTTCGCCATCTGCCAGCCCCGACCAGCGCCGTCACCGGAAAAAACCGCAGCGCGTCGAGTACTGCTTCCTCGTGAATCCGTGCCAGGTAGCTCATGCCAGCCGCCATTTATCCATGCAAATCCAAAATTAAAATGTGGATTTGCATGGATGTTGGTTGTTCGATGTTTCCCTGAAGCCCTCGCCGCCCATACCCCTCAAAGCTGGAGCCGTTCCAGCAACTCCCGTTCGATCTTGACGACGCGCGATTCCTGCGTCAGCCCTTCGCCGGTGAGAAGGAAGCTGTCTTCCACGCGCTCGCCGAGCGTAGTGATCTTGGCCGTTTCGACGTTGATGTTGTATGTGGCCAGCACTTCGGCAATGTCGAACAGCAGGCCGGGACGATCTGCGGCGGTGATCGACAGGATATGGTGGCGGCCCGCTTCGTCGGCAACCAGTTCGACGCGGGGGGTGACCGGGAAATGGCGGACCTGACGCGAAGGGCGAACCGGTGAGGGGCGCGCGATCTTTTCCGGATTCTGCAGGGCAAGCGTCAATTCATCTTCGATCAGGGAAAGGATGTTGCGGTAGTACTCTTCGCCGTCATTGTCGGGGTTTTGCAGAGTGAAACTGTCGAGAGCGTGACCATGACGGGTGGTGTACACCCTGGCGTCCAGGATGGTGAGACCCATTTGGCAGAAGAATCCGGTCAGCCGCATGAACAGTTTTTTTTGATCCGGCGTGTACACCATGACCTGTATCCCGCCGCTGTCATCCAGAACCCGCGCCTTGACAACCGGTTTGCCGGATTCGACCTGGAAATGGAGCATTTGCGCGTGCCAGGCGATTTCGTCGGACGAGTAGCGCATGAAATAAATCATGTCGAGCTGTTGCCACAGGACATCTTCGGCGCCGGAGCGCAGGCCGTTGCAGCGCAGGAGGCGGCGTGCTTCGCTGATGCGTTCGTCCTGACGCAATGCCTGTTGCGGCGTGGCGCCGCGTAACAGGCGTTGCGTGGCCAGGAAAAGATCCTGGAGCAACCTGCCTTTCCAGCCGTTCCAAACCTTGGGGCTGGTTCCGCGAATGTCGGCGTGAGTGAGGAGATACAGCGCCGTGAGGTGACGTTCGTCGCCGACGATGGCGGCGAATTTCTGGATGGTTTGCGGGTCGGTGGTGTCTTCCTTTTGCGCAGTGTGCGACATCGTGAGGTGGTGGCGCACCAGCCAGGCGATGAATTCAGTGTCCTCGGTTTTCAGCCCATGTTGTTCGCAGAATTCGCGCGCCTCCTTCATGCCCAGGATGGAGTGGTCGCCCTTGCGTCCCTTGGCGATGTCGTGAAAGAGCACGGCGACGTAGAGCAGCCAATGGCGCTCCAGCCCGAGCATCAGGCCGGTCATGAACGGGTGCTCGTGAGCGTGTTTGCCCATCGTGAAACGGCGTATGTTGCGCAGAACCATGAGCGTGTGCTGATCCACGGTATAGGCATGGAACAGGTCGTATTGCATCTGGCACAGAATTTTCCGCCAGGGCGGCAGGTAGCGCGACAAAATGCCGCACTGGTTCATCTGGCGGAAGGCGTGAAGAACTCCGTGCTTCTGCTGGATAATTTCCAGAAATTTTGCCCGATGGGCAGGATCGGCGCGAAATGCGGCATTGACGCGGGTGCGGTTGACCCAGAGCGCGCGCAGGGTGCGCGTGGTCATGCCCTTGAGTTCGGATCGTTGTTGCAACAGCAAAAAGCAGTCGAGCAGGGCGCCGGGGTGTTGCTCGAAAACCGCTTCGTCACGTATGTCGAGCAGTTCGCGCACTGCCTGGAAATGCTCGTTGATGATGATGGCCGGAAATTCGCGCTCCGAAAAGATTTCGCCGCCGTAGTTCTGGATCAGGATACTGTTGACCTGGGTGAGTTTCTTGGCCGTCAGGTAGTAGCGCTGCATCATGATTTCCGAAGCGCGTCTGGCAGCGGTTGCCTTGATGCCCATCGCCTGGGCAAGGCGTTCCTGGTAGTCGAACAACAGGCGGTCTTCGGCACGGTTCGTCAGAAAGTGCAACCGGATGCGCACATGTTGCAGGAAACGTTCTCCGTTGCGCAGGTCGCTCGCTTCAGTGGCGGTAATCAGGCGTTGCCGGGCAAGTTCGCGCCAGTTGCGGCCCAACCCGGCAGCACGCGCAATCCAGCCGAGCAGTTGCAGGTCACGCAGCCCCCCGGGGCTTTCCTTGCAATTGGGTTCCAGCGTATAGGGGGTGTCGTTGTAGCGCGCGTAGCGCTGGTCGCGCTCAAGCAACTTGGTACGGAAGAATTCCCGCACGTCGATGCGCGCCTGATAGCGCATCCAGAACTGCTGGAACAGCGCCGCATCACCCGTGAGCAGACGGGATTCGAGCAGGTTGGTCTGTATTGTGATGTTGGTTTGTGCCAGTTCCAGGCATTCATCGATGGTGCGCACGCTGTGACCAATGACCAACCCCACGTCCCACAGCGCGCCGACCAGTGCCGAGAGCCTGTTTTCCAGTTCGGCATCGGCTGCTGCGGGCAGGAGAATCAGCAGGTCGACATCGGAGTGTGGAAACAACTCGCCGCGTCCGAAACCGCCTACTGCCACCAGTGCGGCATTTGCGGGAATGCGGCAGGCTTTCCAGAGCCGGGCGAGTACCGTGTCGATCAGTGCCGCATGCCCATGCAGCAGCCGCGTGGTCAGAGGCTTGGACTCGTATGCGGCGCGCAGGGAAGCGCGTTTTGTTTCAATGCGTTTGCGCTCAGTGGAGATCGTCCGCTGCAATCTGGAAACGTCGGTCATGAAAAGGCTGTTTGGCTTTGAGTCACCCCTGCCTGAAGGCAGGGGATTCCTCGATACGGTACTGGGGCGCCTTCGGCGCCAAGTTATATTTTGTCTCGCTCGACTCCGCCATAAATGGCGGAGATTGCGCGAGACGCGTGTTCAAACGCTTCAACATGGGCGGGGGCCGGGGGCAGTGCAGCAATCGCATCGGCGGTGGCCTTGGCGAGAGTTCCTGTCATCGCTCCGGGTGGCAGCGGACAGGCGGCGGACAGCGATAGAACCTCTGCGCCGGTTCCGGTGACGAGTACCGTGTGCTCCCATTGCGCTGACAGGCTGCGGTCGCGGGTGACGATCGTCCAGCCGTCGGACAGTTCCGAAATGGCGGCTTTGCCGGCGTTGATCATCGGCTCGATGGTGAAAATCATTCCGGGCCAGAGTTCGACCCCCGTGCCCGGGTGTCCGTAGTGCAGTACTTGCGGCTCTTCGTGGAACTTGCGCCCGATTCCGTGCCCGCAGAATTCGCGCACCACCGAGAAGCCATTCCTTTCGGCGTGCCGCTGAATGACGTGACCGACATCGCCCAGGCGCGCGCCGGGCCGCACGGCGGCAATGCCGAGCCACATACATTCATAGGCCGTCTGGCACAGGCGCTTGGCGAGGATGGAAGCTTCGCCGACGATGAACATCCGGCTGGTGTCGCCGAAAAAGCCTGCCGGAGTAATGACGGTCACATCGATATTGAGAATGTCGCCTTTCTTCAGCGGTTTTTTCCCCGGAATCCCGTGACAGACCTGATGGTTGAGCGAGGTGCATATCGAAGCAGGGTAAGGCGTATAGCCCGGCGGCGCATAATTGAGCGTGGCGGAGATCGTGCTCTGCGTCTTTTCCATGTATTCACGGCACAGGCGATCCAGTTCGGCGGTCGTGACGCCGATCTGGACGAACGGGGCGATGTAATCAAGCACCTCCGCTGCCAGACGACAAGCAATGCGCATCTCTTTTATTTCTTCCGGTGTTTTCGGGATGGGCTTGCTCATCATTTCAGCGTATACGTGTGAAGCCTACAGGCTAACGCATATGGCGTAATCGAGCAAATGCCAGAGTTGAATGGTAGTGCCTCGGCTTGAATCACGGCCTTCTTTCAGTACCTCGAATCCCTCTCCCGCTTGCGGGAGAGGGTGCCCCGGAGGGGCGGGAGAGGGGAGTTGTTCAAACTGAGACACTACCGACTGAACGGTGGTGCCTCAGCTTGAACACGCGTCTCGCTTGACTCCGCCATTTATGGCGGAGTCAAGCGAGACAAAATATAACTTGGCGCCGAAGGCGCCCCAGTACCGTATCGAGGAATCCCCTGCCTTCAGGCAGGGGTGACTCAAAACTGACGCAAAGGATGCTCTGATTTATTCGACTATCTACCGTAAGCGCCCTCTCCCCTGACCCATCTCCTGTAGGGGCGACCTGTGGTCGCCCGGTGAATTGCGTAAATGATCCCGTAGGGGCGCTATCCTGTCGCCCGGTGAATTGCGTGAATGAATGTGCAACATATCGGGCGACCACAGGTCGCCCCTACCTGCGTTCGGATCCACCGTAATACGTCGGAATTTTTTACACCTTACTGCGCCCTTATTTCGTATAGTGACAATAATCAATGACATACGATGCTGGAACATTTTTTGCGTATATGTCTTGACGGCTGCTGGAGAGCAGCCTTACGCACATCATAAGAGGTCATCATGTCCAAGTTATTTCCTGTTTCTGTCCTGGCGTTAGGTGCCATGTGTGCTGTTTCGGCAAATGCTACAACCGTACAGGGCGGTCATCTTTACATCCAGGATCTGAGCGCGCCGGTGCAGATCACGTTTATGTCATCCAGGGCAGCGCATGACAATTACCTGTACTTCGGGGTCATCGACGCACAGGGAAGGTTGATTGGGGGAGAGTTTGAGGCGCTTTTCAATGTCAAGGGCAGCCCGAACGACATCGGATCGCTTGGGTCGTGCCTCGGTTGCGTGACGAATGGCGGCACTTACTCGTTCACGGCTCCGAGCAACGCGGTTGAAGTGGTCTTCTTTTGGTCCGACCCGCTTGTCGGTTCCTATTACAGCACTGCTTACAAAGAAAACCGCAGCGATATAACCGGGAACAAGTGGGATCTGATTACGTACAACGGCGGCAACACGGCAACCGTCGGGTTCGAGGATGGAGGCGGAGAGAAGAAGTTTTCGGGCTGGACAACCGACTGGGACTGGAACGATGTCGTCATCTCGGTGACCAATGTCGGCTCTACGCCCTCGCCTGTTCCCGAGCCGGAAACCTGGGCGATGCTGCTGGCCGGCCTCGGCATGATCGGCACCGTGATTCGCCGTCGGAGCAAGAACCAGTAATTCGGTTTCGTGCAAGGATCAACAGGGGGTGCGGTGATCGCCGCACCCCCTGCTACATTGCTGCGTTTCCTCAAGGACCCGAATGCACCGCAGGCGGTGCAGGCATGGGTTCGGCCAGTTGAATGGAAAGGTTGATCAGGCCAAGCGCCAGCAAAATGAGCACGAAGTAGATTTTTTGCACCGCCGGGCTCGGATAGCGGCGGGTTTCACTGTATTGGTGACGCAGAAAGATCACCGCGAGCACTACGATGACCGCAAGGGCCGCGCCGAGCGAACGCGCAGCGAGCGGCCCGAACTGGCGGCCCCATGCCGGATTGTCGAGCGCGGGCATGAAGAATTCCGGCGCAAAGGCAAGCAGGTAAATTCCGCAGAGCGCGCAAAGCACAAGCATCATGACCAGAAAGGCGCGCAGCATGAGAAAACGGCTCCGGTGTATGTCAGGGCGGCGAAAACAGGTTGCCGCTCTTCTCCAGTGAGGGCGCGGCAAGGCCGAAGTGTTGCCAGATTGTGGGCGTGGCGATGCGCCCGCGCGGGGTACGTTGCAGGTAGCCCTGCTGGATCAGGTACGGTTCGATGACATCCTCGATGGTGTCGGGGGATTCGCCGATGGCGGCGGCGAGGTTGTCGAGGCCGACCGGGCCGCCGCTGAATTTTTCGATAATGGACAGCAGAAGTTTGCGATCCATGACATCCAGCCCGAGAACGTCGACATCGAGCATCTTGAGCGCGGCGTCGGCGACCTGGGCGGTGACTTCGCCCCCTGCCCTGACTTCGGCGTAATCGCGCACGCGGCGCAACAGGCGGTTGGCGATACGCGGGGTTCCACGGGCGCGGCGGGCGATTTCGAGCGCGCCTGCGTCGTCGATCCTGACTTCGAGCAATCGCGCCGACCGGCGGACGATAAAGGCCAGTTCATCGGCCGAATAGAATTCGAGCCTTGAAACGATGCCGAAGCGATCCCGCAGCGGGTTGGTGAGCATTCCTGCGCGCGTGGTCGCTCCAATAAGCGTAAAGGGCGGCAGGTCGATCTTGACCGAGCGCGCCGCCGGACCTTCGCCGATCATGATGTCGAGCTGGAAGTCTTCGAGCGCCGGGTAAAGGATCTCTTCCACGACCGGGGAGAGGCGGTGAATTTCGTCGATGAACAGCACGTCGCACGGGTCGAGGTTAGTGAGCAGCGCGGCCAGATCGCCTGCGCGTTCGAGCACAGGGCCGGAAGTCTGGCGGAGGTTGACGCCCATCTCAACGGCGATGATGTGCGCAAGCGTGGTCTTGCCCAATCCGGGCGGGCCAAAAAGCAGCACATGATCGAGCGCCTCTTGCCGCGCTTTCGCCGCAGAAATGAAGATGTCGAGCTGTTCGCGCGTCTTGGCCTGACCGACGTACTCGTTCAGCCGTCGCGGCCGCAGGGCGCGCTCGACGGCATCCTCCTGCCGACCGGTCATGGCTGGCGCGACAAGGCGGTTGTTTCCGGACGGGAGCGTATCGGTTTCTATCATATGGGGCGAAGTGTAGTGGAGGATCGTTCGTTTTTACAGGTGCATGGCGGCAATCAGGCAATTGGAGGATAATCCGCGCTTTGCTGACTTCAATGGATCAGAAACAAACATGATCAAAGCAGGTATTGTCGGTGGAGCCGGCTATGCCGGGGTCGAGCTGCTACGGATATTGGCCGGACATCCGGCAGTGCAATTGACGGCGATTACCTCGCACGCCGAAACCGGACTGAAAGTGTCCGACATGTTTCCGAGCTTGCGCCACCGGGTGGATCTGCGTTTCATTCCCCTGGAAGACGAGGCGTTCACGAACTGCGACGTAGTTTTCTTCGCCACGCCCAACGGCGTTGCCATGACGCAGGCAGCAAGGCTGCTGGCCGCCGGGGTGCGGATCATCGATCTGGCCGCCGACTTCCGCATCCGCGATATAGCGGAGTGGGAAAAATGGTATGGCATGACTCATGCGGCGCCCGAACTGGCAACCGAAGCGGTCTACGGGTTGCCGGAAGTCTATCGCGAGCAGATTCGCGAAGCCAGGGTGCTGGCCAATCCCGGCTGTTACCCTACCGCCGTGCAGTTGGGTTTCCTCCCCCTGATCGAAGCGAACATCGTCGATCACGGGCATCTGATCGCAGATGCCAAGTCCGGGGTTTCGGGAGCCGGGCGCAGGGCGGAAATAACGTCTCTGTTTTCTGAAGCCGCCGATAACTTCAAGGCGTATGGCGTAAGCGGCCATCGCCATCTGCCGGAAATTCGCCAGGGGCTTTCCCGCATGGCAGGAGCAACGGAAATCGGACTGACTTTCGTGCCGCACCTCGTCCCGATGATTCGCGGTATTCACGCCACGCTTTACGCACGGCTCACGCGCGACATCGACGAAAAAGCATTGCAGGATCTGTTCGAGTCGCGGTTCTCCGGCGAGGCGTTCGTGGATGTGCTGCCCGCAGGCAGCCACCCGGAAACACGCTCGGTACGGGCCTCCAATATGTGCCGGATTGCGGTGCATCGGCCACAGGGCGGCGACACGGTCGTTGTGCTGTCGGTGATCGACAATCTGGTGAAAGGCGC
>JAITMK010000079.1 GCA_031277415.1 Azoarcus sp.
TCTCCAATGCCATCGGCAAAGCCTTCCTCACTACCGGCAAGGGTGCTGACCTCTCCCGCCGGGGTGATTTTGCGGATGCGGTTATTGACGGTGTCCGCCACATAGAGATTCCCCGCTGCATCACTCGTGATGCCGAAAGGGCGGCTAAACTTTGCGTTGCTTCCAACGCCATCGGCAAAGCCTAACTCGCCACCGGCAAGGGTGCTGACCACTCCCGCCGGGGTGATCTTGCGGATGCGGTCATTGGCGGTGTCCGCCACATAGAGGCGTCCCGCTGCATCTACCGTAATGCCGAAAGGATGCTCAAATTTTGCGTCGCTTCCAACGCCATCGGCAAAGCCTTCCTCGCCACCGGCAAGCGTGCTGACCTCTCCCGCCGGGGTGATCTTGCGGATGCGATGGTTCCCGCCGTCCGCCACATAGAGGTTTCCCGCTGCATCTATTGCAATGCCGGAAGGATGGTCAAATTCTGCGTCGCTTCCAACGCCATCGGCAAAGCCTTCTTCACCACCGGCAAGGGTGCTGACCTCTCCCGCCGGGGTGATCTTGCGGATGCGATGGTTCCCGCCGTCCGCCACATAGAGATTCCCCGCCGCATCACTCGTAATGCCGAAAGGCCAATAAAACTTCGCCTCGCCTCCAACGCCATCAGCAAAGCCTTCCTCGCCACCGGCAAGAGTGCTGACTTTAGCTACTTTGGCGCTCTCCCCTCTATCCTGCGTGGCAACGCCCGTCGTCGTTTCACATCCTGTCAAAAGAGCAGACGCGAGGATGAAGAATAGGAAATGTAAAACTGGGTGATTTCTTTTCATGATGTCAATGGATGGTTTGTTGAGTAGGGGCGGCATTCTGCCGCCCACCGGAGAACGGGCGGCATTCTGCCGCCCCTGCGTTTCCTTTGGCGTGGTGAGCCGGGTAGTCTTTCATGTGGAGGATCACGGACGGCGGATTTCTATTTTGCGGATGCGATCATTCCAACTGTCCGCTACATAGAGGTTACCCGCAGCATCACTCACAATGCCGGAAGGGCGGTTAAAGTTTGCGTCGCTTCCAATGCCATCGGCAAAGCCTCTCTCGCCACCGGCAAGCGTGCTGACCTCACCCGCCGGTGTGATCTTGCGGATGCGATGGTTCCCGAATTCCGCTACATAGAGGTTTCCCGTTGCATCACTCGCAATGCCGATAGGGCCGAGAAACTTTGCGTCGCTTCCAATGCCATCGGCAAAGCCTTCCTCGTCGCCACCGGCAAGCGTGCTGACTACCCCCGCCGGTGTGATCTTGCGGATGCGATGATCAACTACGTCCGCCACATAAAGGTTGCCCGCCGCATCACTCGCAATGCCGATAGGGAAGGAAAACTTTGCGTCGCTTCCAATGCCATCGGCAAAGCCTTCCTCGTCACCGGCAAGCGTGCTGACCTCTCCTGCCGGGGTGATCTTGCGGATGCGATGGTTTTCGGTGTCCGCTACGTAGAGGTTACCTGCCGCATCACTCGCAATACCGACAGGGCGGTTAAACTTTGCGTCGCCCCCTTTGCCATCGGCAAAGCCTTGCTCGCCACCTGCAAAGGTGCTGACCATGACCGTTTTGGGCATCCCCCCGCTATCTTGTGCGTCCTGCGTGCCAGCGCCTGTCGTCGTTTCGCATCCTGTCAAAAGAGCAAACGCGAGGATGAGGGACAGAAAATGTGGAACAGGGTGATTTCTTTTCATGAATTTCATTGCTTTTCCTTGTTTTGTTCTTTCCCCGCGAGGGGTTGGATGGGTTGCCTCGATATTCCCTCTCCTTCAAGGAAAGGGATACAAAAACTGATGATTTCACGTACTCAAGAAAACCACTTAGAGTGCCGTAATGACCCGGAACTGGCAACTGTTACGAGTCACTGCAATGATTATCACCAACTCTCAACTCGAATTCTCTACCTCGCACTTTGCCACCAAGGAAAGCCGCACCTGGGAATCCATCAAGCTATCAAAGCCTGATTCAAACTCCGGCCCTAATCCTGTCCTGGCGGGCATTTCTCAGGCAGAGGATGCCGCCGTGCAAATCTCGGGGGCAGGGCGGCAAAGTCTGCAAGCGGAGGGTGCGCGCGGTACGAGCAACAACCCAAACCGGCAGATGGACAACGATCCCAAACTGACTTTCCTGCGCATGGCCATCGAAATGCTTACCGGCAAGAAAGTCAATATCTGTGATGCCGAACTGCGCGATCCGCAATCCACGAGCGGCCAGGACATCGGATTGACTTACGAGCGGTACAGTTCCTACACCGAAACGGAAATGAGTTCTTTCTCTGCGCAAGGCATGGTGCGTACTGCCGATGGGCGTGAGATCAATTTCCAGTTGGATCTCACCATGTTCCGTGCCTATCACACTGAGGAACACGTTAAATTTAATATTGGAAAACCGGAAGATCCGCTGGTGCTCAATTTTGCGGGCACTGCGGCGGAACTTTCCAATATGACGTTCAAGTTCGACCTCTTCGGCAACGGGCAGGAAGTCGATATGCGGGCGCTGACATCCGGCAGCGGTTTCCTCGCGTTCGACCGCAATGGCGACGGCAGGGTCAATGACGGGCGCGAACTGTTCGGAACTTCATCCGGCAACGGTTTTTCCGATCTGGCGGCGCTCGACGATGACGGTAACGGCTGGATCGACGAAAACGACCGTGCGTTCAGATCTCTTTATGTCTGGAACAAGGACGCCAATGGCAACGATGTGCTGACGAGCCTGAAGAACGCCGGAGTGGGCGCAATCGCTCTCACCTACGCGAACACGCCGTTTTCCCTCAAGGATGCCAACAACAATCTGCTCGGACAGATCACTGATACCAGCGTTTTCCTGATGGAAAAGGGCGGCGTGGGGACGGTGCAGAAGGTGGATGTCGTGGTGTAGTGCTCCTTGCTACTTGCCGCCCGCGCCTTTCTCGCTTGCCGCCGCAGGGGAGGGCGGTGTGTCGCCCCAGGGCGCCACCTTGAAGAGCAGCAGCATCCCTGGAATGGCGAGGAAGAAGCAGAGCCAGAAGAAGGGCAGCCATCCGCCCATGCCTTCCACCAGCCATCCGGCGCTGGCATTGACGAAGGTGCGCGGAACGGCCATCAGGCTGGTAAAGAGCGCAAGTTGGGTGGCCACATAAGCCGGGTGAGTCGTGCGCGCCATGAAGGCGACAAAAGCGGCGCTTCCCAAGCCAACCCCCAACGCTTCAAGACCAACGACCAATGCCAGCACAAAAAGCACCCAAAAGTCTGTTTCGATCTGTTTCTTGATCCAGTCGATCAAATCTTCTATGGCTGCTTTCATAGCCGCTTTTTCCAGACTGCCGGGGTCGGCGGGCGCGGGCGTAGCACGTAGCTTTTCGGTAAAGATTTCGTGGTAACTCTTCACCAGACTTTGTCCATTTACGGTGATGTCGAATACTCTCCAGGTCTGTTTCGTTATGTCCGGAGCCTCTTCCTTCTTCTCCTGATCCTTTGCTTTGGGAAACAGAAAAGAAACAAGCGTGGCAAAGGGGCTTTTGCTAGTGTCAAGTTTTTTTTCCAGCGAGTAATCAACCGAGATTGGCTGTGCGCCCGCTCGGCTCATCACGGTCTTGACGATTACATCCTTGGCTTTGGGATCGAAGTGCGACGTAGTGATTTCGACGTTCCAGTCGCAGTACTGAAAGACTGAAGCGGCTTTGTGGCGCACAAGCAGAGAATGAAAGGCATCGGTGAGCTTTTTCTTCACTTCTTCTGAGTTCTTCAGATCCTCTGAGGCTTTCTCCCCATCGGTGAGTATTTTGTTCTTCAGATCCTCTGAGACTATCTCCCCATTGGCGAGTTTTTTCTTCAGTTCCTTTGAGTTATTCAGATCCTCTGAGGCTTTTTCCCAATAGGAATAGGGGGCTGTCGCCAGGGTGCTCATGCGGGTGAGGTTGAAGTAACGCCGTAGAGAGTTATCCACCAGTGTGCGTGCGTTTCTTTCGTTGTCCTCCAGGATTGCTCTGTTGGCGCATACGGTGGTAAACACGTCGTCGGTGACGGCTCGCACGAAGGCATCGGGCGTTTTCCCGACATATTCCTGGGGCGCGACGAATGGAGGCCCTATCCATGCCAGATAGGCGAAGCCGAGAATGCTGACAGCCTGCACCACGCCAAACAGCCACAAGGCACGGTTGATGCCCAGCCGGATCATCCAGATGCCGCCAAAGATCCCGCCTGCCACTGAAGCCCATAGGCCCGCATTCTTGGCGACGATGCCGATCTCGGTCATGCTGAAGCCGGTGTCCAGATAGAACGGCGTAGCAAGCGCCGTGCACAACGAGTCGCCCAGTTTGTACAAAAAGATAAAAAGCAGCACCAGCAATGCCGACTTTACGCCGTGGCGGCTGAAGAATTCTTTGAAAGGATCGACCACTGCGGCGCTCAATGTACGCGGCGCCCCCTTCGCTACGGCAGGCTCCTTGACCAGTAAGGTCATGATGAGACCGGGAAGCATGAAGGCCGCCGTGATTGCAAATACCTCTCCCCACGGCAGTTTGTCGGCCAGAATGAGCGAGAGCGATCCCGGAACCAGTCCTGCGATGCGGTAGGCATTGACGTGAATGGCGTTGCCAAGCCCCAGTTCTTCATCGGACAGAATTTCCCGGCGAAAAGCGTCGAGCGCGATGTCCAGTGTTGCCGAGAGAAAGGCAACCGCAATAGCCAGCATGAACGCTTGCCAGGGGAAACCCTGGCCGGATATGTTGGTTTGCCCCATCCAGGAAATAACGGCAATCAGCACGATCTGCATCACAAGCATCCAACTGCGCCGCCGTCCCAGCCAGGGCACGATGTTGTAGCGGTCAAGCAGAGGCGCCCACAGGAACTTCCAGGTAAAAGGAAATTGCGCCAGGGCAAATACGCCGATCACTTTCAGATCCACGTTTCCGTTCTTCAACCATGCCGGAACCAGGCTGAACAGCAGGTAGAGCGGCAGGCCGGAAGAGAAGCCGGTAAAGACGCAGATCAGCATCCGGCGGTTGAGGATGGCACGCAGCCAGGCAGGGGAGGAAGTCGTTTGGGTCACGAGGATAATCCGGCAAAATTTATCGGATTATCCCAGATGAGACAGGGAAGGGGGGAAGTGATTTCACAGCGCAAACCGGCTGTGGATAAGTTGGCGGCGAGAAGGAAAGCGGGTAAAATTCCGCGCATGCATGGTTGAAGCTGCGCATCTGCGCTTCAGCCGCTTTCCCTGGCCGCAAGGCCCGTGTGTCTGCCGCCCGGTGTTTCGGAGTGGCGTGTGGTTGATATTTTTTTGAACGCCGTGCCCCAAACCCAAACAGTTCCTTTAGTGCAGCACGAATTCTGGCCTTACTGCCTGGCGCGGCTTGAGCAGGAGTTGCCCGCGCAGCAGTTCAATACCTGGATCAAGCCGCTGCCGGTCGAATACGCCGAAGATGGCGACGGTAGCCCCGGCCTGACGCTGATGGCGCCCAATCACTTTGTTCTGCAATGGGTGCGTGAGCGTTACCTGCGCCGTATCGGCGAACTGGGCGAAGAATTTTATGGCGTGCCTGTGCGGCTCGGTCTGCAACTGGCGCTCGTGCCGGTTGTTTCCACGCCCCCGGTTGCCTCCGTTACGCCGCTTCCCATCACAGATGGTGACGCGGCGCCGGACACATCCCGATCATCTGCTCCCGCCGCCCGCAAGACTTCGCCCGTGCCCGAAAACTCTGCCAAGACAGCAACGGGTATCGAACTCGCCTACGAGAAAACCCGGCTCAATCCCGATTTCACCTTCGAGACGCTCGTCACCGGTCGCGCCAACGATCTGGCCCGCGCCGCTGCGATACAGGTTGCCCGGAATCCCGGCACGTCCTACAACCCGCTTTTCGTCTACGGAGGCGTCGGCCTGGGCAAGACTCACCTTGTGCACGCCATCGGCAACGCCGTGTTTCAACGCAACCCGCGCGCGGTGGTGCGTTACCTGCATTCCGAAGATTTTGGCTCCGACGTCGTGCGCGCCTACCAGCAAAAGAGTTTTGATTCCCTCAAGCGCTATTACCGCTCGCTCGACCTGCTCATCATCGACGACATACAGTTTTTCCGCACCAAGGAACGGACGAAAGAGGAGTTTTTCCACGCTTTCAATGCGCTGACTGAAGCGAAAAAGCAGATCATCATTACCTGCGATACCTACCCCAAGGATATTCAGGGGCTTGAAGACCGTCTCGTCTCGCGCTTCGACTGGGGGCTGACGGTGCAGATCGAAGCGCCCGAACTGGAAATGCGTGTCGCCATCCTGCAAAAGAAAGCCGAGGCGCTACAGGTTCAACTCGACGGCGATGTGGCTTTCCTGATCGCCAAGAATCTGCGCTCGAACGTGCGCGAGCTCGAAGGCGCGCTCAACAAGGTTGTGGCCTATGCGCGTTTCCACGAGCGCAACATCTCGGTCGACCTTGCCCGCGAGGCGCTCAAGGACTTGCTCAACGCCTACAACCGCCAACTGTCGATCGAACACATCCAGAAAACCGTCGCCGAGTATTACAAAATCAAGATCAACGACATGTATTCCAGGAAGCGTACCCGCGTCATCGCCCGTCCGCGCCAGGTGGCGATGTGGCTGGCCAAGGAACTGACCGCCATGTCCCTGCCGGCGATTGGCGAGGCTTTCGGCGGGCGAGATCACACCACGGTATTGCACGCTTGTCGCACGGTGTCCGGTCTGCGTCAGCGCGACCAGCAACTCAATCACGATGTTCATGTGCTCACCCAGGTTTTGCGAGGTTGAGCCGCCTTCACAGTAATTTCTTATACTTTATTCAACCTGGATCGGATCAACCATGCTCCTGCTCAAAACCACCCGTGATGGCTTGCTCGCACCGCTGCAAGCGGTGTCCGGCGTTGTCGAGAAGCGCCACACCCTGCCCATTCTCTCCAACGTATTGATCGAGAAAACGGACGGGCAGCTCATTTTTACCGCTACCGACATCGAAATTCAGATTCGCACTGTCACCACGGCCGGTTCCGAAGGAGAAGATGCCGCCATTACCGTGAGCGCACGCAAATTCCAGGACATCCTGCGCGCTCTGCCCGATACCGAAATCAGCCTTACCCTCGAAGACCGCCGCCTGAACATCAAGGCGGGGCGCAGCCGCTTTCATCTGCAAACACTTCCTGCCGAGGACTATCCCCTGATGACTCCGCCCAGCGGGGAGGCGGTGCGTTTCTCCGTGCCGCAAAAAAACCTTAAGCAGCAACTCGGACTGGTTGCCTACGCCATGGCGCAGCAGGACATCCGCTACTATCTCAACGGGCTGCTGCTGATTGCCGACGGCAAGAACCTGATCCTGGTTGCCACTGACGGCCATCGTCTGGCCTACGCGGACAGCGAACTTGAAACGCCCGTTCCGAACCGCTGCGAAGTCATCCTGCCGCGCAAGACGGTGCTTGAACTCGCGCGCCAGATAGGCGACGCGGACGACATGGTCGACATTGTTCTCTCCGGCAATCAGGCCGTGTTCCGTTTCGGTTCCAGCGAGTTTGTCACCAAGCTCATCGACGGCAAATTCCCGGACTTCGAGCGCGTCATCCCGCGCGATCATCCCGGCTGTATCGCCTTGGCGCGCGTTCCGCTCCTGGCTGCGCTGCAACGGGCCGCAATTCTCTCCAACGAAAAATTCCACGGTGTGCGGATGGTGCTGGATAACGGCATTCTTTCCATCGTCAGTTCCAACACCGAACAGGAAGAAGCCCGGGAAGAAATCGAAATCGACTTCAATGGCGAACGCCTGGATATCGGTTTCAACGTTGGCTACCTGCTCGATGTGCTCAATAACGTTTCTTCCGAGATGATCGAATGGCGCTTCCGTGACAACAATTCCAGCGCCCTCATCACCTTGCCTGGCAACGAGTACTTCAAGTATGTCGTGATGCCGATGCGCATCTGAATCTTTTCATGCGCCCGTCAGACCGGTCGGACTGACGGGCGTTCTCATTTTTTGCCGGGATACTCCCTGGTTTCCCGTTCACTTTTGTTTCAATCACCGAGATTCCCATGACCGAACAGAAAAAAAACGCTGATACCCCCGGCAACGATTACGACGAATCCAGCATCCAGCAACTCGAAGGACTGGAAGCGGTCAGAAAGCGTCCCGGCATGTATATCGGCGACACTTCTGACGGCACGGGTTTGCACCATATGGTGTTTGAAGTCGTGGACAACGCCATCGACGAGGCGCTTGCCGGGCATTGTGATGACATCGTCGTAACCCTACACAGTGACAATTCCGTTTCCGTCACCGACAACGGACGCGGCATCCCGGTCGGCGTCAAAATGGACGACAAGCACGACCCCAAGCGTAGCGCGGCGGAAATCGTCATGTGCGTGCTGCATGCGGGCGGTAAATTCAACCAGAACAGCTACAAGGTCTCCGGCGGTCTGCACGGTGTGGGCGTGTCCTGCGTCAACGCTCTTTCCAAGTGGTTGCAACTGACCATCGCCCGTGACGGCAAACGGCACTTCATCGAATTTCATCGTGGCATCGTGCAGGATCGCGTCATCGAAACCATCGACGGCGTCGACACCTCGCCAATGAAAATCACCGGAGAAACCGCCAAACGCGGAACCCGCGTACATTTCCTTGCCGACGAAGAAGTTTTTGGCCATATCGAATATCACTACGATATTCTCGCCAAACGTCTGCGTGAACTCTCTTTCCTTAACAACGGCGTTAAGATCCGGCTTGTCGATCAGCATACCGGCAAGGAAGAAAACTTTGCCTTCGCGGGCGGTGTCCGAGGCTTCGTCGAGTACATCAACCGCACCAAGACCGTGCTGCATTCCAGCGTTTTCCACGCCACCGGTTTCAGCCGCATCCCCATCGGGGGAAATGGAGGGGAAGCCCTGCTCGATGTCGAAGTCGCCATGCAGTGGAACGACAGCTATCAGGAACAGGTTCTCTGTTACACCAACAACATTCCCCAGACTGACGGCGGAACGCACCTCACCGGCCTGCGGGCGGCCATGACGCGGGTCATCAACAAATACATCGAAGAAAACGAAATCGCCAAAAAAGCCAAGGTCGACGTTTCCGGCGACGACATGCGCGAGGGGCTGGCCTGCGTTCTTTCGATCAAGATGCCCGACCCAAAATTTGCCAGCCAGACCAAGATGAAACTGGTTTCCAGCGAAGCCCGCCCGGCCGTGGAAGAAGTCGTGGCCGCGCGGCTGGCTGATTTTTTGCTCGAAAACCCCATCGATGCCCGGACGATCTGCGGCAAGATCGTCGAAGCCGCCCGCGCCCGCGAAGCCGCGCGCAAAGCGCGTGAAATGACGCGCCGCAAGGGCGTACTCGACGGCGCGGGGTTACCCGGCAAACTCGCCGACTGCCAGGAAAAGGATCCGGCGAAGTGCGAGGTCTACATCGTCGAGGGCGATTCCGCTGGCGGTTCCGCCAAACAAGGGCGCGACCGCAAATTCCAGGCCATCCTGCCGTTGCGCGGCAAGGTGCTCAACGTCGAAAAAGCCCGTTTCGACAAACTCATCGGGTCGGAAGCCATCGTCACCCTGATTACCGCGCTCGGAACCGGCATCGGCAGGGAAGACTACAAGCCCGAAAAACTCCGCTACCACCGCGTCATCCTCATGACCGACGCCGACGTCGACGGCGCGCACATTCGCACCCTGCTGCTGACTTTCTTCTATCGTCAGATGCCTGAACTGATCGAGCGTGGCCATATCTACATCGCGCAACCGCCGCTCTATAAACTCAAACATGGCAAGACCGAGCATTACATCAAGGACAATCACGAACTGAGCAACCACCTGCTCAAACTCGCGTTGGAGGGTGCCTGCCTCATTCCGCGCGAAAACGCTTCCCCCGTTACCGAAGAAACCCTTGGTGGCCTTGCGCGCGACTACCTGCTGGCCGAAGCCGTCATCAAGCGTCAGGCCAGTTTCATTGATTCTGAAGTGCTGCACGTCATCCTTGCGCACGATATTGCCCTCAGTCTCACCGACGAGACCGCAGCCCGAGCCAGCGCCGATGCCCTGCAAGCCTGGCTGCCCGACGGCCCGCGTGTTTACCCCGAATTCCACGACGAATCCGAAGCCTGGCGGCTCGTCATCGAACGCCTGCACCACGGAAACCGCAAATTCAGTTGGATCGAAGACGATTTTCTGACTTCCGGCGACTATCGCAGCATCCGCGCTGCCGCCCAGTCCATTTCCGGCCTCATCGGCCCCGGCGCCGAAATCCGTCGTGGCGACAAGCGGCAGGCCATTACCCGCTTTGCCGAGGCCATCGGCTGGTTGCTTGCCGAAGTCGAGCGCGGCATCACCAAGCAGCGATACAAAGGTCTGGGAGAAATGAATCCCGAACAACTCTGGGAAACCACGATGGACCCCGCCGTGCGGCGGCTGCTGCGTGTCCAGATCGATGACGCCATCGCCGCCGACGAAATCTTCACCACGCTGATGGGAGATGAGGTCGAGCCACGCCGGGCGTTTATCGAGACGAACGCGCTACGGGCGCAGAATATTGATGTTTGAGCGGAAATCGATTTGAAGCAGGCACCCAGCGGTAGAGCGTAGGAATGGAGACGCCGAGGTTCATAGCAACGTCCTTGGGCGGTACACCGCTGGCCAGCAGTTTTTTGGCCGACTCGATCTTGCTGCTGGTCATCTTGGGTTTGCGACCACCCTTGCGACCGAGTTGCCTGGCGACTTCCAGCCCGGCGCGGGTGCGTTCGACGGTCAACTCGCGTTCCATCTCAGCAAGGCTCGCCATGACATGAAAGAAAAACCGACCGGACGACGTGCCAGTATCGATGGAGTCGGTGAGACTCCTGAACTGAACGCCTTGCCTGTTCAGATCGCCGACCAGATCGACCAGTTGCTTGACTGACCGGCCTAGCCGGTCGAGTTTCCAGACAACCAAGGTGTCGTCCTCACGTAGCATTTCGAGCGTCTTGGCCAAACCAGGCCGGTCTGCCCGTGTGCCGCTTACCCTGTCTTCAAAGACCTTTTTGCACCCGGCCTTGAGCAAGGCTTCGCGTTGCAGTTCAAGGTTTTGATCCTGCGTTGAGATACGCGCATAGCCAATCAACATAGTTTGTTGTCGTCGTTGGATTCTTCCGGGATGAACTTGACCCGCATGGATGCTACAAAGGTTGTGGCCTGTTCCACCATTTCCCGAGCATCGACCAGTTCCACTGAATTACCCTCGTAGTCGGCCACGTAGCGGAACGTCTCGGCACGTTTCAAAAGTCGACCCATTTCCTGCGGCACAGAACCGTTCTTGACCAGACGATCACTAAAGGCAATGAGGACGCCCCTGTGCGTCTTGCCCACATCGAACCCCGAGGCCAGCAGCGCGGCGCGGGCGGCATCGAACATGGCGTAGTACGCCCGGTTGGATGCACCGTCACCATCTCCAGTATCGATCAGCACCTTCGCCGATGCTATCGCCTGCACGGCTTTCGCCATCAAGTCTTGCACCTTCACAGCCTGACTCCCTCTCTGGCGATGTTGTGAAGCAATGCTGGATTCGAGTAGTTCTCCGGGTGTTCCCATTCATCCAGCCACACTGGTAGAGGCGAGATGTTGATACCCGTCTCCAGCAGCACGTCGTAAGCTACGTCGGCCATTGCCAGAGTAGTTGTCAGAACCCTTTGATGTTCGCCTTTCAGGAGTATGGCTACATCGGCGTCACTGTCCGGGCGATGAGTCCCCCGTGCCCGACTGCCATAGACGATTGCGCCCGCCATATCGTAGCGAGCAGCGATCAAACCAAGGAAGCGCCGGACGGCTTCCTCGGTGTTGTGATCAATACGTTCGCTCGATCCCATGTGTCATTCCTTATCGAAACTCGTTAAGATGATATGCAATCGAGAATGGAATTTCAAGAACCATTTTCGAGAATTGTCATTTTAAGAAGGCGAATGCACGGAAGTTCAGGAGTGGACTTCACTGAACTGGGCATGAGAGTTCGGATGGGGCGATGATGAGCTGGACGCCCCTCTGCAGGTGACAGTTGCCGACCCGAAGCGGACATGGGAACCTGCATTTAAGTCGAGGCGTGGCTGCGGCAATAAGCCACATGAAGCGGTTTCTAACCTTGGTCTTTTTTCGTCACTGATAGCGCTTTAAAGAACGCAGGGTTCACAGCGAAGGAGCAGTCCGAACGAATCTTGAGGAATCCGTTAAGCATCCGCATGCTATAACTAAAATCATAGATGTAGCGGATATCTTCCACGTTCACCTGCACGCCCAGAAATCCGTACCACAACAACAATTCCAAGACGTGCGGAATCTTGTCGTCCGCGATCCCCCCTCGACGGAGCAACCCGTTGAGCTCGTTGGGCGCGATCAGCGTGTTCGCGTCGATGAACGCATAAAGCGAATCTCCCGCCCCAGGCGAGATGTCATTCATCTCGTACTCTACATCCGTCAGCACATCCACAGAAAAGGCCGCTACTCCCTTGTCAATATCCGCTTCCTCGATCCGTGAGTGCTTGAGGTTCACGGCCGATGCCTTGCAGTGATTGATCAGGTTCAGCAGAAAACGAGGGCGCATGAGCGAGCGGTCGATCAGGTAGTCGAGACTCTTTTCACCCTGGAAGTGAGGAATGCAGATGCTGTTCCAAGCATCGTCGACAGAAAGGTTCGAGTCCAACCTATTGGAAACGATCCGCAGTCGCACGATTTCCTGGAGGAGGTCGCGGTCCGTCCAATCGAGCATCACGTTTCCTTCCTTGCCTCGATCCGAGGTCTCCTGCACAAGCAGTTCGTAGACGTCGTTGCGCAGAAACACGATGGTGTTGACGGTTACCTTGTATTTCCCAAACTCGCGCTCGATCTTCCGTGCGGCATCGATCAGGGATCGAATAATGGTCAGGTCCGTGCGCGTTAGACCGGTAGATGGCCAACCCTTGTCAACATTGTCGAATAGAAGCCATAGCACGCCCTTGTGTTGCATGTACTTCGACAATTCGATCTCCAGCTTCTTCACGTCGTGCTGATATAAAAGCTCGGTGAGTTGACCACTGTCCAGGCTCATGCCTTCGCAGTTGCCATACTTAAATTGGTAGTCCGACTGAATTTTGTCGAGCAACATACCGATGCGCTCGGAGAAATCGCCATCAGTAAAATATTTGTAGACGTTGTACAGGTCATCCAAGCGCCGGTACGACTCAGTGAGGTTGTGGTTGTGCAAGTGCCGTGTGTGATCCTTCTCCAGTATCTTGTAGCAAATTTCCAGGAGCAGTACGTAATTCCAAAATGCAGTAACGGTGTGCTGGAGTGCGCCTTCGCTCAGATACCGCAGCACGGTTTCCTTAAACTTGACCAGCTTGTACCCTTCGGGCTTAAGGTCCAACACGATATTCTTTGCCCGATCACGCAAGCGCTCTCTATCTCGAATCTGGAGAAAAACCGCAGACTTCCCTGATCCCTTCCGTCCGACGACGAGATGCGCTTCTCCTCGCAAGGACTTTTGGAACGCATCCGTGTGAAGATAGTAGTCTTGCAAAGTTCGCATCTCGTTCTCAGCCGAAGACGCTCCGAGATTCAGGGTTTGCAAGAACGTTACTGGCGGTGCAGTCGGTCCGGCGTGTTCTTCTTGGAAGCCTATGGCCACTTTTGCCGTGAACTGAGCGATGATCTCGTTCAGATCTTCAATGCGTTGAGAAGTCGAAGTAACGTCTCGCACGTCCATAGGAACGGGACCGTTTGAATGCTGCACCAAGCACAACGGCTTGTTCATTCCCGTCGCCAGTCCTGCTAAGAATGCGCCTCGAAGGTTGTGTATCACGGCGCCCGCTTCTTCTTTGATCGCGAGCAACGGCACGACGACACCGTAGGACTGAGCGACGTTCGCGATAGCCTCATAACCGGAAAGGCGTGGGGATTCGTTCGGGTCGAACGTGCGATAGATATACCCGGACTTCTTGATGCGCGAAATGATTCGCGACATCCAATCAGTTTTATGCTTCGCTTCGAGCAGGTACACCGGTGCCCGTTTGTTCAGCGCGGTGGGCAAATCAATTGGATCGTTTGCGGAAAAACTCTGAAGATGTGCCCTTAGTTGTTCTGCGTTTTCATATTCCTCGTACCCAACCGTATCAAAAATTCCGAGTTCCCTGATCGTCGGTGTCCTTTCATCGAAACTGCGATTACGCACCGGAAACACGCGCTTGCCGCTGCCGATGGCGTAGCCGATCTCGTAAAGAACGTTGAAGTTAAGAAACGTGACATCTGCGACCAGAAAGCCGACGTCATTGATACCATCCTCTACTTCCTTCGGAATGAAGTGTCCGGCTATGTCCAGAGCTCGCCACGATTGGAAATCACCGTGGCGGCCGTTCAATGCGCGCTCGACTGTTTCTCCGAGTCCCGTCGGAGTATCGGGATAGGCAAAGAATGCTCTCTTCGGCATCTTCAAGGCTCCAAGTACGACTGTTTGAATCTCCCCGGGAATCGCGGAGGCCGTTTGGGTAAAGTAAAGCAGCCTCGTCGGTGGTCTTGCCGAGTTGGTTGTAGTAGTCTGCCTCAGTTTCGGCCGGTGGGATATAGCCGATGGCGAGTACAGGCGCCAATGGTTGAACTAGGTGACCCATGCCAGTTTAACGGATTCCCGGCTTTTCCAGGGAGCCCGGAGATGGATCAGTTAGGTCTTGTATAGGCCGTTGATTGTTTCGGTCAAGGCATTGTCGTAATTGTCCCCCAACTGCTGACCGAAGGCTTGATGCCCGTTTGGGCCAAGCGTTCGCTGTAGCGGATGCCCGTTCTGAGCCATTCGCCTTCTGGTCAAGATCATGTTCGCGACAACAACTTCGTTCCATCCGGGCGCAAATCCCCCTTGGGTGAAATGTGCCTATACAGGGTCTGCCGTGTAACGCCGGGTTCTTGGCATAGACCACCCACCTTCGTTTCCGGCTGCCCCATTGCCGCCATTGCCAAGCGTAACTTGGCTGTAGTTATTTTGAGCTCTGTATGGCAAAGTCCAACGCCCAGATGGCTTCAACGCAGGCTTATCTGAGCAAGGGCAGGCGGGCCAAAGGGTGAGCAGCCACGGTATTGACTATAGTCGAGATTAGTGCAGGTGGCTTCTGATACTAGACTGTTAAGAGTTATCTGCACACCGGCCTTATGTCCAGTTGATTGGTGCAGTCATCTTCTGAAAACGACACTACCTCCACCGTTTGTCATCCTGCGCGAAGTCGCAGAATGACAAGGGGGTTTTACAGAGGTTCCCTAAATACCACGCCGGGTTGCCGGCATCAAAGAAGGCCAGATTTCCTCTGGCGCGCCTATATCTCGCAGCAGGGCTTCGGGCGGGATGTGCAACAGATTGTGGATTTTTGAAATGTCGCTGGGCAGGGCTTCGTTATCCCAGCCGCGTGCAGCATGGCGTGCCAGGTCAACGGCGAGCGTGATGGTGCGTACCCTTGGATGGCTGGATTGAGACTCTTCGAGCAGTTGCATAAGAAGCTTGGGCAGGCGCCAGACCCGAATCAGTGCGAATTGGAGTTCTCGCGCTGTGATCCCGAAAACCTCACGCTGTGCAATGGAACTGCGCAATTCCTGGTCGGCGCGCTGCATGTTGTACACACGAAGAATGAGGTCGGGGGCGTTGATCCAGCAGATCATTTCGGCGGCTTCAGACAGCATGGCGGCAATGGTGATTTCATTGACATCGAGATCACGCCGGATGACCGCCCAACTGCGGGCATAGCGGGCGGCCTTGCAGGCCCGGCTGACAACCCTGAGTAGGCCGACCAGCGCCTTGGGTCGGGAGATCAGGACTTTTTCGACGACAGGCAACTCGCTGAATGCCCTGAAGAAAGGTATGATGCCCATCATGACTATGGCATTACTGACGGTGGTGATGTCGTGGTTTTGCGCGTTTTCCCGGTGGGTTTCAATATGGGAGAGCAGGCGCATCGTCATCAACGGGTCAGCCTGCACCGTGGCGGCAATATCCCGGCGGGTGACATCGTCGATGGCTTGAGCGAAGCGTGCGAGTTCATTCGCTGTCCGGCGCAACACCGGCAAGGGTTGTCGCGAGAAGAAATCGACGTAGGACTCGACCGAGGACAGGGCGTGTGTCAGGACGGTCATGAGTGAACCCTATTTAATTTGGCTATATATCTGTAATTATCGGCCGTTTCAAACCGAAATAAAATTCACAAGTCACGCAATTTGCGTGAGTTACTCCCCGGAAAGGGCGTTCTGGCGGGTGAAGTGTGGAAGAATACGCATCAGGTGAGCCGGAGCGGCTCAGGATATAATGACTAATCCGTATTTCCGCGTTTTACGCTTTGCATGGGCGCGGAAGAGATCGGTCGCTACAAGTGACGAGGAGAGACAAATGGGAGAGGGTGATCAGTTCAGGGCACTGTTGATCGAGCAGGACGAGGCGCGCAAGGTATGCGCCTCGCTGGTTTCGCTTTCACCGGCACAACTTGATGCCGGCGAGGTGCTGATTCGGGTGCACTTTTCAAGCATCAACTACAAGGATGCCCTGGCCGCGACAGGGGCAGGGAAGGTCATCCGCCGGTTTCCCTGCGTGGGAGGAATCGATCTGTCCGGCGAGGTGGTTGAGAGCGCCGACCCTCGTTTTCGGGCAGGCGATGCGGTAATTGCCACCAGTTACGACATCGGCGTTGCGCATCATGGTGGCTATGCCGAATACGCCAGAATTCCGGCAGACTGGGTACTTCCGCTGCCGCCGGGGCTTAATCTGCTGGAAGCGATGGCGCTCGGTACGGCAGGCTTGACGGCTGCGCTCGGGATCGTGAGGATGGAAGACAACGGCCTTGCGCCGGGTAATGGCCCGGTACTTGTTACCGGAGCGAGCGGCGGGGTAGGGGGGCTGGCGATCGACATGTTGGCACGGCTTGGCTACGAAGTGGCCGCTTTGACCGGCAAGGCGGAGGAAGCGGACTTTCTCCGGCGCATCGGCGCGGCAGACATCCTCCTGCGCGGAGAAATCGATTTCGATAAAATTCGCCCGCTGGAGGCATCCCGCTGGGCCGGAGCAGTCGATAATGTGGGCGGTTCGATCCTGCATTGGGTGTTGGCGACGATGCGCCAGGATGGGGTTGTGGCCAGTATCGGCAATGCAGCCGATTTCAAGCTTGCAACAACGGTATTTCCGTTCATTTTGCGTGGCGTAAGTCTCTTGGGGATCGATTCGGGTTATGCGAGCATGTCCATGCGGCAGAGAGTTTGGACGCGCCTGGCGGCTGATCTCAAGCCGCGCTGGCTGGAGGATTTCATCCGCGTGATCGGGTTTGACGAATTGCCGGACGCTTTTACCGCCTTTATCGAGGGGCGAGCAAAAGGGCGGACCGTCGTTCGTATCCGGGGGTGAGTGTTGGCAGAAACGATTTAAGGAAACGAAGCGATTCATATATGGGCGAAGAAGAAACCGGAATCCTGCCGAAAATACTGATTGTCGATGACTCACGCATGGTGCGTGCCAGCCTCATCAAGCAGATTCGCCACCGTTTTCAGATACGGGAGGAATCCGATGGTGAGGCGGGTTGGCAAACTTTGCTGGTCGACCCCGCAATTCAGATCGTACTGACCGATCTTGGTATGCCGAAGCTCGACGGTTTTGGCCTGCTTGAGCGCATTCGGGAATCAAAGGTGCAGCGCATCCAGGAATTGCCGGTCGTCATCATTTCCGGTGACGAGGACGATGAAGCCCGTCAGCGTGCGCTGGAACTCGGTGCAAGCGATTTTGTCTCCAAGGGCGCAGGTTGCGCCGAAATGACGGCGCGGCTCGAATCCCTGCTGGATTTGACCGAAATCCGTCGCAGTTTTGCGCTGTCGGGGCAAAGTTCGATCATTGACCCGGTTTCCGGGCTGGCAACCCCCGCCTATCTCAATCACAGCGGCGAACAACTGCTGGCGCAGGCACGGCGGCGGCAGACGACGATCTCGGTGATGGTGGTCGAAATCGACCATTATGAGCAACTGGTTGAATGGCATGGCAGCCGTGTGGCCAGTCTGATTACCAGCAAACTCGCCAAAATCATTGCCAGCAAGGTACGGCGCGAAGACACGATCAGCCAGATATCGGGAGCACGGTTTGCGGTTTTGTCGCCCAGTACTTCAATAGCGGGTTGCTGTGCCTTTGGTTTGCGCCTGCAAAGGGCGATGGAAAAGCTGGTGATGACGTACCGCGAGGAGCGTATCCGCATCACTGTCTCCGTCGGTATCTCGGGTTCGGAGTCGGACGGCATACAGAGCGTGGAGGGACTCATCATCACTGCCACGGAGCGTGTGCAGTACGGCATTGCGACGGGAGGCAATCGCATCATCAACCGTGAGGGTGAAGTCGACAAGGCTGCGGCTGAAAACTACGTGAACCAGGCGCTCAGTATCGACCACGCCCTGCTTCAGTTGCGGATCGGCGCAGAAGAAGATGTCATGGATCATTTGCCGGAAATCATTGCGTCCATGATGCCGCTTTTCAACCTGCTGGAAGATCGGCTGCATTTCGGCATCCCGCTCGGCGAACTGGAAAATTACGGACGAAAATAACGGTAAAAACCCGCTCTGTGATTTTGGTCAAGAGCGGGTACCTTTGATGCTCGATCCGTCAATTGCGCGGCGACGATATCGCTTCTTTACTGCATCGCCTCTTTGCTGCAGGTCGGGCCGATGTATTTTTGCCTTGCCGTCGTTTGAATCGTCTCCTTCCGGTCACCTTCATCGATTGTCGTTGAAACGTCCAATACAACTTCGTTGTCACTGATTTTTTTCGATGTTCCCGTGACTTTCCCTTTCGATCCATCGACATCGCAGACTACTTCGTAGGAAACCAAATTGCTCTTGCTCTCAATGATTTTTACCTTGCAATTTTCGGGAGGCTCCTTCTCCATGTACCCGGTTTTGGCTCGTTCGGGGGTAACGCAGACCTTCATTTTTGGGATTACTATACCCGAAGGCATTCCGCTCATTTTCATTTCTACTTCCCACTCACCGGGTTTGATGTCGAACGCGGCGGCGGGGAGCGCAATCACGCCCAACAGCAAAAATACCATCAGTACTCGTTGAACACGCATGTTCCTGACTCCTCAAAAATATAAAAATCCGGCCGGAAAAAGCCGGAACCTTCCGCAATCCGGCGCAGGCATGGAATGCGATTGACAGCGGTGGAAAGCGATCCGCACGCCTATGATATTCCATGGACAGAAAATAGAAAGCGGCTTCGTGCATCACGGCACTTGCGTGCTACCCATATATGAACGGATGCGTTTGGCGCGTGCCTGGAGCGCCGGGCCGAAAGTATGGCCGTACCGGCGGGGACTGGGTAGCGTGACTGCGAGACGGGCGCTTGCTGCCGGTCCGAGGCGGGAGGCGGGAACCTGGTAATAGTGGCGGGCTGCCGCTTCTGCGCCAAAAATGCCGTCACCCCATTGCGCGACGTTCAGATATACCTCCAGGATGCGGCGCTTGCTCCATAGTTTTTCGATCATCATGGCGATGATTGCTTCCTGGCCTTTGCGGAGATAGCTGCGACTCGGCGAGAGGAACAGATTTTTTGCCAGTTGCTGCGTGACGGTGGATCCGCCTGCCTGCGTCTTCCCACGGGTGAGGTTTTTTTCCAGCGCAAGCTGGATTCCATCCCAGTCGAATCCGTCATGTTCGAGAAAACGGCTGTCCTCGGCAGCGATGACGGCACGTTTGAGATGAATGGATATTTTCTCGTAAGGCACCCAGGTATGGGCCAGTTTGGCCTGCGGCTTCCTGGCTTGCAATTCAGCCTGTGCGAGCCGCATGAAACGGGTGCTGGAAGGATTGTTGTCGCGCCAGTAGAGGATGTGGGCGAAAAACCAGACTTGTACGCCGAGCACAAGCACGAAAATCAGCAACAGGCTGCGCCACAGCCAGCGAAAAATGCGCTTGCTCAACTGTGGGATGCCAGTTTACGGCGCAATTCGGAGAGCACGGATGTGCTGCTCGGACGCACGCCACGCCAGAGGGCAAAACTCTCCGCCGCCTGCTCGACCAGCATGCCGAGTCCGTCGGAGAGCCGTGAAGCACCTGCCGTGCGTGCCCAGGTCAGGAAGGGGGTGCCGTTTTCGCTGTACATCATGTCGTAGGCGAAGGCATCGGGAGCAAAAATGTTTCCGGACAAGGGCAATGTTTTATTTTCAAGGCTTGCAGAGGTGGCATTGATGACGACATCGAACTCCCATCCGCCGATGTCTTCATAGCCTCCGGCAGTAAAGGCGGTTTGCCCGGCGTAAGGCGCAAAGGCGGCGCGAAGTTCCTGCGCCCGCTTGACGGTGCGGTTGACGATGGTCAGGGAGGAGGGTTTTGTCTGGAACAGGGGGAAGAGGACTCCGCGCGCCGCGCCGCCTGCGCCGAGTAGTAGCACGTGACGGCCTGCAAGCGGGCAGGCGAGGTTGGTGATGAGATCACGCACCAGTCCGATGCCGTCGGTATTATCGCCGAGGATGGCATCGTTTTCAAAAGTAAGTGTGTTGACAGCCCCGGCCAGCCTGGCCCGCTCTGTCAGACGGGTGGCAAGTGAACAAGCTTCGATTTTGAATGGCACGGTAACATTGGCCCCACGCCCGCCTTCGGCGCGGAACATCCGCACAGTATCGGAAAAACCGTCCAGCGGCGCGATCAGCGCCCGGTAACTCAGTTCCTGCCGTGTCTGGCGGGCAAACGCAGCGTGAATGAAGGGCGATTTGCTGTGCTCGACAGGGTGACCGATGAGGGCATAACAATCCATTGTGGCGCGCGACACGTATTCGGATTCACGTATGTACCATTACACGCGCGGTGGTGCAACCCAGGTGGCAAAAAGAAGGACGAGTCTCAGTTTGAATCACGGCCTTCTTTCAGTGCCTCGAATCCCTCTCCCGCTTGCGGGAGAGGGTGCCCCAAAGGGGCGGGAGAGGGGAGTTTTTCAAACTGAGACACTACCAAAAAGAATGTTATCTGGTTTTCAGTCTGAGTTTATTGTTGGTGAATGTCCAGGTGCTGATGATCTCGATCTCGTCCCAATCCTTGGCGATATCGGGAGGGAATGACGCATAGGGGGCTCCCCGAGCGACAATCTTCAGTGCCGCTTCATCCAGAACAGGATGCTTTGATTTTCTTTGAATGTCGACTTTCTTGATGGTTCCGTCTTTCCTGATGGTGACAGCCAGCATCAGGCTGCCGTATATCTTGCCGCGCGCAGCGGTGGGGTAGTTCAGTTCGCCGATGCGTTCTGCCTTGGCACGCCAGCTTGCAAAGTACTGGGCGAAGTGAAATTCCTTCACGTTTGGAGAGATCGACTTTTTACGCGGGCGCTGATTGTAGGCACGAGTCTTTTCATCGATTTCGGCTTCGAGCTTGATCGCCATTGCCGTGGAGTCTTGTGCATCCGCACCGGAAACGGGCTGCCGTGCGGAGGCTTCCTCCTCGGGAGTTTTCGGTTTGATGGCAGCGCCGGAATCGCCTTCCTGGGTCAAAACCTGCTCGAATTGCGGCTGCTGCATTGCTGATGGCTGTCCTCGTGTCATGTCGACAAGGTCGCTGCCTTCGCGCATGGTTTCCTGCGGCATCAGCGGTGAAGTAGCCCGGATATTTTCGCTGCTGTCGCCTCCGCCTTCAAGGTTGGCTTGCGCCAGTGCCTGCACCTCTTTCGGGGCCGCGTGGTGGCGCGCATTGACGAGGATTACGTCAAGGTTGGGCATCTGCCCCGGGGGTCTTACGGGCATGGTGAACTGGATGAGCATCACCAGGAAGTGCAACACGACCGAGACGGCGAAGCCTGTGCCCAGACGCCTGTTCTGGTCGAGGGTTCTTGTTGCGGGAAGAAAAGATGGCTTCGGTGTCATGGGGTGATTCTACGCAAGCAACCGGGTCTCGGGCGATTCTGTCAAATAGGGAGTGAACGATTATGTTCTGTTTTCGTCAATATTCCATCTCTTCCTGCGTCTCCGGGTCGGGTTCGGCGAGGGTGCCGAGATACCGAGCATCGACTTCGACGTCGATGAGGTCGCTGCCCGTAATGGTCAGGCTGATTTTTGAACCGGGAAATTGCGCAGGAAGTGAAGGTACTTTGAAAATGAACGGAATGTCGATGAGGCGGACGAGATTGTCGCGCAACACGATAGCTTCTGTCGCGTGCTCGTTGTTTTGCCGCAACCATCGCACACACCAGTAACGCTCGATACGGCGCTGGAATTCGAGATATTCGGCGTAAGCCAGTTCAAAATCGCGCATCGCCTCCATTAAATCGGTTGATTTGGGCGCGAAGGCCGGGGCGGTGCCGTTGAGCACGGCGATGATTTGCCATTGGTTGACCAGGTCGGTGTAGCGGCGCAGCGGGGAACTCGACCAGGCATAGCAATCGACGCCAAGCCCTTCGTGCGGCGCGGCTACCGTCGCCATGCGCACTTTGCCGCCGCTTTGCACGCGATATAGACCGGGGACGCCGGATTCATCGAGCAGTCGACCCCAGGTGGAATTGGCAAGGATCATCAATTCGGCAACGAGTTTGTCCAGCGGCGAGCCGCGCAAACGTTGCCCGATGGTGACTGCGCCGGGGCCGTCCGGCGTGTTTTGTTCCCAGTCGACGGAAAAGGAGTAATCCACCTGATGCGCGTTTTCGGAGGGTTTGCCGCGTCCGGCTTCGAGCACCGTGGCGATGTCCCAAAGCAGGGTGAGTTCCTTTTTCCAGGGAAAATCCGGGCCGCCTTTCGTCAGCGTCGTTTCGTTGAAAACCGGTTCGATGTCATGGTGGCGCAGATTGGCAACCACCGGCACGTCTTCGATGCGGCTTTCGTGGCCGACGATGGTGAGATCGGAACGCACATCGAGATAAAGCGACACGGCAGGGCGAACACCGCCCGCGCTGAGCGTGAAGGCCGTGACCACATCATCGGGCAGCATCGTGATCTTGTTGCCCGGCATGTAAACGGTAGACAAGCGCCTTCGCGCGATGGCATCGAGCCTGGAGCCGCGCGTAAAACCCAGGGCGGGCGCGGCGATATGGATGCCGATCTTCCAGCCGCCCTCGGGCCGGGGGGTGACGGAAAAGGCATCGTCGATTTCCGTGGTCGAGGCATCGTCGATCGAGAATGCGGCAACCTCCGCGCGGGGCAGGGCAGCCGGGAGAACGGGCGGATCGAAAGCCGGAAAATCCGTGCCTTCCGGGAATTGCTCGAACAGGAAACGATTGAAATGGTAGTCGTGGCTCGACGACAGCGCGCCGCATTCCAGTAACAATTTTGCCGCAGAGAGTCCTGTGTCGACGCAGGCCGCTTCCAGCGCTTTGACTTCGATCCGGTTGCGATCCGGGCGATAAAGCAATTGGGGAACCTGGTCATTGAATTCGGGGGGCAACTGTTTTGACACCAATTCCGCGCGCATCCGTTCGAGGTCTTCGGCCTGGCGGCGTTTTTTCTCCATGCCCGCCTTTGCCGCATGAAGGATGTCCTCCGGAGCTTTGCGGAAACGCCCCTTGCCCCGGCGGTGAAACCACATTGGCGCAGCGTGCAGCGAAAACAGCATTGCGGCAGACTCTACTGCGTCCGGCGTGTGCCCGTAGTATTCGGCTGCGAGTTCCGGGAATGCAAATTCTTCGTCACCGCAGACTTCCCACAGGAAGTCCGTATCGAATCCGGCGGCAGCGGTCTCTGCGCGGGTCAACAATTCGGCGGGGGAGGGTTCCCGGAATTCGAGCAGCACGTTGGCGCGCTTCAACTTCACCCGTTTGCCGTGGATATTTTCGATCTGAAGCGAACTGTCGTTGTCAGCCAGCACGGTACCGGCCTTGAAGCTGCCCTCTTCTTCAAATAAGACGAACATGAATTTCCGCCGCGCTCAGTCTGGCAAAGTCCAGTTAACAAGACCGAAGTACCAGGTAGCGAACACGATCAATCCGAAGATGATCCGGTAATAGGCAAACGGTACGAAAGTGTGGGTGGAAATGTAACGCAGCAGGAAGCGCACCGCCCATATTGCCGAGATGAACGAGGCTGCACAGCCGACCGCAAAGAACGGGATGTGTTCCACCTGGAGTAGATTCCTGCTTTCGTAGACATCCAGCACTGTGGCCGCAAGCATGGTTGGTATGGCAAGGAAGAAGGAAAACTCCGTGGCGGCCTTGCGCGACAGGCCGAAAATAACCCCGCCGATGATCGTCGCTCCTGCGCGAGAGGTGCCGGGAATCATCGACAATGCCTGCGCAAAGCCGATCTTGACCGCAGTGGACGCAGTCATGTCATCGATATCCGCCTGTTGCGGACGATCCCGGAGAAATCGTTCGATGACGAGGATGATGAAACCACCTACGATCAGCGCGCCCGCAACGACGAGAGGACTGAACAATACTTTTTTGATTTCCGTGTGAAATGCCAACCCCAGGATGGCTGCGGGCAGGAAGCTGAGGATGAGCATCAGCACAAACCGCATGCTGCGACGGTCGCGCCGCAGGGTTCCGACCGCAACCTCGCCAATCTTCGTCCGGTAGATCCAGCATACGGCAAGGATGGCGGCAAACTGGACGACGATTTCGAAGACCTTGCCGATTTCGTCGTGGGTGCCGAGCAAATCACCGGCGATGATGAGATGCCCCGTTGATGAAATCGGCAGGAACTCGGTCAACCCCTCGACAATGCCAAGCAGTACCGCAGTGATGAAAGTCTGGATATCCATTGGGGGAAACGAAATTATTTTGATTGGGGCGGTACGGGATCGAAGCCGCCGGGATGCCAGGGGTGGCAGCGCAGAACGCGCATGAGCGCCAGTCGTAATCCCTTGAAAATGCCATGCACGGCAAGGGCTTCAAGCGCGTATTCGGAACAAGTCGGGTAAAACCGGCAACGCGGCCCCAGCAGCGGGCTGATGCCCAACTGATAGCCGCGGATCAGGAGGCGAAGAAAGCCCTGAAGCGGGCGGCTCACTGCTATATCAGCCACCATGCATCTTCTTGAGTTTTTCGCGGCGTTCCTGAGCTTCGATCGACAAAGTGGCAGTGGGGCGGGCAAGCAGACGGGCAATGCCGATGGGTTCACCCGTTTCTTCGCAGTAGCCGTAATCACCGGAGTCGATGCGCGAAATGGTTTCTTCGATTTTTTTCAGCATCTTGCGCTCGCGGTCACGTACCCGCAGTTCCAGGGTGTGCTCTTCTTCCACGCTGGCCCGGTCGGAAGGGTCCGGGGTGGATTCGTTATCCTGCAAGTGAGTTGTGGTTTCCTGAGCATTGCTGAGGAGCAGCCTTCTCTCTTCATGTAAGCGTTGACGAAAAAAGTCCAATTGCCGCGGCGACATGTAGTCGGATTCTGCCGCAGACAGAATTTCTTCTTCTGTCATCAAACCAAAAGATTCGATATTTTTACTCATCGCCGTGCATCCCTCGTTCATTGCTTGTCTAAGCTGGTCCAATCAGCAACCCGTAATTCTAGCGCAAAGAGGTGTTTGCTGCGATAGATGCTTGTTCACGGATCAAGGAACATGTCACATCCACGCGGACGGCGCATTTCGGCTGTTTCCGGTTATTTCCAGCCGCCGCCGAGAACCTTGTAGAGCATTACCCGATTGCTGGCTTCGGAGAGCCGTGTGGCAATCAGTTCCTGTTCGGCAAGGTATTGGGAACGTTGCGCATCGAGCAGCACGAGATGGCTGTCAAGACCGCCACGGTAGCGGGCTTCGGACAGGCGATAGCTTTCATTGGCGGCATTGACGAGTTCTCTGCGGGCATCGAGTTGCTCGGCAAGGGTGGCGCGGTCGGCGAGCGCATCAGCCACTTCGCGGAAGGCGGACTGGATGGTTTTTTCGTATTGCGCAACCTGAATGTCGCGTTCGATTTCGGCGCGGTCGAGGCTGGCGCGCAATGCTCCGGCGTGGAAGACAGGCAAGGTGATCTGGGGCGCGAAAGTCCATAGCCGTGTGCCTGACTCGAACAACCCGTCCAGTGTGCCGCTGGCCGTGCCCGCCCCGGCAGTCAGGGATATGCGCGGGAAGAACGCAGCTCTGGCAGCGCCGATGTTGGCGTTTGCGGCACGCAGCATGTGCTCTGCCTGCAAGACATCGGGCCGCTTCACCAGAACTTCGGAAGGTACACCGGCAGGCAGATCGGCAACGGTGGAAAGAGCCGCTGCCAGTGTTTTGGCTTGCAGATTCTCGGGTATCGGTACGCCGGCAAGCAGAGCAAGCGCGTTACGGTCGCGGGCAAGCTGGGCAGTGTAACGGGCGGAATCGGCACGGGCGCGTTCCATGGCGGTACGCGCCTGTGCGAGGTCGAGCGCGGAAGCCGCGCCCGCGTCGAGACTCCTCTTGATGAGTTCGACGGATTTTTGTTGGGTGGCGAAAGTGCGGCTGGCGAGGTCGAGCAACTCGTAATCGGCAGCCAGCGCCAGCCAGGCATTGGCAATTTCGGAGACGAGGCTGATCTGCGCGCCACGGCGGGCTTCTTCGGTAGCCAGATAGGTTTCGACTGCCTGATCGTTCAGACTGCGGATGCGGCCAAAGAAATCCAGTTCCCAGGAAGTGCCGATGGCGGCGGTATATTGGCGGTTGATGGTCGCATTCCCGGTGGGACTGATGCTCTCCGGCATACGTTGGGCGTTTTGGCCTCCCGCCAGATCGACCGAAGGAAGAAGGTCGGCGCGCTGAATGCGGTACATGGCGCGGGCGCGCTCGATGTTGAGCGCGGTGATTCTCAGGTCGCGGTTGTTGGTGAGCGCGAGTTCGATAATCACGCGCAGGCGGGTGTCGGCGAAATAATCACGCCAGGGTAGTTCGGCGGCGTCCGTGGCGCCGACGCCGCCAACCGCGTCCCACTCGGACGGAACGGGCAGGGCAGGGCGTTCGTAATGGGGAGTAAGCGTGCACCCGGCAGCAAAGGCGGCCGTCAGCGCAGCGCACAGAACGCGAAGCGGGAAGGTCATGATTCGACACCTTTCGTGGAGGAGAGATTCGCGGCGTCTTGCTGCCGGGATTTGTCCTTGAAGATGAGTTTGATGGTGACGTAGAACAGCGGAACGAACAAGATGCCGATGGCGGTCGCAGAGATCGTCCCGCCCAGTACGCCAGTGCCGATGGCGTTCTGGCTGCCTGAACCCGCGCCGGTTGCCTTGACGAGCGGAAACACGCCGAGCGCGAAGGCAAGCGAGGTCATCAGGATGGGGCGCAATCGCATCCGCGCCGCCAGCAGGGCGGATTCGATCAGTTTTTTGCCGGAGTCCAGTTCGGCCTTGGCGAATTCGACGATCAGAATCGCGTTTTTCGCGGATAAACCGATGGTGGCGAGCAGACCAACCTGGAAGTAAACGTCGTTTGATAGCTCGCGCATGGTGGCGGCAAGGAGCGCGCCGAGGACGCCCAGCGGAATGACCATGATAACGGCGAAGGGGACTGACCAGCTTTCATAAAGGGCTGCCAGACACAGGAAGACCACTAATATGGAAAGGGCGTAGAGCGCCGGGGCCTGGGCGCCGGAACGGAGTTCTTCAAAAGAAACGCCGGTCCAGGAAAAACCGATACCTGGCGGGAGTTGTTTGGCAATTTCTTCGATGGCGGCCATTGCTTCGCCCGTGGATCGTCCCGGTGCGGCGGCGCCCTGGATCTGGAGTGAAGGTTGCCCGTTGTAACGTTCCAGCCGGGGAGATCCGAAAGTCCATCGCTTGGAGGTGAAGGCGGAGAAAGGCACCATCTCGCCGTTACGGTTGCGCACGTACCATTTGTCGAGGTCCTCCGGGGTCATCCGGGAAGGAGCGTCGGCTTGCAGATAGACCTTTTTGATGCGGCCTCGGTCGAGAAAGTCATTGACGTAGACACCGCCCCAGGCGATAGACAGGGTATTGTTGATGTCGCTCACGGTGACTCCCAGCGCCCCGGCTTTGGCGTGGTCGATGTCGAGCGCGAATTCCGGGCCATCTTCCATGCCGTTGGGTCGCACGCCCATGAGGCGCTCGTCTCGTGAGGCCATCCCCAGAAGTTTGTTGCGTGCGGCCACCAGCGCCTCATGCCCAAGGCCGCCCCGATCCTGCAACTGGAGATCGAACCCGTTGGCCGTACCCAGTTCCAGCACGGCGGGGGGGATGATGGCAAACACCATTGCTTCGCGGATTTCCGAGAACTCCTTATTGGCTCGCATTGCGTAGTCCCACACCCTCTGCGAGGCTTCCGTGCGTTCGTCCCAGTGCTTGAGCCGGATGAACCCCATGCCCATGTTTTGCCCGACACCGCCGAAGCCGAATCCGGCGATAGTGAAAACGGTGTCGATTTTTTCTTTTTGAGGATCCAGTTCCTGGTAGTACTTGCGCACATTTTCGAGCACGGCAAGAGTGCGCTCCTGCGTGGCTGCGGTTGGCAAGGTAACGAGGGTCGGCATCAACCCCTGATCCTCTTCCGGCAGGAAGGAAGTCGGCAGAAGGCGGAAAAGCGCGGCCATTACAACGATGATTGCGCCGTATATCAGCAGAAAAAACATCTTGTGACGCAGAATGGCGCCGACGGTATTCACGTAACGTTCGGTGTTGCGGGCGAACATGCCGTTGAACCAGTGAAAGAAACCTCTGAACCAGCTCTTTTCACCCGCTTCATGGCCCTTTTCTATCGGCTGAAGGATGGTGGCGCACAAGGCCGGAGTGAGGATGATGGCTACCAGTACGGAAAGCACCATTGCCGAGACAATGGTGATTGAGAACTGCCGGTAAATGACGCCGGTGGATCCGCCAAAGAAGGCCATCGGAATGAACACTGCCGAGAGCACCATCGCGATGCCGATCAAGGCGCTGGTGATCTGATCCATCGACTTGCGGGTAGCTTCCCTGGGAGGAAGTCCTTCTTCCCGCATGATGCGTTCGACATTTTCGACAACGACAATGGCATCGTCGACGAGCAGGCCGATGGCGAGCACCAGCCCGAACATGGTCAGCGTATTGATGGAGAATCCAAAGGCGGCCATGACTCCGAAAGTGCCCAACAACACCACAGGCACGGCAATGGTCGGAATCAGGGTGGCGCGGAAATTTTCCAGGAAGAGGAACATCACCAGGAAAACAAGGAAAATGGCCTCGACCAGGGTCCAGACCACTTCATTGATCGAGATGCGAATGAAGGGGGTGGTGTCGTAGGGATAAATGACTTCGACGCCTTCCGGGAAGTAGGGCGCGAGTTCCTCAACCTTGGCCTTGACCGCATCGGCTGTTTTCAGGGCGTTGGCTCCGGCGGCAAGCTTGATGCCGATACCTCCGGAAGGTTTGCCGTTGTTCAAGGCGCGAAAACCGTAATTTTCCTGGCCGATTTCGGCGCGAGCCACGTCACGCAGCCGTACTTCGCCGCCGTCTTGCGCGCTGCGCAGCAGGACAGACTCGAACTGTTCGACCGTTTGCAGGCGGCTTTGCGCGGTGATGCTGGCAGTAAAGCCTTGCCCCGGCACTGCCGGCGTACCACCGAGTTGCCCGGCAGAAACCTGGGTGTTCTGGGCAATCAGCGCGTTCTGCACATCGGCAGGGGTGAGGTTGTATTTGTTGAGCTTGTTCGGGTCGATCCAAATGCGCATCGAGTATTGGGAGCCGAATACCTGCACCTCGCCCACGCCCGTGACGCGGGTGAGCGGGTCCTGCACGTTGGCGACGAGGTAATCCGCCAGGTCGGCGCTCTCGAAGCGTTCATTGCTCGACACGAAACCAACAATCATCAAAAAGTTGCGCGCCGATTTGACAACCTGCACACCTTGTTGCTGCACGGCCTGCGGCAGCAGGGGCAAGGCAAGTTGCAGCTTGTTCTGGGTCTGAACCTGGGCGATATCGGGATTGACTCCCGCGTCAAAGGTGAGCGTAACGGATGTCTGTCCGTAGGAGTTGCTCGTGGAGCTCATATAGAGCAGGCCGTCGATGCCGGTCATCTTTTGTTCGATGATCTGGGTGACGGACTCTTCTACCGCCTTGGCCGACGCGCCGGGATAAGTGGCGTTGATGACGACCGTGGGGGGGGCGATGTCCGGGTATTGCTGAACCGGAAGGGTATTGATGGACAACACCCCTGCCATCATGATGAGGATGGCAATGACCCAGGCAAAAATGGGTCTGTCGATGAAAAAGCGTGCCATGATCGTTCAGTCTCGGTTCGCAGCGCGCGCCGAAGCAACGGCCTGTTCCGGGGTAGCGCTTTGCGGCGTGCCGATGACCTGAACCTGGACGAGTATGCCGGGACGCGCTTTCTGTAATCCTTCGACGATGAGCTTTTCACCGGCAGCAAGTCCTCCGATGATAATCCATTTGTCGCCCTGCACTCCGCGGGTCTGCACGAAGCGCGGTTCGACCTTGCTCTCTGCATTGACCACCATGACGAACGAACTGCCGCGCTGGTCGTGGCTCATTGCCGCATGCGGCACCATGATGGCTTGTTCCGACTGTCCCTGCACCATCCGTGCGCGCACGTACATGCCGGGAAGCAACGCGCCGTCCGGATTGGGGAAACTGGCGCGCAAGGTGACGCTGCCGGTTCCGGGGTCGACCGAGACTTCGGAAAAAGCCAGCTTGCCGGATTCTTCGTACAAACTGCCGTCTTCGAGAATGAGTTGCACGGGGATGTCTTCGCCGACGAGCGAAATCTTGCCCGAGGCGACATCGCGGCGCATACGCTGGAGATCGGCGCTCGATTGGGTGAGATCGACGTAGATGGGGTCGAGTTGCTGCACGATGGCGAGCGCAGCGGGCTGATTGGCAGTGACGAGCGCCCCCGGCGTGACCGAAGAGCGACCGATGCGACCGGGAATCGGCGATTTCACACGGGTGAAATCGAGGTCGATGCGGGCCTTGTCGAGCGCCGCGCGGGCGGCGGCCACTTCGGCTTCGGCTTGCTTGAGCGCGGCAATGGCATCATCGTTGGCTTGTTTGCTGACGGCTTCGATGTCGACCAGTTCGGCGTAGCGTTCCGCCTTCAGTTGAGCGTTGTAGTGATTGGCTTCGGCACGCGCCTTGTTGGCAGCGGCGCTATCGTAGGCAGCCTTGTAGGTGGAAGGGTCGATCTGATAGAGCGTCTGGCCTGCCGTAACCGTACTCCCTTCTGTAAACAGGCGTTTCTGGATGATGCCCGTGACCTGCGGGCGCAACTCGGCCACCATGAACGGAGTTGTGCGCCCCGGCAGTTCAGTGACCAGCGGAGCCGATTCGGCTGTGGTTACGATTACGCCGACCACAGGAGGCGGCATTTCCGCAGGGGCTGAAGGAGAAGAATCTTTACCGCAAGCGGCGAGAACCAAAGCGCAGGCGAGCATCATCGTGGGAAGTGCCGGCTGACGAAAACGGGTGTTCATGAAAAGTCTCGCAGGGATTTAATGAAACGCTTGTTCGTGAGTGTAGAACATTTATTCTAGAATGAGTGTTCATTCTATGTTAGTATACGCGATATCTGCAAGTTTGATGTGATTTGCAAATTTGATGTGTATATAAATGTATGCGGACGAGACGAATATGACAAATGATGCGTACGTTTCAGAATTTCCCGCTTCGCCAGAGAACTCTCGTGCAGAAGCTCGGCGTACCCAGATACTTGACGCGGCGGCGCATTGTTTTCGCGCATACGGGTTTCACGGCGCGAGCATTGCCAATATCTCACGCCAGGCCGGGATGAGCGCCGGCCACATCTACCACTATTTTGAAAACAAGGAAGCGATCATCGCTGCCATCGTGCAACGCGATCTGGAACGTCTGGTGGCGATGTGGAACGAACTGAAAGTATCCCACGATGTGCGCGAAACGATAATCGAATTGTCCGCCGACGGGGTGAAAGATACGATGGACACCTTTTCGGCAGGGCTCAGGCTGGAAATTGTCTCCGAGGCAGCGCGCAACCCGGAAGTGGCCCGCATCGTGCAGGCAGCCGATAGCTACTGTATGGCGAGTTGGGTCGAAACCCTGCGCCTTGCGCGGCAGATGAGCGGCAGGAACGACGACGAGGAAACATTTGCCGCGATGGTCGAAATCATCGCTTCCATATTTGAAGGACTCATGGTTCGCGCGATCCGCAGCCCCGCGATCAACCGCGAGCACATGGCCATCATGGTTCAGCGCGTGATGCGCCAGATCATCAACAGCCCGGACTGGGCTGGAATGGCGCAGACGACTATTGCGTCTTGATCAGCATGCCGTCCACTATCTCGATTTTTTCGCCCGCCCCGTCACGCTGGTAAAAATTCATGGGCACCGACAGGTGAATCACTTCGCCTGCTTCCGAAACAGCGGCTCGCCGCACGTCGAAATGAAGATGCGGGCCATAGGTGAAGCCGGTATTGCCGGAATAAGCGATAGCGTCCCCGGCGTAGACTCGTTGCCCCGGTTTGACGAGCACGCTTCGTGGCGCAAGATGTCCGTAATTGCCAATGCTGTGGTCAGGGTGCATGATGGAGACGTAATTGCCCTTGTCGTTAAGCGCCGGATCGGGGCGGCCTTCGGTGAAAGTGTCCTTGGTGGCGATTACAACGCCTTCGCGTGCCGCCGTCACAAGCGTACCCTCAGGAACGCCAAAGTCGACGGCGTAGCGCGTGAGGTCGTTGTTGTGGGTAATCAGCGCGCCGAGTGAACTGCCGGGTTCCTGGACGACGAGGAACATTGTTCCTTTTGGAAACGGCAAATGGTAGCGGGCATGTTTATCCGGTGCCATGAAAACATTGCCGGGCTGGAACGAATAACGGTATTGGAAGTTGATCGGATCCCAGCGTGTCACCTGAGTGAGTTGGATGATTTCAAGGGTAGCGCCCGAGTCGATGACGAGCGTTTGCAGCAGATCTTTGTCCGCGCTGAAATGGCTTCCGCTCACTTTGAAGGAAAGGGTTACTGTGGCCGGGGTGTCGTTGACGGCGAGGAATCGGACGGTCTTCGTGGATTTGTACTGTTGAATCCGGAATGAATATTCGTTGTTGTCAAAGTCTTGGGCCGCCGTGGGCGGGCAGACGAGCAGGGCCAGAATCAGAAGAATTCGCATAGACACCTCTGTATACTCCTAAAACTTTCCGCCTTCACACAGGCAATGCGTATAGATATGGCGTGGATCGTTCCAAAACTCCAGAGACTTGATATCGGCGGTCAGGTGTCTGACAAAATCATTGGCCGGTACAGGGGTGGCGGCAAGGTTTTTATCCGTCGTCATTACAGAAAATAGTTGCTGCAGCAACTGGCGCATCGGTGGAACACTCTGCGTCGGCCAGATGACGGTGTAATTTTTCTCCTTCAGTTTCGCATGCCTGGCGGCGGCGGTCAATGCGGCATCGAGTCCTCCCGTGTGATCGACGAGTCCCAGGCTATGGGCCTTTTGGCCGCTCCAGACCTGTCCACGGGCGATTTTATCGACAGCATCGATTTCCATTTTTCGCGCCCCGGCAACGATTTCGAGAAAACGGCGGTAGGAGTGCTCGACATTCAGTTGCAAAGCTTCGCCTACGGCGGGATCGAGCGGGCGGCGCGGGTCGAGCGCGGCAGCATGCGGTGCAGTGGCAACACCGTCGACACTCAGACCCAGCGAACCGAGCGGTTTGGAAAAATCGGGAAACATGCCGAAAACACCGATTGAGCCGGTCAAGGTAGCGGGTTCTGCAAAAATCTCATCGGTTCCTGTAGCGATCCAATATCCGCCGGAGGCCGCCAGGGAACTCATCGAAGCGATGACGGGCTTGCCTGCCTGGCGAGTAAGTTCGAGTTCCCGGCGGATGATTTCTGACGCCCATGCGCTGCCGCCCGGGCTGTCGATGCGAACGACCAGTGCCTTGACCTGTTTGTTTTCGCGCGCTTCGCGGATCAGGCGGACGAAGCTGTTGGCGCCGACGCTGCCAGGTGATTGTTCACCGTCAACGATGTCTCCCTGGGCGACCAGTACGGCGATCTGGTCAGGTTGGTCGGCGCGCTCGCCACGAATTGCGGCGAGATAGTCATTGACACCGATATGGCGGAAATCCGCTTCGGCACTTTTGTCGCCGAGTTGTTCCTTGATCCGCGTCTGCCACTGGTCTCGGGTGGAAAACTGGTCGATGAGCCCGGCAGTCTGGGCGACAGCGGCGAGATCCCCCTTGGCGGACTTGAGCATCTCAAGGTAATCGAGAACATAATGATCGAACTGCGCCGGGGTCAGTTTACGCGAGGCGCTGATATCGTCGCGGATACGGCCCCATAGTTCGTCGAGGAGCTCCCGGCTTGCTTCGCGGTCTTCTGCCGACATGTCGTTGCGGGTAAACGGTTCGCCGAAAGATTTGTATTCCCCGGCACGGAACAGGTGAACCTTGATGCCGAGCTTGTCGAGCGCGCCACGGAAATACGTGTTGAATCTTGCCAATCCCTGCAAGAGCACGAAGCCGTCCGGGGCAAGATGCACTTCATCGGCAACGGAAGCGAGATAATACTGGCTCTGGCTGAAGTGTTCCCCGCGCGCCAACACTGGTTTGCCCGAAGCCTTGAAGTTATCGATGGCTGTGCGCAGTTCCCCGAATTTGGCCAGACCGCCTGCGCCGAGGTTGTCTGTTTCGAGTACGAGCAGTTTGATGCGCGCATCGTCACGGGCGGCGTGTATGGCTTCGAGCAAATCGGGCAGCGATGTCTCTTTTGGCTGTTCGTCGGAGAGAACGTTCAAAAAAGGGTCGACAGTGACCTGCTCAACCAGCGCACCGGCAGGCCGAACGAGCAGCGCCACCCCTCCATCGGGCACAGTCACTCCCGGATGCGTGATGGCAGCGATGATCGCTGCAATGATGATCAGCAGCACGAGGTTTGTGATAACACGGCGCGTGCCGTTGATGAAAGCCCATGTAAAGCGAAAAAGACGGAAAATGATTCTGAAAATGGAAGAAAACTTTTTCATTGCGGTCGCCCAAAAACAATATCCCATACACCGTGGCCAAGGCGTGTGCCGCGATTCTCGAACTTGGTCGGTAATCGGTACGCAGGCCGGGGCGCAAAGCCGTCAGCGGTGTTTTCCAACACGCTTGCCGAGAGAACCTCAAGCATCCATTCGGCGTAATTCTCCCAGTCGGTCGCGCAATGGAGAATGCCGCCGGGGGAGAGCTTTGCCGCAACGAGATCAACGAATTCAGGTTGAATCAGGCGGCGTTTGTAGTGCCGCGCCTTGCGCCAGGGATCCGGGAAAAACACGTGTACCCCGGCCAGGGCGCCGTCGGGAATCATGTCACGGAGCACCTCGACGGCATCGTGCTGAATGATACGCAGGTTGGTAAGTTTGCCTTCATCGATAAGTTTGCACAGCGCACCGACCCCGGGACTGTGCACTTCGACTCCGAGATAATCGTTTTCGGGGTGTCCTGCAGCGATTTTTGCCGTCGTTTCGCCCATGCCAAAGCCGATTTCAAGAATTTTCGGCGCGGCGCGGCCAAATGCACTCGTGAGATCGGGTTGATCCTGCCGGTATTCAATGCCAATTTTCGGCATCATTTCATCGAGATAGCGTCGTTGCGCGGGCGACATGCGTCCCTGGCGCAACACGAAACTGCGGATCGAGCGGCTGGAAAAATGGTGCGAGGGCAGGGGCGTGGAGTCGGCAACGGGTTGCGTTGCGGAGGCGCGCAGGGTTACGTTCATGAACCGATCAGCCCCGTGAGCGGCGAACTGGGATCGGCAAGATAGGTTTTTTTCGGCATCCGGCCTGCCAGCCAGGCTTCGCGCCCGGATTCGACCGCTTTTTTCATTGCGCCCGCCATGCGCACCGGGTCTTTTGCGTGAGCAATGGCAGTATTCATCAGCACGCCGTCGCACCCGAGTTCCATTGCGATGGTGGCATCGGAAGCCGTGCCGACTCCGGCGTCGACGATGACGGGCACGCTGATCCGTTCGATGATGAGGGCGAGATTCCACGGATTGAGGATGCCCATTCCGGAACCGATGAGAGAAGCCAGCGGCATGATCGCCGCGCAGCCAATCTCTTCGAGCATTTGTGCCTGAATGGGGTCGTCGGCACAATAAACCATGACCTGAAAACCTTCCTTCGCCAGAACCTCGGCGGCTTTCAGTGTTTCGGGCATGTTGGGGTAAAGCGATTTGGGATCGCCCAGCACTTCGAGCTTGACCAGAGCCGCGCCGTCGAGCAATTCACGCGCCAGCCGCAGGGTTCGGACAGCCTCATCGGCAGTAAAACAACCGGCAGTATTGGGCAGAATGGTGAAATGCTCCGGCGGCAGAAATTCGAGCAGATTGGGTTCGTCCGGATTCTGACCGAGGTTGGTCCGGCGGATTGCTACAGTGACGATTTGTGCGCCGCTGGCATCGATTGCTGCGCGTGTCTGGGCAAAATCCCGGTATTTACCCGTTCCGGCCAGCAGACGGGAAGAATAATTTTTTCCAGCGATTGTCAGAAAATCGTTCATGTTCAGCTCAAGGGTACGAAAAAAATCAGCCACCACCCACAGCCGAAACGATTTCCAGCGTGTCGCCTTCGGCAAGCAGGGTAGTAGCGTAGCGCGCGCGCGGCACGATCTCGCCATTGTGCTCGACGGCCAGACGCATACCTGTCAGTTCGCGCTGCTCAAGCAGAGCCAGCACGCTGAAACCGGACGGCAAAGTTTCGGATTGTCCGTTGATGGTGATATGAATCATGCGGCGGATGATACTTCGGAATGGGGAGAGAGGCTTGTAATAATAATGGTTCTGCCCATCTCCGGGCGATTGCCTGCATTTCCCTTATTCGCCACCGCAGGCTTCGGCAAGATCAACCCGAACGGGTGTTCAACATGTCTCCGGTCTGAATAGTGGGAGAGGGCGTAGGTTGGGTTGAGCTTGCGGAACCCAACGTTTTTGTGGTTGGTTGGATGTTGGGATTCGCTTCGCTCATCCCAACCTACGCGGGCTGGAACAGCTTTGCTCGAATCGAAGAAAACATTACAATGATCAATTCGAGAGTCAAAGTGGCTCTCGAATTGGTTCATGCGGGCGTCGTATAATGGTAATACCCAAGCTTCCCAAGCTTGTGCCGTGGGTTCGATTCCCATCGCCCGCTCCACGCATACTTTCCGAGGACCTCCACCGGCGTCCGGCGTTTTCGAGGTTGCTCAACCGTTGCGTTTTCGGAGAATTCGCTGGAGAGAGGGCGGGGTCATGTCAGGTCGGCTCCGCTGCCAGTCTACAAAACCGGACAGTTCTATTTGTTGCTAACATCCCCTGCCATTGTCGCGACCCGTTGGCGCGAATTGTCCGGTCTTGAGCGCGTCACCCGTCAAAGCCGCCTTGTTCCGCAATGGCGGTAACGTCCCGTGCTCCATGCAGTACTCGGATGATAACCACGTGGGTATCGTCGAATTGGTAGTAAATGGCATAAGCCCCCTGAAATGTCACGCGCAGCCCTGGCGCGAGTTGGGGACGTTCAGGATGGGCAGACGGAAACGGCAACAGCTTTTGACAAGTGCCTTCCAGCCGCGCCAGAAAACGGTTGGCCGTGGTTTCCGAGGCTTCTTCGGCGATGTAAGACCAGATTTCCGCCAAATCCAGTTCGGCGCTGTCGGCTAGGAGGAGCGAGCGGCTAATAGCTGTCTCCCTCGGTTGATAATGTCGTCAGCATTAAACTGCTTGACGCGTCCGGCGGCAACATCAGCCAAACCCTTATCGATGTCTTTTTTCAGGGCGGCGAGATCATCCAGCATCAACTGGCGCTTGGTACTCCAATCGCGCAATGCCTCCCGCACGACTTCGCTAGCGGACGCATAGCCACCTTCCTCGACAGCATACTTGATGGCAGCAGTCATTTCAGACGGCATGGTGACAGTCAGGCGCTCAAGCGTGGTGGACATGAGTTTCTCCTTGAAAACGCGTCTCGCGTAATCTCCTGCCTTTAGGCAGGGGCGACTCAAAACGCTTGGAATTCATACTTAATCATACCATTTCCAGTTCGTGCCCGGCTTGCGTGACGGAAAACTGGCCGGAGATCAGGCGGAGTAGGAGGATGTCGCGGGAGGCAGATAACCGACGTTCCAAAACAGCCAAAACCTCCGCGAGGGCGAAGAAATGTTCCACCAATTGCCCGAAAATGGCCTGTGTTCTGCGGCTACGCGCGCACGCCAATAGGTCAACTGAAACAGGGCAACCACAAGGGTTGCCCTGGCTCCTACAGCGGGCGAAAAATTTTCGCCCCTGCGACATCAACCCGTGGCAAGTGCGCAGACCTTGAATTTTCCTACCTCGTTGCGAACGGTGTGCGCCAGTTGCTCGATGCTTTTCACTGCATTGGAAGCATTGCGCGCGGCGGCGCTGTTTTCTTCCGCTGCCTGGGCGACGAGTTCGACCTGTTCCGCAATCGACTGACTGGCGGCGTTCTGTTCGGCCAAAACCAGGGTGGCATCATTCACCTGTATCTGTACCTGCTTGGTTCCTTTCTGGATGCTCGTTATGGCCTCTCCGGCCTGATCAGCCAGCACAACGCCTGATTTGACCCGCTCGACGACGTTGTTCATCGCGCCGACCGCCAAATCCGAACTGTCCAGAATACTGGTAATCATCGTGCTGATATCGGTAGTAGCATTCGTGGTGCGTTCGGCGAGTTTCCTTACCTCGTCGGCAACGACAGCGAAGCCGCGACCCAGTTCGCCCGTGCGCGCCGCTTCGATTGCTGCGTTCAGCGCCAGCAGATTGGTCTGGTCGGCGACTTCCTTGATCACCTGTACGACGATGGAAATCTGTTTGGATTGCCTGCTCAATTCAGCGATGATCTCGGAAGACTTGTTCACCACCTCGGCAACGGCATACATTTCATCGACGGTCTGGCGGATGACCTCACTGCTTTGTTGGGAGAGATCGCCGGTATGTTGCGTGAGTTTGGAGGTTTCCTGCGCATTTTGACTGATGTGGGCGACGCTGACGGTCATTTCCTCGACTGCGGCAGCCATCGCCGTGGAGGATTCGCTGGTCATCTCGGAGCGTTGAGCAGCCTGCTGCGTGGACGTGCCGAGATCGGAAGCGGCAGCATCAAGCCGCGTCGTATGGTCAAGGATTTCGCTCAAGGTTCGTTGCAGGGTATCCACAAAATGATTGAATGTAGTCGCGGTTTGTCCGATCTCATCAGAACTGGTAACGCTTACGCGCCGGGTGAGATTGCCACTGTCTTCGATTTCGTGCATGGTTTTCTGCAAGTCCGATAACGGGGTGACGATGGAACGGATGATTTTCCAGACGATGAAAGTACAGAAAATGATGCTGATGGCGAAAGCAATCAGCATGTTCATGCGGGATGATTGATGCGTCTGCTCAGCCTGCGCAAAGTTCTCATTGGCAATTTTGGTCAGTTGGCTGATCAACTCGGTGATAGTGCTTTCCAGGGGGACGCCTGTTTGACGAAATCCCAACAGGAAGCGTTCCTGCATCGCCAGGGAAAAATCGTTTGCGCGCATTGAAGCGACGGTGGGAAGGATGACGTCCCGGACAAATACAGCGTACTGCCTGTCGAATTTCGCGATGAGCGTTTTTTCCTTTTGACCAAAGCGATCTATGGGGGTTTTCCCCCGCAGGGCGTCAATTTCTTTGAGCTGGGCGTCGATTTTGTCCAGGTGATCTGTGAGTCTGTGGTCGACGTGGATCCTGGAAACGTCCGAATCCGGATTGTGCTGCAAAGACCGGAAAACATCGGCGCTGATCGCTACAACATGGGTTTCGATTTTACCGAAGAGTGCTAACGGCTCGGTACTGTCGCTATAAATGGAGTCCATCTTGTTCGACATGTGTGACATGCCGAATAATCCAAACAGCAGAACAATTGCGGAAATTACTAATGCGAAAG
>JAITMK010000001.1 GCA_031277415.1 Azoarcus sp.
GACCTCGGAGAACAACGCGCAGGTCACAATGACCAGAATCTCTGTCAAGTCATACGCCACGCGACCACGCCGTGGGTCTTCGATAATTGAGAAATGTTCCACCAGATTCCTTGGCATGAGCGCCCCAAAAAACCAGAGTGGACGACTTTTTGACGCAGTTTACAAGCCCTCACGCCAAATAACATGCTAAAAGTGCAAAAATTATCATGACAAATAGGTGCAATCACCCTGTGTACGAAATGGAGTCAGAGCAACTGGCAATGAATATGGCTCTGTTCATGTTTGCATTCTGGGCGCTGTCGGTGGTCGGCTTGATCATAATGGCCGCAGGAAACCGCAAGGTGGGTGGTGTCCTGGCGATCATTGGCTCGATCTTGTTTGTTCCGCTTGGGCTTATCGCTATGTTCGGCGTGCGCTCGGTAATGAACAGCGAACAAGATGAAAGCTTGGACGAACGGCGTAGACTGGCATCCACAACTACGGATTTGGGTAGTCCATAATGCTTGCCGCCGCACCGTGGAAACACCACACGAATGAATCAGTCCGCACGCGGGTAGCAGGTCCAATCTGCCTTTAGGCTTTCAACGTCCTTACCCCACACGCGCGGGTTTTACCATGAGCCAAGCCACGCCCTCTCGTTCCACCTGGTCCAATCGCTGGGCCTTTATCCTCGTCACCATCGGCTCGGCTGTCGGACTCGGCAATATCTGGAGATTTTCTTACCTTGCCGGTGCAAGTGAAGGCAGCGTGGGGGTCTTCGTCGTCGTTTATCTGGTTTGTGTCGCCCTCATCGGGTTGCCGCTGCTCATGGCAGAGATTCTCATTGGCAGGCGAGGACGGGGCAATCCCGTCGCTGCCATGCTCAACACCGCAGCAGAATCCGGCAATTCTTCATGGTGGGCCTTGCTGGGATGGGTCGGAATATTCGGCGCGCTGATGATCCTGTCGTTTTATAGCGTGGTCTCGGGATGGATGGTGGACTATTTCTGGCGATCGCTCGTGGAAGGGATGAATGTCAGCACGCCGGAAGAGGCAAAGGCGGCGTACGATGCCACGATGGCCAACCCCTGGCGTCAGGGGTTTTGGCACACCGTTTTCATGATTCTGACTGTTGGCGTGGTGGCGCGGGGCGTGGTAGCGGGAATTGAGACCGCCAACAAGATCATGCTGCCGCTGCTTTTCCTGATTCTGATTTTCCTGGCCTTCTGGGGGACGGTGGCGGGGGACATGCCGGCGGCGTTGAATTTCATGTTCAACCTCAAAACCGAAGCGATCAAACCCGGCGTCGTCATCGATGGGATGGGGCATGCCTTTTTCTCGTTGAGCCTCGGCATGGGCGCCATCATGGCCTATGGCTCCTATCTCGACAAAAAGACGAATATCGGTCACACCTGCCTGTGGGTGGCAGGGGTCGGCGCTTTCATCGGATTGCTTTGCGGAGCCGCCATCTTTTCACTGACCTTCCGTTATGGTCTGGAGCCCGCCGCCGGGCCGGGTCTCATCCTCCAGACCTTGCCGCTGGCTTTCACCCATATGCCCGGCGGGCGGCTGGTGGCCATACTCTTTTTTCTTTTCGTTATTTTTGCGGCCTGGACATCGTCCATTTCCCTGCTGGAACCTTTCGTTTCCTGGCTCACCGAGCGCTACGGTATCCGCCGCGCCCGCGCGGCATGGGGAACGGCGCTGCCGGTGTGGTTGCTCGGGTTGGCTGTTTGCCTGTCGTTCAACGAGTGGTCGGAGTTCAAGATTTTTGGCCGCACCATTTTTTATCTCCTGGATCATTTCGCCACACGCTTCATGATGCCGCTCTCCGGACTGGCTATTGCCATCTACGTCGGCTGGAGGCTTGGCAAGATGATCGTCGTGGATGAGATACGCCTGAAACAGCGCACGTTCAACCTGTGGTTCGATGTGCTGCGGTTTGTGGTGCCGGTCGGCATTACGTTGATATTTTTCTACGAACTGGTCTTGCGGAATTGGCTCAAATAAGCGTGTCACCATGAAAAAACTTTGCCTTGGATTATTGCTTATCATTTTTTCCATCAAGGGGTTTGCGCAGATGCCCAAACTGAAACTGGATGAGACAGTGATGTTTCTGCCAGGGTTTGCCGTGGAACAGCCGGATGGTTCTTTCAGAGTCGGTGTCAATGCCTGGGTCTTCGAACAAGATTCGAAGCGCTTTACCATTTCCGCATTGCTTACCTGGCTAAATGTCGATTACAACGAACTGACCCCCGAGCAAAAGGCGCTGCTCGAAGAGAGAACGCGCTATTTCCGAACCGACTCCGAGCGCGGCAAGCGGCTCCGGGTGCGATTGGCTGATAAGGTTTTTACGTTGCAGCGTACCAATGCCCATGGGCGCGTGCACGGCAGATTGAACGTCGGGCGGGAATGGGTCAAATGGGCGAATGGCTCGAATGGCCTGGGTTCGATTACCTGGACGCTGGAAGCTCCCTGGCATCCGCTACACGGGCAGAAAGGCAGCGCCTGGGTCATTCCGGCGGAAGGTGTTTCCATCGTCAGCGACGTTGACGACACGATCAAGATTTCAGAGGTTCTGAACAAAAAAACGTTGGTGCGCAATACTTTCATGAAGCCTTTCCAGGCAGTACCCGGCATGGCCGAGTGGTATCAGGAAATGGCGCGCGATGAACAGCATGCGTTTTTCCATTACCTCACGGCCTCGCCCGTTCAGCTTTATCCGGCGCTATCGGCGTTTATGAAGGATGCGAATTTCCCGCCGGGTATCCTCCATCTGCGCGAATCCACTTCGTGGCGCACCCTGTACGGCGGACGGAAAGTGACCGTCGCACACAAGAAAGACACCATCGTTCGCCTGCTGACAAATTTTCCCCGGCGTAAATTCATCCTGATCGGCGATTCCGGCGAAAGAGACCCTGAAATCTACGCCGATATTGCCCGGACTTATCCGGAACGAATCCTTGGTGTTCACATCCGAAATGTCACAGACGAAGATCGCAACGCGCCGCGCTATCAGCAGACCTTTGACGGAATCGACCCGAAAATCTGGCACATCAGGGACTGAACCGGCAAAAAGCAGGACTTCATCGAAAACTGACTCCGGTTTGAAACCTGCCTCTTTAGGGGGATAATTCCGCTTGGGAGAGGCGTAACCTCTTCCAAGCGTCGTTGTCGCTCGGTTACGGGCGTGGATTGAAACATGAAAAACGAAACGAAAACCATTGCGTTGGACGATCTTGCTGTTGGAGATCGTTACCTGAGCCGGGAGTTTCCGCTCGATACGGCGAAGATCAAGGATTTTGCCCGAAGTTTTGATCCGCAGCCCTTTCATCTGGATGAAGGCGTTGCCGCCCAATCCTTTTTCGGGGGGCTCGCCGCCAGCGGTTGGCACACGGCGGCAATTACTATGCGGCTGATGGTGGAGAGCGTGCCGTTCGCGGACGGCCTCATTGGCGCGGGCGTCGAAATTTCCTGGCCACGCCCGACCCGTCCCGGTGACGTACTTCGAGCCGAAAGCGCCATTACCGGAATTGTGCCCTCCAGATCCCGCCCCGACCGGGGAATCGTTACCCTGCAAACCGACACGTTCAACCAGAACGGCGAACCGGTGCAGAAACTGGTGTCAAAGCTGCTGGTCTTTCGGCGTGCGGCGGATTGAGCCGTGGCAAATCCTGCGGCAGTTGCTCCAGGTACAGGGCATCTTATGAAACTTCTACATTACCCTGCCTCCCCCGCTTGTCATCCTGCGCGAAGTCGCAGGATCCACGTAGCGTTTGGATTCTGCGACTTCGCTTCGCTGCGCGCAGAATGACAGGAGAGATTTTACAGATGCTCACTATGAATTTCATCGACCTTCCCCAGATGATTTCCGCCTCCGGCAGCGTGATGCTGCCCGGTTCCAAGAGCATTTCCAATCGCGCGCTGCTCCTGGCCGCGCTCGCGGAAGGGGAAACGGAATTACATGCCCTGCTGGATTCCGACGACACGGCACGGATGCGGGAAGCGCTCGCGGCGTTGGGCGTGACGGTGTCGGCGGCAGGCGATGGAAACTTGCGGGTGACGGGCTGCGGCGGGCGGTTTCCCGTGCGGCAGGCGGAGATTTTTCTCGGTAACGCGGGAACGGCTTTCCGCTCCCTGACGGCGGTACTGGCATTTGCGGGCGGAGAATATGTGTTGAAGGGCGTGCCCCGGATGCACGAACGGCCTATCGGCGATCTGGTCGATGCGCTCAAAGCCTGCGGAGCCAATATCGAATTTCTTGAAAAGAAAGGTTTTCCGCCGCTCCGGATTCATCCTGCCGACATCCGGCCCGACAGCGTGGTGAAAATTCGCGGAGATGTATCCAGCCAGTTTTTGAGCGGTCTCTTGATGGCGTTGCCGCTCGCCGGGGCGCGGGTCACGGTGGAAGTCGAGGGCGAGTTGATTTCCAAGCCCTATGTCGACATGACGTTGAACCTGATGGCGCGCTTTGGCGTGACCGTGGAGCGGGAAAGCTGGCGGGCGTTTTCGGTTCCCGCCGGGGCGTGTTATCGCTCGCCCGGCTTCTATCAGGTGGAAGGCGATGCTTCGTCGGCTTCTTACTTTCTCGCTCTGGGAGCGATCAGGGCGAGCGCAGAGCACCCCATTCGTGTGGAAGGCGTCGGAAAAAACGCGATTCAGGGAGATGTGCGCTTCGCGGATGCCCTGGCAGCCATGGGGGCGACGGTGGAGGCAGGCGAGAACTGGATATCCGCTGCCCGGCCCGCTGATGGCAAGCCGCTCACAGGGATACATCTGGATTGCAACCATATACCCGATGCAGCCATGACGTTGGCCGTAGCCGCATTGTTCGCGCAAGGGGAAACCACGCTTGCCAATATTGCCAGTTGGCGGGTGAAGGAAACCGACCGCATTGCGGCGATGGCTGCCGAGTTGCGCAAGCTGAACGTGCGGGTGGAGGAGGGAGCGGATTTTCTGAAGATCATTCCGCCGGATGCGGCGCATCCGCTCCAGCCTGCCGTCATCGACACTTACGACGATCACCGCATGGCGATGTGTTTTTCGCTCGCCTCATTGGGCGTGCCGTTGCGCATTCGCGATCCCGGTTGCGTGGCAAAAACGTTTCCCGATTATTTCGACCGCTTTACGGCTGTCGTGAAACCCGCGCCGGTGATTGCCATCGACGGTCCCACGGCTTCCGGCAAGGGAACCGTTTCCGCGCGGGTTGCGCAAGCGCTTGGTTTTCATTATCTCGACTCCGGCGCGCTCTATCGTCTTACCGCGCTGGCCGCGCGGGAAGCGGGCGTGGATTGGGCGGACGAAGCGGGCGTGGCATTCATTGCTGCCCAACTGGACGTGGTGTTTCACGCGGGCGGGGTGCGCCTGAATGGCAAGGAAGCAGGCGAGGCAATCCGGCACGAGGAAATTTCTACCGGTGCTTCAAAAGTGGCCGTGCTGCCCGCTGTGCGCGAGGCGCTATTGTTTCGGCAGCGGGCGTTTCATCGCGCGCCGGGATTGGTCGGAGACGGGCGCGACATGGGAACGGTAGTGTTTCCCGCCGCGCAGTTGAAAGTTTTTCTGACAGCGAGTCCCGCCGTTCGCGCCGAGCGCCGCACCCGGCAATTGTTGGAACGTCATGAACCCGCCGATCTCGCCACCATTCAGGCCGATCTCGAAGCGCGGGATGTGCGCGACCGCGCCCGCCCCGTTGCACCGCTCCGGCAGGAAGCGGACGCACTGTTGCTGGATACCGACCATCTCGGCATCGACGAAGCCGTGGCAAAGGTGCTGGACTGGTTTGCGGCCCGGTGCTGATTTCCTGGAGCGGTTTTTGTTCAGCCCCGTAGGTTGGGACGAGCGAAGCGAATCCCAACATCCTGATAAGATTGCTCAACCGCTTGGCCAGCTATCCGGTTGTTCAACGAACTGGTGCCAGACCACCAAAGGTATCAATCTTTACCGAACCATCTGGGAAACGTGCTATGACCTCAAGCTGGCCTCCCATTGCCTCGATATGGCTGCGTAAGGTCGATATGTACATATCTGTACGCTTTTCAAGTTTGGCAATGGCCGGTTGTTGGATATGCAGTGCCTCGGCCAGCATTCTCTGCGAGAGTCCTCGCGCCCGGCGAAGTTCATCGAGCGGCATTTCAGCCAGCATCTTTTGTGTCATGGCCTCGGCTTCAACGCGATCTTCCGGCGGCATTTTTGCTACGAGTTCCGAGAATTTTTTAGCCATCTATCAATCCCTCCATTCGGAGCTGTT
>JAITMK010000053.1 GCA_031277415.1 Azoarcus sp.
CGCACCGGCTCCAGCCCCTTGAGGACGCGGAAGGAGGATTCGTCGTATTGTTGCGTGCTTGCCATTGCTGCCCTGAACCTTGTTTGCTGCGGGAAGGGCGCAAGGATAACAGAGGCTAGGGAACCCCTGCATTACCTTATAACCCACCACCCGTCATCCTGCGCGAAGTCGCAGGATCCATGCAACGTCTGGATTCTGCGACTTCGCTTCGCTGCGCGCAGAATGACGGGAGGGGTTTTGCAGGGATTCCCTAGAATCCTCGGAACGTTGTAAACGCTTCGACCGGTTCCCGCTCCGTGACGAGGTGGTTCTCCGGAGCTTCCGGGTCGGGATATCCGAGAGCCAGCCCGCCCACGATCATTTCCTGATCACTGATGCCGAGGAAACGGCGGACGGTATCCGGGTAGTCGATAAACGCCGTCTGCATACAGCTTGCCAGCCCGCGCGCCTGCGCGGCAATGATGAGATGGCCGATGAAAACGCCGTAATCGAGCAACATGCCTTGCGCCAGACGGCGATCCAGCGTAAAGATCAAGCCGACCGGCGCGTCGAAAAACAGAAAATTGCGCCCGCTCTGCTCTTTCATGCGCGGTTTATCGCCCTTGGGAATGCCGATCAGCCCGTACAGGTCGAAGCCAAGTTTGCGCCGCCGTGACAGCCACGGCTCTTCCCAGTGATCGGGATAGTATTCATAGTCCGGTTTTTCGGTTGCGTCCTGATCGAATTGCTCCAGCAGAGCGGCAGACAGAATCGCGCGATCCATATCTGCCAGGGCGTACACTTTCCAGGGCTGTGCGTTGGTTCCCGAGGGCGAGCGCGAAGCCAGTTCCAGCAGTTCGGCAACCACATCGCGGGAAACGGGCGTCGGCAGGAACCGCCGGACGGAATGGCGCGCGCGGAAAGTTTCGGCGACAGCGGTATAAGCCGGAGAAACGGGGGGGGATTCAAACTGAAGTTTATGGTCTTTGGCAAAGTCGAGCACAAACTTCCAGGCAAGCGGATCGGCCTCACGCAGATGGGGATTGACGATGACGGTTTTCACTCCTGTAGAGGTGCAACCGGGGCGTACAAACTGGGAGTACTTGACCCGTTTATCGTTTTTCAGGAGTGAGGTAAGGCTGCACAGACGTTCTGCCCAGTCACTTGGCCGAAAAACCTCTCCGCTGTGAGTCATGCCGATGATGACAAAATTTTTGGTGTTCTTACCCATGTCGTTAGCAGCCGTGAGAGGATGATTACAGGGTTTATGGGGCAAGCGCCAAGCCGTTGCTGCCGGTTGTATTTTTTTCGATCAAGCCTTTACTTATTCTATCAGAATTCTCCTTGAGTACCTGTAACCTGCAATAAGTTCACCCGTTCGGACCGAACCTGCCGAAACTTTCGCCCCAATGCGCCTCTCCTCCGCTCCCCCTGCCCTCAAGGCCCTGTTTGCCCAACTCTGCGGCTGGGGCGCAGTCTGGTTGCTTGGGCAGTTGTTGCCGGACGGAGTATGGATGTTGGCGTTCAGCCAGGCCGTTGCCGCGACGCTTGCGGCGATGGCGTTGCGGAGCACGCGATGGTGGCTGGCGATTCATTTCGTTTTCACGCCGCTTGCCTTTGCCGCTCATGCGCTTGAAATTCCTCCTGCCGCATGGCTGGCCGCGTTTGTCGTTTTTGCTCTGATTTTCTGGAGCAGTTACCGCACCCAGGTTCCGCTTTTTCTCTCCAACCGGCAGACCGCCTGCGCTGTCGCCGGACTGCTGCCGCCCGGCCCTATCGAGGTGCTCGACATTGGATGCGGCATCGGGTCGTTTCTCGCTGCTTTTGCGCAGCAACGCCGGGACGCGCGGCTGACCGGCATCGAAAGCGCCCCTGTCCCTTTTGCCCTCTCACGGATACGCAAACATCCCGCAATCACGGTCATTCGGGGCGATTTCTTCGCTCACTCCTGGGCGGGATACGATCTTGTCTACGCCTTTCTCTCCCCCGTGCCGATGGCCGACGTCTGGGAGAAAGCACGGCGGGAAATGAAGCCGGGAAGCCTGCTTGTCAGCAACAGCTTCGGGATTCCCGGCATCGAGCCCGACCGTGTTATCGAGGTCGCGGATCGGCGGCAGACGCGCCTGCTCGTTTTCGCTATTCCTGCAACGCAATCGTAACGAGTGCGGGCAGCGTTGCCGCCCTCACCCGTATTTCGGCAACTTCGCCAGAGACCTTTCCACTTCCTCCGCCGGATATTCGTAGTCTTCGAGTGCTCCGGAGAAATAACGCTCGAACGAGCTCATATCGAAATGCCCGTGCCCGGTGAGATTGAAGAGAATGACCTTCTCCTCACCGCTTTGCCTGCATTTCAACGCCTCGTCGATGGCTACACGAATGGCGTGACAGGATTCCGGCGCGGGGATGATGCCCTCAAGGCGCGCGAACTGCACGCCCGCATCGAACGTTGTCAGTTGCGGCACAGAAACGGCTTCTATCAGGTTCGCCTCGTAGAGTTGCGACACGAGTTGCGAAGCGCCGTGATAACGCAATCCGCCCGCGTGAATACCGGCGGGCACGAAATCGTGGCCGAGGGTGTACATCTTCATCATGGGCGTGAAGCCGGAAGCATCGCCAAAATCGTAGGTATAGCAACCCTTGGTGAGACTGGGGCAGGAACTCGGCTCCACCGCAATAGCCCGCAGGTTCGATGCGCGCTTGTCGCCCGCCGCCTTGTCGCCGAGGAACGGAAAAGCGATACCGCCAAAGCTGGAACCGCCGCCACAGGGCGCGATCACCACGTCCGGGTAGAGGCCGATCTTGTCGAATTGCTTCTTCGCCTCCAGTCCGATGATGCTCTGGTGCAGCACCACATGGTTCAACACGGAACCGAGCGCGTAATTGGTATCGGCACGGCCTGCCGCTTCCTCGACCGCTTCGGAAATGGCAATGCCGAGTGAACCGTGAGTATCCGGGGTTTCGGCCAATATCTTGCGCCCGCATTCCGTCAGGGAAGACGGGCTGGAGAAGACTTCCGCCCCCCAGGTCTGCATCATCATCCGCCGGTACGGTTTCTGCTCGTAACTGACCTTGACCATGTAGATGCGCACTTCCAGCCCGAACATCTGCCCGGCCAGCGCCAGCGACGAACCCCACTGCCCCGCGCCGGTTTCCGTGGTCAATCGCCTGATGCCCGCCTCGCGGTTGTAGTACGCCTGCGGCACGGCAGAATTGGGTTTGTGCGAACCGACGGGCGAGACGCCTTCGTATTTGAAGAAAATTTTCGCCGGTGTTCCCAGCGCTTTTTCCAGCCGCACCGCGCGCACCAGCGGAGCGGGCCGCCAAAGGCGGAAAATCTCGCGCACCTCATCCGGAATTTTGATCCAGCGTTCCGTGCTCATTTCCTGCTCGACAATCGTCGGCGGAAAAATCACCCCCAGTTGTTCGGGTTGCGCAATCGAACCATCCGCCAGGAGCGGCGGCGCAGGCGGGGCGGGCAGATCGGCGGCGATGTTGTACCAATGCGTAGGAATTTCGTGGGCTTCGAGTTGAATGCGAGTAGGTTCCATAACAAGATTCCGGTGAAGAAGCGTAAAGCGTAAAGATGAAGGTATGTATTTTGCGTCACGCCGGAAGGCGCAGGAAAGTCTCCCGGTAGTGACGCAATTCTTCGATCGACTCTTTGATGTCGGCCATGGCCGTGTGCGTACCGGCCTTTTTCACGCCCTTGTAGACATCGGGGTTCCAGCGTCTGGCGAGTTCCTTGAGCGTGGAAACATCGAGGTCCCGGTAATGGAACCACGCCGCAAAGCGGGGCATGTAGCGCAGAAGAAAACGGCGATCCTGGCTCACGGTGTTGCCGCACATCGGCGAAATACCCTTGGGCACCCATTGCTCCAGAAAGTCCACCATCGTGGCCTCGGCTTCGGCCTCGGAAACCGTCGAGGCGCGCACACGCTCGATGAGTCCGCTGCGTCCGTGGGTAGTCCTGTTCCACTCGTCCATCGCGTCGAGCACAGCATCCGGCTGATGCACGGCAATCACCGGCGCTTCGGCGACAATGTCGAGCGCGCTGCCGGTGATGACGAGGGCGATTTCGATGATACGGTTCTCTTCCGGATCGAGTCCGGTCATCTCCATATCAAGCCAGATCAGATGATTTACATCCTGTGCCATAATTTTTCGTTTCTGAACCAAGACCTGTTATTGTGGCACATTCCCGGCGCCCTCTTCCATCCCCGCCACCTTTGAGCACGCAGGCACTCATCTCCGGAACCGTTACCGCTGCATTCGGCCGTCATTTTGAGGTCCGTACTGACAACGGCACTCTGCGTTGCCACACGCGGGGGAAAAAGAATGACTATGCCTGCGGCGATGAGGTCGGCATCGCCCCTGCGGGTGACGGGCAGGGGGTTATCGAAACCCGGTACCCGCGCCGTAATCTGCTGTGGCGTTCCGACGCTTTCCGCCAAAAACTGCTTGCGTCCAATCTGAGCCGGGTTGTCGTCGTCACTGCGACCGAGCCGGGATTTTCCGACCTGCTCGTGTCGCGTTGCCTCGTGGCGGCGGAGAGCGAAAACATCCCGGCTCTCATCGCGCTCAACAAAGCCGACCTCACTGCCAGCCTGCCTGCCGCGCGCGAACGCCTGTCCGTGTTCGCCACGCTTGGCTACCCGGTCATTGAACTGTCCGCCCTCCACAGCGCGGACACGCTCGAATCCTGGCTACAGGACGAGCGAGTGCTCCTCGTCGGCCAGTCCGGAATGGGCAAATCCACCCTCATCAACGCCCTTGTACCCTTCGCTGCCGCAACCGTCGGTGAAATCTCCATTGCGCTGGGCAGCGGAAGCCACACCACTACCCTCACCCGGCTTTATCCGCGCGGCAAAGGCTGGCTGATCGACAGCCCCGGCTTGCAGGCATTCGGGCTGGCCCATCTTCATCCCGGCGCGCTGGAGGCCGCTTTCATCGAATTTCGCCCCTATCTCGGACAATGCCGGTTTCGGGACTGTCGCCATGATGCCGAACCCGGTTGCGCGCTACGGGCCGCAGTGGAGAGTAAAGCCATCTCCGCGCGGCGTTTTGAGCACTATCATCTCATCCGCGAAGAAATTGTTTTCGCATGTCGCGCCAATCCGAAACGATAGTTTGATCTTCCTGATCCCACTCTTCTGATTACCCATCGATTCCCGCTCGACAAGATCGAAGATGCGTATCAGGTCTTTGGCAACGCTGCGAAAGAAAAAGCGCTCAAGGTCATTTTGACCGCCTGGGCCTCGCTTTTTCCGGATAAAAAACCCGGCACTCAGGCCGGGTTTTTTATGGCAGCGGCATGTTCCCTTAAGGATTCTCTGCATTACCTGAAACCGCTCCCGTAGGGGCGAATAATTATTCGCCCCTACAAAATACGTCATTTCCTTGTTAAGCGCAGGATGACAGGCGGTGGATGCCAGGTAATTCAGATACTCCTTAAATGTGTCGACTTTTTTTACACTTTTGTTTATGCGAAAAATTTATTTATTTATAATCAATGACATGTTGAATGGATTGATTCTTGCTTGCTTGTCGCTTCGAACGTTAACGCTGTTGTCATTCTCACATTGGTTGGCAACTCAAAACAAAAGGAAAAACCATGAAACATGCCAAACTTACGCAGGCCGCCAAGGTTGCCGCATTCGTTCTCGCAAGCGGGCTGTGCGGGATGGCTCAGGCTGCAATCGTCGAAGGCGTCAGCCTGGGAGCCAAGGAGTTTGTGGATCAGTTCAACAGCAAAGCGGTCTACTTCACTTTTGATTACAACAAGACCGGCCCTGGCTACTCGGTTAAATTCCAGGATTACCAATTTGTTGATTTCAGCGCCTATTCCCAGGATGCCTATGGCAGGCCCAACGTCGTTACGTTCGATGCGGCAGCCATTACCACCGTCAATGCCGACTGGGTCGCAACAGGGTCTGTGAAGCTCAACTATAACGAATACATGCATACGACCCAGACGAACTACTATTCGGGCGTCGGGGGAAATGCCGCCCCTCTCCCGGAGCAAACCACTCTGTCGGTAGGCGCGGCCTACATTTACACGATGTTCGTTACGGAAGGGAAATACAGTAATTACGACACTTTAAGGTATCCATGGGCTATCCTGACCTATCAGGACAGGATCAGGTTGACCTCGCTTGGGAAGTCTCAGTGGGTGGATTACGCCAGCAACCCGTATCTGCAGGATTTGCTGAGATTGAACAATGACATGGACTACTGGCTGGCCCCCTATGATCCGGATAAGCTGTACTCGGAAATCGGAGAGTACTCTGTCTTCGTCATGAATAATACGAGGGCGGTATCTACTCAACAATCGCTTGCTCCAAACGGGACGACGATGAAAAACATGCTTTTTCTGGCCGACATGAATATGAATACGATTCCCGAACCGGAAACCTACGCGATGATGCTGGCCGGTCTCGGCTTGATTGGCGCCATCGCTCGCCGTCGCCGCAGCAAGAACCAGTAACAAGGGTTGCCCCTACACCTGGCAATTGGAATGGGGTTTTGCAGAGAATCCTTGGCTTTCGTCTCTCCGTCCTCTGTCTGAAAAACCCGCCCTCGGCCTTTTCAGACAGAGGGCGGGGTACTACTTCAGGTGACTAATAGCACTTGCTCGACCAGAAGATCATGAGTAGAATCAGAATCGCTCTGATAAGGCAAGGCCAGAAACCACCTCGCTTCGGTAGTCTCACTAAGTACCACCTCCCTTGGAGGAGCATGTTTAGCAAAACGCCCCGAGCGCAATTCGGGGCGTTGTTGCTTGCGCCCCGCGTGAATTTTCTCACACTTCTGTCATTTATTTTCGCGCCCGCGAAAATTGATATGTCAATCGTCGGCGTACAGGTCGGTCATCAACACTTGGTCATCACAAATGTTGATTAAAACAATCCTCCCAAGCTCTCCAACGGACTTACGTCCCCTTTTACATTTGGGAAGTGAAATATCTACGCCACAAGAAAAAAATTTAAGTCCAATATTCGATTTCGGTAGTTACTTAAAAATCGAAATAACCAGGAGAATCTCATGTCACTTAAACAACGCTTGCTCGTTTTTGTCGCAGCCTTGTTGGTGACTGTGGTTGTGGCGCTGTCAGGAGTCATGTATTGGCAAATGCGCACGGAAGTCATCGATATCGTCCGCCAGGAAATCAAAACAACCGCCAGCGGCAATCGCGAAATCATGACAAAGTGGATTACACACCGGCGGGAGGCGATTGAAGCGGTAGCGGCAAGACTGCCTCTCGTGGATGCCCCCGCCCCTCTCCTGCTGGAAGGCAGGAAGGTGGGGAAGTTCGATCAGGTCTACATCGGTTATGAAGACAAACGGATGGATTATGACCTGCCGGAAAAAACGCCGGTTCCGGGGTTCGATCCGACTGAGCGCCTCTGGTACAAACAAGCCAATGAAACAAAGAGCACCGTCATTACACAGCCTTACGTTTCCGTAAGAACAAAAGAACTTTGCATCACGGTATCGCGGTCGGTAGCTTCTCAGACGCCAAGCGTCGTCGCCGGAGATATCTCGCTTGAGGAAATCATCCAACTCGTCAACGCGATTGAATTGCGCGGACGGGGTTACGCTTTCCTCAGCACCCGGGACGGAAAAATCGTCGCGCATTCAAAACTCGGTTCGTCGCTGAAACCTGTTGAGGATATCATCCCCGGATTCGATACCTCATTCCTGAAAACAGCCGACGGCAATATCGGCCTGCACAAATTCGGCATCGAAGGCACTCCAAAATATGCCGCTACTGTGGCAATTCCCGGCACGGACTGGGCGCTCTGCATCGTGGCTGACAAGGCCGCGGCATTATCACCGTTGTGCACCCTGCTTCGGAACATGGCAATTTCAGGGCTGATCATCGCCGCACTGGGCACGCTGATTGCCTATCCTGCCTTGTTGAAGTTGTTAAAACTCAGTCCCGAAAGTTGCCGTACTGAAGCGGAAAATCAGTAACGTTTTTCTTCACGAGCGCGATGGCTTCCTGCAACATATCGCGCTTGGCGCCGGAAACGCGCACGGCGTCGCCCTGAATGGCGGCCTGCACCTTGAGTTTGGCATCTTTCAGGAGCTTGACGATTTTCTTTGCCAGTTCCTGTTCGATTCCGACCCGCACCCGGACTTCCCGCTTGACCTTGTTGCCGGAGACTTTTTGCAGTTCACCGTAGTCGAGACAGCGCACATCGACTTTTTTGGCGGTCATTTCCGGCAAGAGAATGTCTTTCATCTGGTCGAGTTGAAAATCGCTGTCGCCGTACAGGGTGAGCAACTTGTCGTTTTGCTCGACACGGGCATCGGTTCCCTTGAAGTCGTAGCGGTTGCCAATCTTGCGATTGGCGATGTCGACAGCGTTGCGTAAACCGACGAAGTCGACTTCGGAGAGGATATCGAATGAAGGCATGGCAGGTTCCTTTGTCGGGACTTTTTATCGTCCTCGCTTGATACGGGCATTGGCGGCAATGCGCATACGCAGGGCGTTGAGCCGGATGAAGCCGTGAGCGTCTTTCTGATCGTAAGCGCCCTGGTCATCTTCAAACGTAGCAATGCCGGGATCGAAGAGCGAGTCGGTTTTCGAATCGCGCGAGACGACGATGACGTTGCCCTTGTAGAGTTTCAGCCGTACCCAGCCGTTGACGGCCTGTTGGGTATGGTCGATGAGGGCTTGCAGGGCGCGCCGCTCGGGACTCCACCAGTAGCCGTTGTAGATGAGGCTGGCGTAACGAGGCATGAGGTCGTCCTTGAGATGGGCGACTTCCCGATCCAGGGTGACGGATTCAATGGCGCGGTGAGCGCGAAGGAGGATCGTTCCGCCAGGGGTTTCGTAGCAGCCGCGGCTCTTCATGCCGACATAGCGGTTTTCGACGAGATCGAGCCGTCCGATGCCGTGCTTGCCGCCCAGTTCGTTGAGTTTGGCAAACAACTCGTGAGCCTTCATCTTTTGCCCGTCGATGGCAACGAGGTCGCCATCGATGAATTCGAGGTCGACGTATTCCGGAGCATCGGGGGCCTTTTCCGGGGAAACCGTCCAGCGCCACATGCTCTCCTCGGCTTCGGCGGCGGGGTCTTCGAGATGCCGCCCTTCGTAGGAAATGTGCAGCAGGTTGGCGTCCATCGAGTAGGGCGAGCCGCCCTCGCGGTGCTTGCCCTCGACGGGAATACCGTGCTGTTCAGCGTAGGCAAGGAGTTTTTCGCGCGAGAGCAAGTCCCATTCGCGCCACGGGGCGATGACTTTGACGTTGGGCATGAGCGCGTAGTAGCCCAACTCGAAACGCACCTGATCATTCCCCTTGCCGGTGGCGCCGTGCGAAACGGCATCCGCCCCGGTAGCGCGGACAATTTCGATCTGCCGCTTGGCGATCAGCGGACGGGCGATGGAGGTGCCGAGCAGGTATTCGCCTTCATAGAGGGCGTTGCAGCGGAACATGGGAAAGACGAAATCGCGCACGAATTCTTCGCGCAAATCGTCGATGAAGATGTTTTCCGGCTGGATACCGGCCTTGAGCGCCTTTTGCCGCGCCGGTTCGAGTTCTTCGCCCTGTCCGAGATCGGCGGTGAAAGTGACGATTTCACATTGGTAAATGTCCTGCAACCACTTGAGGATCACCGAGGTATCCAGGCCGCCCGAATAGGCAAGCACCACTTTGTTTACGTTGCTCATGGTCGTTTCCAGTCTTGTACGTTCAGCAGCAGTTTTTTTCGGCCACGGCAGCGCCGATGCGTTCATCAACGCGGCCCAGCACGAGGAATTCCATCAAAGCCTTTTGCGCATGCAGGCGGTTTTCGGCCTCATCCCAGACAACCGATTGCGGCCCGTCGAGCACTTCCGGGGTCACTTCTTCGCCCCGGTGCGCAGGCAGGCAATGCATGAATACGGCATCGGGCGCGGCCACGGACATCATTTCGGAGTCGACGCACCATTCGGCGAAAGCCTTGCGCCGCGCTTCGTTTTCGGCCTCGAAACCCATCGAAGTCCACACATCGGTCGTCACGAGATGCGCGCCCCGGCAGGCGTCCCTCGGATCGTCGAACAACTGGAAATGATCCGTTCCGGCCAAGCCGATTTTTTCCAGTTGGACTCCATAGCCCGGCGGCGAGGAAACATGGACACGGAAACCCAGCACTTCGGCGGCCTGAAGCCAGGTGTTGCACATGTTATTGGCGTCCCCCACCCAGACGACCGTCTTGCCCGCGATGGGGCCGCGATGCTCGATGAACGTAAAGATGTCGGCAAGCACCTGACAGGGGTGATAGTCGTTGGTCAGCCCGTTGATGATCGGCACACGGGAAGCGGCGGCCAGTTGCTCGACCATGCTCTGCTCGAAAGTACGAATCATCACAAGGTCGCACATGCGGGAAATCACTTGCGCCGTATCAAAGACCGGCTCGCCGCGCCCAAGCTGGGAATCGCGCGTGTTGAGATAAATCGCCGAACCGCCAAGCTGCTGCATCCCGGCCTCGAAGGACAGGCGCGTGCGCGTGCTGGCTTTTTCGAAAATCATCACCAGCGTGCGGTCGAACAGCGGATGGTAAGGCTCGTAATGCTTGAATTTATCCTTGATCCAGCGCGCGCGCCGGAACAGGTACGCGTACTCTTCGGCACTGAGATCCTTGAATTGCAGGTAGTGTCTGAGCGAAGTCATACGGTTCCCCCCCGTTGTTCGTCACTGCGATAGAAATTCCCGAATCAGCGGTGCAAGCCCTTCGACGAGGGTTTTGGCATCGCTGTCGCTGAAGATGAGCGCGGGCAACAGGCGAACCACGTTGTCCGAAGTCACGTTGATGAGCAGCCCGGCGTCGAGCGCGCGCGTGACCAGTTCACCGCAGGGGCGGTCGAGTTCGATGCCGATCATCAGCCCGCGCCCGCGAATCTCCGTCACGCCTGCCACACCTTCGAGCGCCTTTCTGAATCCGCCGCGAATGGCCTCGCCGATGCGCACCGCGTTGTCCATCAATTTCTCTTCCGTGATGACATCGAGCGTGGTGAGCGCCGCAGCGCAGGCCAACGGGTTGCCGCCGAACGTACTACCGTGGTTGCCCGGCTGGAAAAGCCCGGCAGCCAGCCCCGAAGTGAGGCAGGCGCCAATGGGAACGCCCGAAGCAAGCCCCTTGGCAAGCGTCATGATGTCGGGCCGCACGCCCGCATGCTGCCAGGCAAACCATTTGCCGGTGCGCCCCGTGCCGCATTGCACTTCATCGACGATCAGAAGCCAGCCGTGCACATCGCACAGCGCGCGCAGATCGCGCAGATACTCATCGCTCACGGTATTGACGCCGCCCTCGCCCTGAAGGACTTCCAGCATGACCGCCACCACGTCGCGGCTGCGCGCAGCGATCTGGCGCACCGCGTCCATGTTCCCGTAGGGAACCCGGACGAATCCCGGCACCAGCGGCTCGAATCCGGCCTGTGCCTTGCGGCTGGCAGTGGCCGAAAGAGTTGCCAGCGAGCGTCCGTGGAAAGCGTGTTCCATGACGATGATCGACGGCAGTTCGACGCCCTTTTTCTTGTGTCCGTAAAAACGCGCGAGCTTGATTGCCGCCTCATTGGCTTCCAGCCCGGAATTGCAGAAAAACACCTCGTCCATCCCGGAGAGAGCCGCGAGCCGCGCGGCCAGTTCTTCCTGCAAGGGAATACGGTAGAGATTGGAAGTGTGCAGCACCCTGCCCGCCTGCCGGGAAATGGTTTCCACCAACTGCGGATGATTATGGCCGAGAGTCGAGACCGCAATTCCGGAGAGCGCATCCAGATACCGTTTGCCCGCCCCATCGAAAAGCCATGCGCCCTGCCCGTGCGAAAACGCAACCGGCAGACGGGCGTAGGTATTCATGATATATGAAAACGACATATTTGAACCCCAGCAGGATGGAGTAAAAACACACACGGCGGCAAAGCGCCGCCGTGCGAAAACGAGGGACAGATTCTACGCGGAATGTTTTTCCATGTATAGGCTACAGATCAGTCGGTAGTGCCTCAGTATGAAATTACACCCGCGGTCGTCATTGCGAGGAGCTTATGCGACGAAGCAATCCAATCAACATGGCCCTTTTTGCCTCACATGCTTTGGATTGTTTGTCGTCGCGAGGCGTTTGCTGTCAAAGGTAAAGACGCTGGATTCCCGCCAATCAAGGGAATGACGGGGAATTCAGAATGTAAGCGCTTGAATCAAAACAACTTTAATGCGTGTATTAAGAATGAAGAATAATGACAAACAAGTGCAATCACCCTGGATAACAGGAGAGGCTTTGCAGAGAATCCTTAACGCATAAACGATAGAATTTTCCCGCATGGTTTATGCCATTAATACAAATTGATACAAAACAAATTTTACATAACAATTCCTTGCGGTTTATACTTATATAGCTTTAGTGAAATGTCATTTTGCTTTTTGGCGAAGAATACCATAAACCTCAAACCTATCAGGAGGACTGGTGATGAAACCGTTATTGACTGCTGCTGCTTGTGCACTTTCCTTTGTTGCGCTCACGGGAAGTATCCCCGCGTCTGCTCAGACTATTACCGTTGACGGTGTTTTGCGGGATTCGGGTCGTTTTGTGTTTGAGCTACCAGGGTTTGGCTATGCGTATCTACGTAATAACGAAACCGTCTACTCTCTTTATACGCAACAAAACGCTCCCCACTCTGAAGCCCCTGACTATGATGAATTTACCTATCTCCGGACTGACAAGCCCGGTCAGCAGCGGTATAGATGGTTCACCAAAAATACGGTTGTGGGGCATGTAGGAAATACTTCAGATATTGGCAAGAGAATAGAGTTCGCTGAGTTTATTGATGCGGATGTTCGATCCTATATGCATCGAGAATCCTCCACTCAAAAGACAGCAGGTGGTAGTAGCTCATTCGACTATCATTATCCAAATGATGATCCAGCTTTTGTGATTTCTGAGCTATCAACGGCCTTCGCAGCGCTCCCGTATAGCGGTATCGGCATTTTCGATTTCGAGCAGTCTTATATTTATTACGAGAACGGATCAAGCATATCTCTAGCCGACTATATGCGGCAAAGCTTCAATGCGCCGTTGACAGAGGCGGGTAACCATCATGAGTTAATTTTCAATACCAGGAACGAGGATATTTTTACGTTTTCCTGGACCGATGGCAATGAAATTGCGGGGATGACCCTCGCCTACAACCTCACCGCCGTCCCCGAACCCGAAGCCTGGGTCATGCTGCTGGCAGGGCTTGGCATTGTGGGCGCGGTCGCGCGCAGGCGGCGTGCAAGACCGCGTAGGTTGGGATGAGCTTGCGAATCCCAACACCCAACCAACCACAAAAACGTCGGGATTCGCAAGCTCATCCCGACCTACGCGGGCTCAAACCTCAAACCTATCAGGAGGACTGATGATGAAACCGTTATTGACTGCTGCTGCTTGTGCACTTTCTATTGCGACGCTCTTGGGGAGCGCTCCGGCGTTGGCTTTTGAGACGGTGGAGGGATTGGAAAACCCCGTTACCGATGCGTACTACGGCGCCCCTTATTTTATATTCCAAGATAGCAGGCTTGATTCTGATAAAGTTATGACCCGTGATAATATACCATTGCCCGGGTTTGCGTATTTGCGTGGTTTTCCACCGTCAGCAACCCAGCCAGGTATATATACATTCCAAGCGTACTTGGGTAAAGATAATCCATATGTTGCTCTTGACCCTCTTATTAAAGAGAATCAAACCTATAGTTCCGTCTTGAATAATCCTTTCAGCAAGACATCTCACAGTTATTATTCGCGAAGCGAATTCGATAAAGAAGGTCGGCTGATTTACGATACATTTTTATACTATGATACTGATGAGAACGGAGTTCCAATTTATTTTTCCTACATGCGGAACAACCCTGGAAGCAAAGAATATGAAAGATATCTCTATGAGAACGATAATTATTGGTATACAGCAGGTAATCGTAATCTCGATCCCGAGCCTGTCGAACCTTTTGACTGGGAAGAATTAAAACCCAAGACGCAGTTTGATCTTCCAACTTCTGGTGTTGGTATTTTCGACTTTGAGAATTCTTTTGTATATTATGAAGGGGAGGTCGGGGGTGTATCACTGGCCCAAATTCTTGCTGGTGTCGATGGCGAATTGCTTTCTTTCCATAATCACTATGATGGCGCATATGCTGATAATGATTACGCTTCCTACAGTCTGTCTTGGTTTTCCGACCGCAAAATCATCGGCATGTCCCTCGCCTACAACCTCACCGCCGTCCCCGAACCCGAAGCCTGGGTCATGCTGCTGGCAGGGCTTGGCATTGTGGGCGCGGTCGCGCGCAGGCGGCGTGCAAGAGCAGCAATGTAAGCGCGTCCAAAAGAAGGAAGCTCACAGGTTGGAGGGACGAAGGAACCCCAACCTCATGATTGAATCCTCGCCTGCGCGGATAACGCATTCTGTAGGGGCGTTGGGGGGGCCGCCCCCGGGGTGACCCAAAAACGGGGGGGGTTTTCACGGGGGGTGGGCGCACCCCCCCCCCCCACCCCAGGTGTGAGC
>JAITMK010000089.1 GCA_031277415.1 Azoarcus sp.
GCCGCTGGCAAAGTGCTCGACGGCAAGACCGATTTGCCCGTGCGACTCTGGATTGCCCCGCCCACCCGGATGGATGCCATGATGCTCGTTGAGGAAGGTTATTACGGGATACTGGGCCGCGCCGGGGCGCGAATGGAAATGCCCGGATGCAGCCTGTGCATGGGCAATCAGGCGCAGATCAAAAAAGGCAGCACCGCAATGTCGACCTCTACCCGCAATTTCCCCAACCGCCTTGGTCTGGATACGCGCGTCTACCTTGGTTCTGCTGAACTCGCTGCTGTCTGTGCGCTCCTGGGCCGGATTCCGGCTCCGGAGGAATATCTGGAGCAGGTCGCTGTGGTCAACAAAGAAGCGGCGGACATTTACCGCTACATGAACTTCGACCAGATCGATGCTTTTGCCAATGTAGCATAATAACGAATTACTTCGGCATTAATAAAGCCGAGGTAATTCGTTGATAATGTAGGGGCAGGCCTTGTGCCTGCCCATGCGCCTATAGGGCACCTGAAACAGGGCAACCACAAGGGTTGCCCCTACACCCGGCAATTGAAATAGGGTAATGCAGATGTTCCCTAAGGAAACCCTGCATTACCTCTGCTTTCACCACCTGTCATCCTGCTTGATACCGCAGGATCCACGCAACGTCTGGATTCTGCGACTTCGCTTCGCTGCGCGCAGAATGACAGAAGGGGTTTTGCAGAGAATCCCTAAGGTGTTGTAGGGGCGAATAATTATTCGCCCCTACGGTTCAGGTATGAACCGAAACCGCTCTAAAACCAATTTAAGAAATTTCGATTTTGAGTCACCCCTGCCTGAAGGCAGGGGATTCCTCGATACGGTACTGGGGCGCCTTCGGCGCCAAGTTATATTTTGTCTCGCGCAATCTCCGCCATAAATGGCGGAGATTGCGCGAGACGCGTGTTCAAGTGTGATTATTTTCGCATCCTTTATATCTCCAGCCTTGTTTTAAGCAATTTGATTTATAACATCGAGCGGAAATTTTCGATGAACACATTGAATATATCTGAGCTATATCCGTAATCGTGAAATATTCCCGTTTTTATGTATTTTTTGTACTCTACAGTGGACAAAGCCTGTGCAGGTACTATTACAAAAGTATTGACCCAATAAAAACAAAAATGGCAAAAGCCAGACGGCTAAATCGAGAGAGTAACCCTACAGAGAGAGCCGAAAATGCTTTACACTCCAACCGATCCGAATACCCGGGAACCAAACCGTGATCATGTTCCCACCGCGGCCACTGATTCTCTTACCCCCGGTTCCGCTAATTCCAAACACTACCTCCTGCGTTCCAATCTGCCTGGTTTGAGCCTGGAGATCGAGAACCCGGATACGGAACTTCCAGTACTGACTTTCGACTTTGAAGTAGACTGAACACTGCCAGGAATACAGTTTCATACATCCTGAACGCATAAAAGCCAAACCCGAACAACACGGGTTTGGCTTTTCTTGTTTTTGAAAAAACCGGTCAGGTGGCTTTCTTCACCCAGCCCATCGGCTTGCCGAGAGGCAGGATTTGACGGCCAAAGAAGGTATTCAGGTAGATCGCACCAGCGGCGTAGAAGCCAAGCATGGAAATTGCAAATTCCGACCATCCTGCCAACGGCCCGAATAGATCTTTATTGTATCCGAGAAGCTGAAGCCCGAGCGAAGCGAGAAGCACGAGAATCAGCACCAGGATGACGCCGAAGACCTTATTGCACTCGAAAGCGGTCACGGTAATGAAACAGCAGAAAATCAGAAAGCCAAAACAGGCATATGCGAATTGGCGTATATCGGGTCCCTTCTGTACTGTTTCTTGCAAAATTTCAAAACCGAAAAAACCTGCCGAAATGGCCCATACAAACGTGACAGCCATCCAAAAAAGACCAAAAACACCCAATACAATTGCGCCGAAATAACTATTGCGCTTGAAATCAATAGCCGCGGCCCACAATTGAGCAAATGATCCGAGGCAAAGCGCCCACGGCATCAAGTGCGCGGGATTGGCATGTGTCCACCCCAGCTTGCTGGATGAGGCGACAAACGTGACCAGGGAAAGACCGAACACACCCAACGCGGTTGGGTCAGCATTGACAATCTTGGTTTCTTGAACTTGAGACATTTTGCCTCCTCCGTTATGTTATCGAATGAATGCTCAGCGATCAAACCAGCACATGTACAACCCTCATGCTCAAGGATCGACCGGCTGCGAGTTCGAGCCTAGCACGGACAGAAACTTTTGTGAACGGAGCAACCTTATCCGTGTTTTCCGTAAGGGGAGAGGATTTTTGAGCAATGTCTCCATGTGAAAGTGCCCACGGCACAGACGCTATCAGACTTGCGTTAAACTGACGCATGGTTTTGATGCTTACTTTCGTGCTGTGAATAATCGGGTAAACGATTCTGTACCGCTCGCTGTGCGGGGGGGGTTGTTGACTCTGGTTGTGTGTTTACATGCCGTTGGCATGATTGCGCTTTCGCGTTTGAGCGGGACTCTGCAACATAGTGAAGAACCCTTGATCCTGCGGGCAAGCTGGATCGAAAGCTCGCCTTCTCCGTTGGCGTCACCCTCCGCGCAGGCTGCCAATCCGCTGCCGGTTCGCTCCGAACAAGCGCCGAGGCGCCGGATACCTCAAAGGGCTCCTCCTGTGTCATCGACTCCTGTGCCATCGCGCCCCCAACCGGCAGCCGAGACTCCCTCTCCTCATACGATCACCGAGACTCCTGCCGTTTCGGCCATTTCGGGTGATCCGCCATTGAACCTGAACATCGATGTTTCTGCAGCCTTTGCGCCAGTAGCGGACGAAATGGCCGATGGTGAAGGGAATGCCGAGGGGGGAGAAGGTCAAAATGACTACGTCGGCGCCGACTATAGAGCGAATTATTTGTCCAACCCGAAGCCCAAATATCCGCTCCAGTCGCGCCGCTTGCGTGAACAGGGATTGGTGAAATTGCGCGTCCATATCACGGCACAAGGCCGCGCGGGCGAAGTGGTACTACATGCGAGCAGCGGTTTTGAACGCTTGGACAGAGAGGCAATCGATGCCGTGAAGCGCTGGAAATTTCGACCGGCACAGCGGGCTGGAACGCCTGTAGCATCCTGGGAGACTGTGCCGCTGGAGTTCAAATTGGATGATTGATGGAATGCGATATGTCTGAGACTTCTTTTACCTTTGCCCATTTCCTGGCCCAGACGGATGCCGTCGGCCTTTGTGTTTTAGTGATTCTGACGGTCATGTCGCTCCTGTCATGGTATCTGATTGCGCTCAAACTGTGGCGTTACGTGGTGACCCACACGCGAAGCCGCGCGTTCACCACAGATTTTCGCCAGGTACGCCAGCCTGTCGACGCGGAACGGCTGTGGATTGCCACGGGAGGAAGCAATCCTTTCGCCCGTCTTCTGGGGGAAGGATTCCGGGCCTGTCAATCCCTGCGGGAAGCGGACAGCATCCGGAAAACGAATGGCCCGGGATTCGAACTCGCTTCGCCCGACGATTACGTCAGTGCTGCACTGGCGCACGGTATCGCCAGAGAAATACATCGTCTGGAAAGCGGCATGACTCCGTTGGCCTCCATTGCTTCGACGGCTCCTTTCGTGGGACTGTTTGGCACGGTGTGGGGCATTTTCCATGCCATGCAAGCTATTGCGCTCTCAGCGCAGGCAAGCCTCGACAAAGTGGCGGGGCCAGTCGGCGAGGCGCTCATCATGACCGCCTGCGGCCTGTTCGTCTCCATTCCCGCCTTGCTGGCCTACAACGCTTTTACGCGACTGAACCGCAATCTGGTCGGGGATATGGAGCGTTTTGCACACACGGTGTTTGGTCTGTTGGGGTTGGGATTGACACCAGACAGTTCGCAGGTCGTCGAACTCCCCGGCGTAACGGCACGGACGGACGCAGCACAGGCAAAAGCAGAAGGAGCGCGCTGACATCATGGCCTTCCATCCCCAAACCAGCCACGACGCGCCACGGGCGGAAATCAACATGATTCCGCTCATCGACGTCATGCTGGTGCTGCTCATCATCTTTATCGTTGCCGCGCCGCTACTGACCCATGCCGTCAAGATCGACCTGCCCGTAGCCGACAGTGCCGTTGTGGACATGAAGCCGGAAACCATCCAACTCGGCATCAAGGCTGACGGACAACTTTTATGGAACGGCGAATCCGTGGAGGAGGCAAGGCTGGAAACCCTGCTGCGGGAAGCAGCCAACCGTGCACCACTGCCGGAACTTCATCTCCAGGCTGATGCGGCCACGCCTTACGAGTTAGTGGCGCGCGCAATGGCGCAGGCATCCCGCGCCGGACTGGAAAAAATCGGCTTCGTCAGCAAACCGGAAGAGTAGGGGCGTTGCGTGCAACGCCCTCGCAAACCCCATCCCAATTGGCGAGGACAGGGGTTTGCAGATCTTCCTCAAAGCGATTGCGGCAAAAAGCCGCCTTAACCCCGTCTTTTTGCCGCAGCGGCTTTGTAGTCGAGCTTTTCCTTGATTCGCGCGGACTTGCCGGAACGGCTGCGCAGATAGTAGAGCTTGGCGCGGCGCACGGCGCCGCGGCGCTTGACTTCAATTGAGGCCAGCAGCGGGGAATAGGTCTGGAACGTCCGTTCCACGCCTTCGCCGGAAGAGATCTTGCGCACGATGAAGGAGGAATTGAGGCCGCGATTGCGCTTGGCAATCACGACGCCTTCGTAAGCCTGCAAGCGCTCACGCGCGCCTTCCTTGACTTTGACTTGCACCACGACGGTATCGCCGGGGGAGAAGTCGGGGACGGTTTTGTTGGTGGTCAGCCGGGTGATTTCTTCTTGTTCGAGCTGCTGGATCAGGTTCATTTTCATGGACTCCATGTCGTTCAACGGCCAGTGGCCTGACGTGCAGAGCAGGCAATGCCTGGTGCACGCGGTTTGTCATTGGAAAACCGGCTTTTGAGTACGGGTTTTCCTGTTGTGTTCCTCCCGGAATTCTTCCAGGAGGCGCGATTCTTCCTCATTTACCCCCCTTTGCGCAAGTAGGTCGGGGCGGCGCAGCCAGGTGCAACCCAAAGCCTGCTTGAGCCGCCAGCGGCGAATGAGGGCGTGGTTGCCGGAGAGCAATACCTCCGGAACCTGTTCATTTTCAAAAACTTCCGGCCTCGTGTAATGCGGACAATCGAGTAATCCGCCCACAAAAGAATCTTCCTGCGCCGATTCGGCATCGTTCAGCGCGCCCGGCAACTGACGCACAATGGCATCGATGAGCGCCATGGCCGCCAGTTCGCCACCCGAGAGAACGAAGTCGCCGAGCGAGATTTCCTCATCCGCTTCGCGCTCGATCAGGCGCTGATCAATGCCTTCGTAACGCCCGCAAAGCAGGATCAGGCCCGGCAACCGGGACAGTTCCAGGACTTTGGCGTGTGTGAGCGGTGTTCCCTGCGGCGAGAGGTAAATGACCGGCCCGGAAACGCCGAGCGCATCGATTTGCTCTTGCCGCGCCCGTACAATGGCCTGCTTCAGCGGTTCGGCCAGCATCACCATGCCGGGGCCGCCTCCGTAGGGGCGGTCGTCGACCGTGCGGTGTACGTCGTTCGTAAATTCGCGCGGATCATGGAAAGCAATG
>JAITMK010000092.1 GCA_031277415.1 Azoarcus sp.
AGTTTCCCTGGTAGTTTCCCTGGCTTTGGGGGCGCTGCTTGTCGTCGTCCTGGCAATCAACTTTGCTCCGTACTATATTCTTGCTGGGCTTTTCGATGACGCTGATGTGCCCTATGAGATCGGGGAGTACACTTCCCCCAGTGGCTTAACGAAGATCTATAAAAACGGAAAATACGGTTTCATCAACGCCAGAGATGAGGTGGTGATTTCACCGAGGTTTGAGTTTATAGGGCGTTTTGATGCCAATGGCTTTGCAGAGGTTAAGGAAAATAATAAATGGGGTTTCATCAACGCCGATGCCGAGGTGGTGATTCCGCTGAGGTTTGATATGACAGGAGACTTTGCTGCCAATGGTTTGGCGCATGTAAAGAAAAACAGGAAATGGGGTTTCATCAACGTCAAGGGTGAGTTTGTGATCCCTCTGAGGTTTGAAGAGGCAAATGGTTTTGCCGCCGATGGTTTGGCACGGGTCAGGGAAAACGATAAATGGGGTTTCATCGACGCCAGGGGCGAATTTGTGATTCCGCCGAGGTTTGAGGAGGTAAATGATTTTACTGCCGATGGTTTGGCACAGGCTATGGGAAAAAACTATAAATGGGGTTTCATCGACGCCAGGGGCGAATTTGTGATTCCGCCGAGGTTTGAGGAGGTAAATGATTTCACCGCCGATGGTTTGGGATGGGTTAGGGAAAACAATGAATGGGGTCTCATCAATACCAAGGGCGAATTCGTGATTCCGCCAAGGTTTGATAGAGTAAAAATTTTTGATGCAAATGGTTTTTCTGGGGTTATGGAAAACAATGAATGGGGCCTCATCAACACCAAAGGCGAGGTGGTGATTCAGCCGAGGTTTGATGCTGTAAGCCGCTTTGATGCAGATGGCTTTGCGGAGGTTATGAAAAACAATAAATGGGGGCTTATCAACACCAAGGGCGAGGTGGTGATTCAGCCGAGGTTTGATGCTGTAGGCCGCTTTGATGCCAATGGCTTTGCAAGGGTTATGAAAAACAATAAATGGGGGCTCATCAACACCAAGGGCGAATTTGTGATTCCGCCGAAGTTTGATGCTATAGGGCGTTTTAATGCCAATGGCTTGACGAGGGTCAAGCTAAACAATAGATGGGGGGACATCAACACCAAGGGAGAGGTGGTGTGGTTGAGTGCTGAGGAGAAAACTTTTCGTAATTCTTGTGACTCTTTTGAGCTTGAGATGCTTATGGAAAGAAGGGCCATGGAAAACAACGGATTGAATCTCATCAACGCCGGGGGCGAGGAGGCGGTTCCGTTGGAGTTTAGGTGTGTAGGGCGTTTAGCAGCCAATGGTTTGGCGAGGTTCATGGAAAACGGGAAATGGGGTTACATCAACACCAAGGGCGACGTTGTGATTTCACCAAGGTTTGAGGAGGCGATTGATTTCAATGCCAATGGCTTGGCAGTGGTCAAAGAAAACGGGCAATATATTTACATCAACGCACAAGGCCAAACGGTGAACTTGAATCCTGGCGCATCACGCTGAAAGAGGGATGGAGCAGCATTTTCTGCTCCATGTTGCGGTGATGCACCCCGCTGGCGTTGCCGTTGCCAAAGCAGCATTTCGATAGCCATTTCTGAAAATCATCGTCACTGAAGGTGACAATCAGTAACCGTCTTGCGGGCCGGGTTGGTCGTCGTCGCAGCGGTTGAGGCTGGGGTCGATTTTTTCCGGGTAGAAGCGCCGCGTGGGGTTGACCTGCCCCCGAAAATTCGCACCACGAGCAATTTGAGACAATGGGCTTCCAACGCAAGAAGGAAGCGACATGAAGAAAGCGCGTCTGAAGAATGGCATGCATGAGCAGCAGAAACCGCTCAAGTTACCGCCTCTGCTGCCGTTATCGGGACGTTCGCCCTGTTTTTCATGGAAACGACTTTATGGACATCATGCCGATTGTTGCTGCTGCCAGCGCCAACGCTGCTGAACAGACACGGATTGCGGTTGGAGTGACCGTGCTGAAAAAAGCCATCGACATTGAAGCCGCAAGCGCACTGGCACTCGTGCAGGCTATCCCTGAAATGCCCTCGCCCTCCGTCGGGACGGCGGGAGGGATAGTGAATACGTGGGCGTAAACCCGCCGCCTCCCGCGACATCCTCCTCCCTCGCCTGATCTCTGACTCTGGTCGTAGGGGCGAATAATTATTCGCCCTTACATGCCCATATCATCATCAAACGCCGAAATTTCAATTTTCCTGCACCCAACCGCCGCCGAGCGCCTTGTAAAGATTTACCGCGCCCGTGAGCCGCGCGAGCCGCAGTTGGGCGAGTTGATCCTGGACGGAGAAGAGGGTGCGCTGCGCATCGAGTACGGACAATAAATCGTCCGCACCCGTGCTGTAGCGCAATTCCGCAAGGCGTAGCCCACGTTCGGCCTCGATGAGGATCAGGGTCTGAGCTTCTTCCTGGCGGGCATCGCGGGCGGCGTTGGAGAGGGAAATTTCAACTTCTTGCAGCGCGGAAAGAATGGTTTCGCGATAGGTTTCCAGCAATTCGCGTTCGCGCGAGCGGGCGGTTTCGACCTGGGCGCGGCGCCGTCCGCCGTCGAAAATCGTTTGCAGGATGGCGGTCGAGAACTGGACGACCGAGGCCGGATGCGCGAGCGAGAACAGCGTGTCCGTGGCCAATCCTCCTCCGGCGGAGAGGGTGATGCTCGGGAAAAGTTCGGCACGGGCTGCGCCGACGTTTGCCGCCGCCGCCGCCAATCTGGCTTCGGCCCCGGCAATGTCCGGGCGGCGCAACAGTAGTTCGGAAGGCAGCCCGGCATCGATGGCGGGAATCGCCAGCCCGACGAGGGTGTCCGATGATTCGTTTGAGGGGGGAGAAGGGGGGCGTCCGCACAGGATGTCGAGCGCCATGCGGGTCTGGCGCACCTGGACTTCCAGTGGGTCGATCAGGGCGCGCTGGCTGAGCACGGTGGTGGTCTGGCGGGAGAGGTCAAGCGAGGAGACGGCGCCATGACGGTAACGGGCTTCGACGACCTTGAAGACGCGCTCTGCGATGATGAGGTTTTCCTGTGCGATTTTCAGCCGTTCCACGCTGGCCAGATGTTGAAACCAGGCGCTTGCCACGCTGGCGGCAAGCGACAGGCGTGCGCCGTCGTAGTCGTGACGGCTGGCGATCAGGCTGGCTTCGCCGCTGGCGATGGAGGCGGAAACCCGGCCCCACAGGTCGACTTCGTAGCTGGCTGCCAGGTTGAGCGTGGTGCCTTTCCGGGTGGTAGAGGTGCCGCCCGAGTTGCCATCGTTGTAGTTCCGGTTGCTGTTGGCGGAGAGATTCAGGCTGGGGAAGAGCGAAGCGTTTGCTACGCGCAGGGCCAGTTCCGCCTGGATGACCCGTTCGCCCTGGGCGCGCAGGTCGGGGTTGCCTTCAAAGGCTTCGGCGATGAGAGCGTCGAGCCTGGAGGATTCGAAGCTGCGCCACCACTCGGCAGAGGGGATCGCCGCATCGGTGGTGGGCGTGGCTTCCAGCCATTGTTCCGACAGGGCAATGTCCGGGCGCGTGATGGGGTCCGTAAAGGAGCAGGCGGTGACGAACAACACGGTGCAAAGGAGGGCAGGGGTTTTCATGTCGTTTTTTACTCCGATGCCAGTGCCACGACCGGATCGAGCCGGGCGGCCTTGCGCGCGGGCAGGTAGCCGAACATCAGCCCGGTGGCAAAGGCGCAGCCGAAGGCAAGCATGACCGGCAAGGCGGAATATTTGATGGAAGTACCGAAAGTTTCGATGATTGCGGCGGCGGACAGCCCCAGCACGACGCCAATCAGGCCGCCGAGCGCGGAGACGACCAGCGCCTCGATGAGAAATTGTTGAAGGATGTTGCGCATCCGCGCGCCGGTCGCCATGCGGATGCCGATTTCGCGGGTGCGCTCGGTGACGGAGACCAGCATGATGTTCATGACTCCGATGCCCCCGACCAGCAGAGAGATGGCCGCCACCGCGCCGAGCAGGACGGTGAGCGTGTCCTGGGTTTCCGATACGGCGTCGATGATCGAGGACATATTGCGAATCTGGAAGTCTTCTATTCCGTGCCGCGCGAGTACCAACGCATGGATAGCCGCTTGGGTTTCATCGATGCGGGAGACGTCGGTTACCGCAACGGTGATGTTCCTCAGGTGACGCTGGCCGGAAACGCGCGTGCTGTCCGTGGTATAGGGGATGAACACCACGTCGTCCTGATCCTGCCCCATTGCCGATGCGCCCTTGGGCGTCATTACGCCGATGACCTGGAAAGGAATTTTGTCGACCAGTACGAATTGCCCGACCGGGTTGGTTCCTGGGAACAGCGCGTTTGTCACGGTCTGTCCAAGGACCGCAACGGTCGCGGATTGTTTCTCGTCTTCTTCGCTGAAGAAGGTTCCGTTCGCAACGTCCCAGTTGCGGGCCTTCTCGTACTCATGGGAAGTGCCAGTGACACTGGTGCGGTGATCAATATTGCCGAAACGCAGGGTGACTGTGACGCCTTGCTCCGGCAAGGCGGCAGTGACGTTTTCTATTCCACCGGTCTTCTCTGTTTCGCCGGATTTCTTCACTCCGCCGATGGCCTTCACGTCTTCGATGACCAGTGTGGAGGGGGTCTCTCGCCCGCGCTGCTGGTTGGGTGCGCCGGGGCGCACCACGAGCAGGTTTGTGCCCATTGCGCTGATCTGGTCGACAACTTTTTGTTTTGCGCCGTCGCCAATGGCAAGCATGGCAATGACCGAGGCTACGCCAATGACGATGCCCAGCAGCGTGAGCGCGGAACGGAAGATGTTCGCACGCAGCGCCCGCAAGGCCGTGCGGGTGGCTTCGGTGACGTCCGTCATCGGAGAGCTGCGGTCGGTGTGCGGAGAGAAGTCGGGTTCCGGGCCGACGGGGGGGCATGGGCCGGGGTCGGCAGTGATGCGGCCATCGCGGATTTCGATGATGCGCTTCGCCATGGCGGCGACTTCATGCGAGTGGGTAATCAGAATGATGGTGTGACCTTCGGCGGACAGTTGCGTGAGCAGTTTCATGACTTCTTCGCCGCTCTTGCTGTCCAGGGCGCCGGTCGGCTCATCGGCCAGGATCACCCTTCCGCCGTTCATCAGCGCGCGCGCAATCGAGACACGTTGCTGTTGCCCGCCGGAGAGTTGTCCGGGGCGGTAGGTGATGCGCTCGCTGAGGCCGAGGGAGGTGAGGAGTTTTTCTGCGCGCTCGTGGCGCTCGGCAGGCGGCATGCCGGAATAGACGGCCGGGACTTCCACATTTTCGCGTGCGCTGCTGCCGCGCAGAAGGTTGTAGCTCTGGAAGACGAAACCAAAGGTTTCCCGGCGCATCCGGGCCAGTTCATCGCGGTCGAAACCGGCCACGTCGCGGCCCATGAAGCGGTAGACGCCGGAAGTGGGGCGGTCGAGACAGCCGAGGATGTTCATCAGCGTCGATTTGCCCGAACCCGATGCTCCGACGATGGCGACGAATTCACCGGGATAGAGGGTCAGATCGATGCCGTGCAAGATCTGGGTGCGGAGTTCGCCTTCACCGAAGCTGCGCGTAATGCCGGAGAGTTCGATCAGCGGGGGAGCGCCCGCCTCTCGTCCTGATGTGCTCATAAGCGCGGCCCGCCCATCATCCGGCGCGGAACGCCGCTGCCGCCTGCGCCTTGTGGCGCTCCGGCGCTTGCAAGGCCGGAGACGACTTTATCGCCTTCGGAAAGGCCGCCAACGACTTCCGCAACGATGCGGTTGGTGACGCCGATTTCGATGTCGTGATCCGTGATTTTCCCATTGGCTTCGAGGAGCTTGACCGTGCCGTGCCGCACGCGCGGCGCGCCTTCGGCGGAGGGAGGTTTGGGGCGCGACGAGTCGGTGGAGGCTTGTTTGCCGTCACGGTTGTCGGCTTTCGGAGGCCGGTTTTGTTGCAAGGATGCCATCGGGATTTGAAGCGCATTCTTCGCCTGGGCGACGATGAAAAACACTTGCGCCGTCATATCGGTCATCAGGCGCTCGCCGGGATTGGGGACGTCGAACAGTGCGTTGTAGAGCACGACGTTGTTGGTGATGGTCGGCGTCGGTTCGATTTGGTCGAGCTTGCCGTACCAGCGTTTGTTCTGGCTGCCGAGGGTCGTGAAGTACGCTTCCATGCCGGGGCGAAGGCGTCCCACGTCGGCTTCCGAGACCTGGGTGCGCACGGTCATCACGCTCAGGTCGGCGATTCGGAGGATGATCGGCGCCTGCTGGTTGGTGTTGAGCGTTTGCCCCTGCCGCGCGGTGATCGAAACGACCGTGCCCGTCATCGGGGAGAGCACGCGTGCGTATTGCAGGTTGGCTTCGTCTCCACGCAGGCTGGATTCGGTCTGTTCGATTTGCGCGCGCAAGGCTTCGAGCGAGGCTTCGGCGGACTTCAGCGTGGCTTCCGCCGTTTGCAGGCTTTCTTCCGCTGTGGCGTTTTCGGCCATCAGTGCCGTCTGCCGTTGAAACTGGATTCGCGCGAGGGCGAGTTGGGCTTCACGTTCCTTCAATTGTGCGCGCTGGTTGCGCAGTTGCGCGCGCGAGGCATCCACGCGGGAGAGATAGACGGTCGAGTCGATTTCGGCCAGCAGATCGCCTTCCTGTACCTGGCTGCCGACCTTGACGTGGATTTTCTGAAGCTGCCCGGAAACCTGCGCGCCGACGTCGACGTATTCGCGCGGCTGCAAGGTGCCGGTGGCGGTGACGACATCTTCGATGTCTCCGCGCTGGACGACGGTAAGCTGGTAATTGGCAGTCGGATCGTCGTTACCGCGCAGAGTTGAAGCGGCCAACCAGCCGCAGGAGCCCAGGACGATGATGCCCAGCACGATCAAAAGGCGGCGTGGCCGGATACGTTGATTGATATTGACAGTATGTTTCATGACTTGGACGCCCAAAATTGTTTCTGGTTTCTGTGTTGAAGCATAAAGGATACACGGTATGCGTTGGTACCGTTTTGTAGCAGGGTGTTCGGAAGCGGTACGCAGCGCGAAAAAAAGTCATGGGCATACTTTCCAAAAAGTATCAGCATACTTTTCAAAAAGTAACGGGGCACTTTTTGGAATCCCCGCAAAACTCCTTTCGTCATTCTGCGCGTAGCGAAGCGAAGTCGCAGAATCCACACACCGCGTGGATCCTGCGACTTCGCGCAGGATGACGGATGGTGAAAGTAGGGTAATGCGGAGGTTCCCTATGTCTTGTTTTTGGCGGCGGCAAGCAGTAGTTGAAGAGCGTCTTCGGCCGGTACCGGTTTCGAGAACAGGAACCCTTGGCCGAAATCACAGCCGATGGAACGCAGCGTCAGCGATTGAGTCTCGCTTTCGATACCTTCCGCGATGACAGTCATGCCCAGATCGTGAGCCAGACCGATACTGTGCCGGACGATGGCGCGCAGACGCGAGTCGACGGAAATTGCGTCGACGAAAGAGCCGTCCAGTTTGAGAATGTCGCATGGCAGGGTATGCAGGTAATTGAGTGCGGAATAGCCGGTTCCGAAATCGTCGATCAACACCACGATTTTGGTTTCGCGCAGTTTTTGCAGGGTTTCGGTAGCCGGGCCTCCGGAATGGGCAAACAGGCTTTCCGTCACTTCGAAGCGCAGCAGTTCGGGTGTCAGGCCGTGACCGGCGATGGTGTCGAGCAACTCGGAAGCGAGATTGGGCCGTGAGAGCTGGCGGGCCGAGAGGTTGACACTGATCGGATATACATTGTCGATTCCGGCCTGACTGATCCATTTCTTGATGTCGAGGCAGACGCGATTGAGCACAAACATGCCCAGCTTGTGCACCAGGTCAAGGGATTCGGCCAGTGGAATGAAAATGTTCGGTGAAATAAAACCCTGTTGAGGGTGTTGCCAGCGCGCGAGCGCCTCGAAACTGACGATATTGGAGTTGAATAGGCGAATGATGGGTTGATAGGCGACAGTCAGTTTCTCTTCTGCCAACGCGTCGCGTAATTCGGTTTCGAGCGTGAGCCGGTTCAATACTTTGTCGTGCATTGAAGCCTGAAAAACCTGTATCGGCGTGGAAGGGTTATGGCGTGCGGATTGCAACGCATTGTCGGCATCACGCAGCAGGGTTTCGGCATCGTTGCCGTCATCGCTCATTGCCACGCCGATCCGGCACCGGATGTGCAATGCCTGCCAGGAACCCAGAACGGTAAATGCGGGCAGATCGAGCAATGATTTCGCGGTTTCCAGCGCCTCGTCCGTGGAAGACAGGTCATGCAACAGGATGGCGAATTGATCGGCGCTCAGGCGGGCAAGGATGTCGCCGCTCCGCAATGTTCTGCCGAGATGGTCGGCAACCTGACGCAGCAGGTGATCGCCCGTCGCATGACTGTAGCTGTCGTTGATGAGATGAAAGCGTTCGAAATCGAGCGCCAGCACGGCGAAACGAAAGTCAGGGTCACGTTCCCGCTGCGCCAGTGCCTGCCTCAGATGCTCGATGAACAGCGGCTGGTTTGGCAGGCCGGTGAGCACGTCGCGCATGGCATCGTGTTGTAGTTGGTGCTCGGCGCACTTGCGCAAATGAATGTCGCTGATCGATCCTGCCATCCGGACGGCTCTGCCCTGCTCGTTGCGCTGTGCCACGCCGCGGGTCATGATCCAGCGATAGCTGCCGTCTTCGTGGCGGATGCGATGTTCCAGCACGAATTGCGGGCTGATGCCTTTCAGGTGTTCGGTCATGCGGGTACGGAAAATAATGGACTCATCCGGGTGCAGGCATATGGTAAAAAACGTTGTCGGCGCTTCCAGAAGAGTGTCGCCGGATACCGAGGCGTCGGCAGGATGTCCGAGTATTTCGCAGAAACGGGAGGAGTAATTTGCCCTGTTAGCGGCAATATCCCAGTCCCACAGACCATCATTGACGCCACGGATTGCCAGGGCATAGCGTTCATTGTTTGCTTTCAGATGTTCCGTCGTGTGCTGCAACTTGTTGAATTGCTGCTGAAGCGCGGCAGACATGGCGTTGAAATGACGGGCGAGGCCGACAATTTCGCCCATGCCCTCATCTTGAATCCGGCAGTCGAACCGGCCTTTGGACAGAGCCTGAATGGCGGTTTCCATGCGCATCAGCCGCCTGGTCAACAGGCGCCCGAAAATCGAGAACAAAATGAATGTTGCAAGGATCGCGGCCATGGCAATGAGCGTGCTTTGCGTCAGAATGGTTTTCCGGGCTGCGGACAGGCTTGCATTGGAGATTCCGAACTGAAGAAAGCCGGGTTCGTTGCGGGAAAGCAGCAACGGAAGGCGCACATGAACGACCGGCTGATCGAACAGGTTGCCGATTTCTTTGTTGTTGGCGCTGACATCGGGGGGAGGAAGCGTGGTCATTTCCGGAGCGCCCGCGTTCAATAGAATATTGCCTGCACTGTCGCCCAGGCGGACATAAACGACTCCGTCGTTTTCAGCCCCGGAAAGAAACACGCCCAAAGTGCCCTGCAAGGGGGTGAAATCGGACTGATTGATGAAGGGGACGGCCATCGCGCTCAATAGATTCGCGCTGTGACTGATCGAGTTTTCCAGATTGGCGCGTGCCGCGTCGTCTACCAGCCGTATGCTATTTACAATCAACAGCGAAAGCAGCACGACTTGTACGATCATGCTGATGAGCAGGATTTTGATCCTGATCGGCGCGTTGGAGAAGAAAGTCAGAAAGCGCATGAGCTTTGGTCTTTGGAGATCGTCGCTGTCAAATCTTCGCCTGTTTTCGTACTGCCGACGAAGTGTAGATCCTGCCGTCACGCGCGTAAGCTTCGATATTTTCTTCGAGATGATCGAGATCGTAGAGGTAATTGACCATCATTCCCCATGATTGGGCAAAACCTTTTTCCGAAGTGTCGGCCAGCCAGTTCAGACGCTCGATTTGTGCGCCGTTTCCGAGATGGAATCGGGCCACGGAATCGGCCGGATACTCACCGTGCCGCACCTTAACCAGATAGTGTGCAGCCAGCCGCATCAAAGGGGTTTGCAGGGCCGAAGCCAAAGAGTCGCGTTTTGTCCATTCAGCGTCATCCGCCAGAAACGCAATAAGCTGATTCATCTCCCGGGGAACGCCTTCTGGCGTCAGTTTTTTCCAGTCCGAGGCAGTAAAGGCCAGGGAGAGGTTTTGCGGGTTTTGCTTGACCCACCGGATGAGGCCGGGAATCGGTGACAGGGTGGAAAACGTGCGCAGACGCGTAAAGTCACGCTGCAAATCGTCGATGACGCGCTTGAGCAGGAAGTTGCCAAACGACACGCCGCGCAACCCGGCTTGTGAAGAGGTGATCGAGTAGAAAATCGCCGTATCTGCCTTGGTGGCATTTCCAAGCGGGGCACGGATGTCGAGCAGGCGTTGAACGTTGTCGGCCAATGATTCCGTAAGGGCTACCTGTACGAAGATCAGCGGTTCCAGCGGCATTCGTGGATGGAAAAAAGCGTAGCAGCGCCTGTCGGAGTCCAGGCGGTTTTTCAGGTCTTGCCACGAACTGATCGCGTGCACGGCTTCGTATTTGACCAGCCGTTCGAGCAGCGCCGCAGGAGACTCCCAGGTAATCCGCTGAAGTTCGAGAAAACCGACATCGAACCACGCGGCGAATCGGGTTTCAAGCTCACGGTCGAGCGGTTTGAGCAAAGGATCGTTGGCGGCGAAACGCAATAAATCAGCGCGTAGGTCGACGAGAAATTTCACCCCCTGCGGGATGGCATTGAATTGGGTAAGAATGCGTAACCGCTTTGAGCGCATCGCCATGCGCAATTGCGCTTCGGCTTCCCATTGGCTGTCGGAGCCGATGGTTTCCTGATAAGCAGCATGTGCCTTGGCGATGGCCTGGGGGTCCGGGCCAAAATCGAGAGCGATCATCTTGAGCATGGCACGCCGCCCATTCTCATCGAGGCGCAGGTATGTGTCGGCCAACTGTGCCGCGCGCTGTCTCGTGGATACTTCACCGCCCAGTTCTGCGGCGCACTCTTCGAGTTGTTTGCGAATACGGACAAGTTCCTTCTGTGACGGTTCACCCGGTTTATGGGTAGCCTGAGCGACGATGGCGCGCATCCGGGACAAACTTCTCGCAACCAGGCTCGACGACATAGGAACTCCTTTCGTTTTAGGGGAACTCTGCAAAACCGTCATTGCAGCGCAACGCGAAGCGAAGTCGCAGAATCCAGACGCTGTGTGGATCCTGCGACTTCGCGCAGGATGACAAGCGGTGAAAATAGTGTAATGCAGATGCTCCTTAGCAAAGTGTGATGCTTACCGGTTAGAGCGACGTATGACATACGCATGGATCATCAGATATACCCCGACAGCGATCATCGGCAAACATAACCACTGCGCGGTGGTCCACTCCAAACCGAGTTCACTGAAGATGCCCGGGTCGGGATTACGGAAGAATTCGGCGGCGAAGCGCAATACGCCGTAGCCGATAAGGAAAAAACCGGACACAGCTCTCAGAGGGCGGGGGCGGGACGCGAACCACCACAGCAACACGAACAACAACAAGCCTTCACCGGCAGCCTGATAAATCTGTGAGGGGTGGCGCGGCAAGCCATCGACCCACGGGTAATGCATCGCCCAGGGTAACGCCTCGCTCATAGGGCGGCCCCACAATTCGCCGTTGATGAAATTGCCTACCCGGCCAAAAGCCAGCCCGATGGGAATCGTCGGCGCAATGAAATCGGTGATTTCCCAGAAACTGCGGCCATGGCGACGGGCATAAATCCACATTGCAACCAGTACGCCGAGGAAGCCGCCGTGAAAACTCAAGCCGCCATTCCATATGGCGAAGATTTCGGCGGGGTGTGCGAAATAATAGGCAGGCTGGAAAAACAGAACTTCTCCCAAGCGTGCGCCGATGATGATAGCGAATATGCCGTAAAAAAGCATATCGTCGATAGACTGGGTATTCCAGCCCATTTCCGGCCTGCGGCGTGCGCGCAGACGGGCAAGGATGATGAAGAAAATGAAGGCGAAAACATAAGCCAGCCCATACCAGCGAACACTGAGCGGGCCGATGGAAAAGGCGACAGGATCGAATTGGGGGTGAGTGAGCATAAAAGAAATCTGTATGAGAGAAACCAAAAGTATAAGAACGGAATGCGGGATTTTGTTAGATGACCGGGAAAGATATTTGTTTCATCATGGAGAAAACCCAGACATGCAGAAAATGATCGTATTCCTTACAATGAGCCACCATTCAGTCGGATAACGGAGTGTTTTTATGTCTATTCTCGTTTGCGGCTCGATCGCTTATGATAATATCATGTTTTTTGGGGATCGCTTCAAAAACCATATTTTGCCTGAACAGATTCACATTCTGAATGTTTCTTTTCTTGTGCCGGAATTGAGGCGCGATTTCGGTGGTTGCGCAGGCAATATCGCTTACAACCTGCGCCTGCTCGGCTCCGACCCTCTGATTATAGCCACGGTAGGCGATGACGCCGGGGACTATCGGCAAAGACTCGATGGGCTCGGTTTGAGCCAGGAATATGTGCGCCATGTGCCGGAAACGTTTACCGCGCAGGCATTCATTACGACCGACGTGGATGATAATCAGATTACCGCGTTTCATCCAGGGGCAATGCTGTTCTCGCACCAGAACGACGTGCGCGCAGCCAGTGAAAGGCAGCCGCGGCTTGCCATCGTCGCGCCAGACGGGCGCGAAGGCATGTTACGGCATGTTGAGGGTCTGGCCGAAATTGCCGTGCCTTTCATGTTCGATCCCGGCCAGGGGCTGCCGATACTCTCGGGCGTCGAACTTCTGCGTTGCCTGGAGCTTGCCCGTTACTGCGCGGTCAACGACTACGAGGCGCAACTCATGTGCGACAAGACCGGCCAGAGCATCGAGTCGCTTGCCGCCAGGGTGGAAGCTTTCATCGTGACGCGCGGAAGTGAAGGTTCCTATATCCATGCCGACGGCGAGCGCATCGAAGTGCCTGCCGTGCCTCCCGTTGCCATAGTCGATCCTACCGGTTGCGGCGATGCTTATCGCGCCGGGCTGCTCCACGGCATCGAGCAGGGATGGGACTGGCTCTCCTGCGGGCGTCTTGCCGCCGTGATGGGCGCGCTCAAAATCAATCACCGAGGTGGACAGAATCACAGTTCCGGACGAGCGGAAATCGCAGCAATGTTTCGGTCCGCTTTTGGTGAAGATCCCTGGTCAGAATGACCGGCAGTCTCAAGGGTAAAAATATCCCAAATCATAATTGCTCGGGACGAATCCTGTGACTTCCAGTTCCATATTTATCTCGATAATGCTTCGCGGGGCCATACCGGCATCCTGAGAGAGCTTTTCGGGCGGAACCCAGTCGGCAGGCGTGAGGATGCGGCGGGAAAGTGGTTGCTTGATGTTGTTTTTGAGGGTTAATTCGAGATTCGGCCAACTTTGCTCGAAACTGGCGCTGTTCTCCATCTTGACATAGAGGGTGTACCGGTTGTCGCTGCGCCACAAAAACCCCCCACCATGGAGTATTATCTTTGAAGCATCACTCGGCAACGGCATGGCGCAACCGAGGGTCTTGCAAAGCGAAACCAGCATGGGGCGCGTACCGGGGAACGAGTGGGCGATAGCGTGGCGAGACAGGAAAGCCACCTGGAGGGCAAAAATAACTCCCAATATGCAGACGGCAGCAGACCAGAGCTTGTGATGACGACCGTACTTGGCGATCTTGCCGTAGGCTTCATCGAACTGGGAGGGAAGATCTTGCTCCTTGGGCGGGATAGCCGCGACAGGTTCCTTTTTGCGGGTTGCCGTGCGGGCTGCCTTGGCTTCAGCATTGAATTCGGCCTCGATCTGGTCGATCTTGGTTTCGATTCCGAGTTTTGAAAAAACCTCGCTTAAAACCTCGTGATCGACCGTCTCGTTTTTTGCTCTCGAAAACAAGCCGCGTTTACGTCCCCGTTTGCTCCATCTTGTACGTTCCTCCAGGGCTTTGCCGATACAGAGGAGAGTGGAAGCCAGCCGACTCTGCGTGGCAGGTTTTGCCTGTTTTTGTTGCTTGTTGCGAGGTTTTCTCTGGGACTTATCCTGTTTTCTTTCCCGGCTTTCCCGGTTTCGCGTGACAGAGGGCAGGAATTCTTCCTGTGGTGAAAGCGACTCCTCGGTGGATGGCGGCATCCTGGATAAAGGCGGCGCCAGGGAAAGGGGTGGTATTTCCGGCAAAGGCGAAGAAGGCACTGCCGAAGCGAGCGGCGACATCTCCGGCGAAGGCGGTGCTGCCGAGGCGGGCGGCAATATCTCTGGCGAAGGTGGCGTTGCCTGAACTGGCGGCGGTATTTCCGGCGGAGGCGGCTCTGCCTGGGCCGGAGGCGGTATTTCCGGCGGAGGCAAGGGTGGAGCCTTGGGCGTAGGCGCGGCTTTGGTCGGAGTGGGGGCCGGAATCTGAACGGGAGCAGGCACGACCGTAGCGGTCACACTCTGATCCAGAGGCGGGAAATTCTGCGAAGCAGGCCCTTGCAGCGTCGGTTTTGGAACCCTGGACTGCGTGTCGATCGAAGACGAAAAATCGAGTTCGCTCAACGAACGCTGCGAAGTTTTCCTGATAATTGGTGCAAGAACAGGCTTGGTATTTGGTGAGACTTCGAGCGCGGGAGACGGTTGAACCGCGCTGCGTTTGGTGCCGGAGGATGCTTTTGCGGTGGCTTTTGCCGTAGCAGAGGGGGAGGGCGGAGTTTTGGACGGAGGGGGGGGGGATTGCTGCCCGGCCTTGGGATCGGCCTCGGCCAGATGATCGAGTGCGTTGAAGGGGTGCAGACAACTGCCACAACGTACCCGGCCCTGACGGGCGAGCAATTGTTCCGACGTAAGCCGGAATACGGTCTGGCAACCTGGGCAGCGAGTCAACATCGGCTACGAACTATGGTCTTGCAAACTGCTAATAATAAATCATCGTCTGTTCTAGAGATGGTTTTCTTATGTTTACTGTATTTATGATAAAGGACGGATTCCCTCCAGACGAACCCATTCTTCCTGTACACCGCCGATTTCAAGGGGTATCCATGCAGCCCAGGCATCGATGACCTGGGCGGCCTGCTGTTCGAGCACCCCGGAGAGTGCCACCTGTCCGCCGGGGGCGACCCGGGCAGCAATGGCGGGAGCCAGCACACAGAGCGGATTGGTGAGGATGTTGGCGACAACGAGATCGAACGTTGTTTCAAATGGTACGCCGGAATGTTGTACGCACACCATGCTGGATACGCCGTTACGCGCGACGTTCTCCCGCGCGGCTTCCACTGCGCGTTCGTCGATGTCGACTCCGAGTACCGACGTTGCGCCGAGACGGGCGGCGGCAATGGCAAGAATGCCAGAACCGCAACCGAAATCGAGCACGGATGCACCGGGCCTGACGGTCTTGCACAGCCATTCCAGGCAGAGCCGGGTCGTCGGGTGCGAACCGGTTCCAAAGGCCATGCCGGGATCGAGTTCGATGTTGATTGCGCCGGGTTCCGGTGCCTTGTGCCAGGATGGCACGATCCAGAGGCGATCCGTGATACGGATGGGGTCGAACTGGCTTTGCACGATACGTACCCAGTCCTGCTCGGCAACTTCTTCGACGGTGAAAGACGGCGGCGCGGCAATGATTCCTGCGGCGGCTCTGGCAACGCGCGCCGCCAGCGCAGGACGGTCGGCAGAATCGAACAGCGCAATGACCCGGCAGCGCGCCCACAGTTTTGCTACCGCCTGGCCGGGTTCGCCAAATTGCGGCGTTTCGGCTTTCGTACCGGCATCGGCGTCCTCGATGGAGACCGAGAGCGCGCCTGTTTCCATCAACGCTTCCGAGAGCGCCTCGGCGCTCTCGGCTGGAGCTTCAACGGCTACGGAAAGCCAAACCGGCATACCTGTCGTTTCCCGTATTTCGTGATTTACTGTTTGCCGCTCTTGACGCCGATCAGGTCGTCGAGGCGTTCTTCGAGGTAATGGATGCTGACTTTGCCTTCGATGAAACAGGTGTCGAGCATCAATTCCCGGTGTAACGGGATGTTGGTCTTGATTCCGGCCACATCCATTTCCGAGAGCGCGATCCGCATGCGCCGAATGGCCTGTTCGCGCGTATCGCCGTGAACGATGAGTTTGCCGATCATCGAATCGTAATGTGAAGGCACCCTGTAGCCGCTGTAGACGTGCGAGTCTACCCGCACGCCGGGACCTCCCGGAGCGTGCCAGTTGGTGATCAGTCCCGGCGAAGGAGTGAACTTGAACGGGTCTTCGGCATTGATCCTGCACTCGATGGCATGGCCGCGCGTCACAATGTCCCGCTGGCTGAGGCGCAGTTTGTCGCCCGCAGCGACCCTGATCTGGGTCTGGACGATGTCGATGCCGGTAACGAATTCGGTAACGGTATGTTCGACCTGCACCCGCGTGTTCATCTCGATGAAGTAAAACTCTCCGTTCTCGTAAAGGAATTCGAAGGTGCCCGCGCCACGATAGCCGATTTTGCGGCATGCCTTGGCACAACGCTCGCCAATGGAGGCGATCAGCTTGCGGTCGATGCCCGGAGCCGGGGCTTCCTCGATCACTTTCTGGTGGCGGCGCTGCATCGAGCAGTCGCGGTCGCCGAGGTGGATTGCATGCCCGTGCTGGTCAGCCATGACCTGAATTTCGATATGGCGCGGGTTTTCGAGGAATTTTTCCATGTATACCGTGGCATTTCCAAAGGCGGCTTGCGCTTCGGTGCGGGTCATCGACACGGCGTTCAGGAGCGCCGCTTCGGTGTGCACTACCCGCATTCCCCGCCCGCCGCCTCCGCCCGCCGCCTTGATGATGACGGGGTAGCCTATGGAGCGGGCGATCTTGATGACTTCGCGGGAATCATCCGGCAGCGCGCCGTCCGAGCCGGGCACGCAGGGTACGCCTGCTGTTTTCATCGTGTTCTTGGCGGAAACCTTGTCCCCCATGAGCCGGATCGTTTCCGGGCGCGGCCCGATGAAAACGAAACCTGATTGCTCTACCCGTTCGGCGAAGTCGGCGTTCTCGGAGAGAAAACCGTAACCGGGGTGAATGGCCTCGGCGTCGGTGACTTCTGCTGCGGAGATGATGGCAGGAATGTTCAGGTAGCTCTGCGTAGAAGACGCGGGGCCGATGCAGACCGACTCGTCGGCGAGCTTGACGTATTTGGCCTCGGTGTCGGCCTCGGAATGCACGGCGACGGTCTTTATGCCGAGTTCGCGGCAGGCGCGCAGCACTCGCAACGCGATTTCGCCCCGATTGGCGATGAGAATTTTCTCAAACATGCTGCTTTAACCGATGACGAACAAGGGTTGTCCGAATTCGACCGGCTGGCCGTTTTCGACCAGTATCGCCTTGACGACACCGGCGACTTCGGCTTCGATTTCGTTCATCAACTTCATCGCCTCGATGATGCACAGGCGGTCGCCGACCTTGATGCTTTGCCCGACATCGGTCATCGGTTCTGCACCCGGCGCGGTGGCGCGATAGAACGTGCCGACCATCGGCGATTTCAGGACGTGGCCGGGAGGCAGCTCGATGTTTTTGGTTTCTTCGGCATCCGGCGTGGCGGCAGCGGGCAGCGGAGGAGGAATATCAGCGACGGGCGCCGACATACTGATTTGCGCGCTTGCCGGGTACTTGTTGACGATGCGCACTTTCTCTTCGCCCTCGGTGATTTCAAGTTCGGAGATACCCGACTCTTGAGTAAGGTCGATGAGCTTCTTGAGTTTTCGCAAATCCATGTCGTTCTCTCGGTAAGTGGGGCGGGAAGGCGTTCGGGCGGAGGTGCCTGTACAGCAGCCCTAGCCTGCCTGCTCGCGCAATCGGGTGACGGCAAAATCCACGGCGGCCAGATAACCCTGGACACCCAGGCCGCAAATTACGCCTACGGCGCAATCGGAAAAGTACGAGTGGTGGCGAAAAGGTTCGCGGTCGTGGATGTTTGATAAATGCACTTCTACGAACGGAATCCGCACGGCGGCCAGGGCATCGCGCAAGGCAATGCTGGTGTGGGTGTAGGCCGCAGGATTGATGATGATGAAGTCGATGCCTTCGGCGGCGGCTGCCTGGACGCGGTCGATCAATTGGCCTTCATGATTGCTCTGGAAGGATTCGAGTTGTACGCTGTTCGCGCGGGCTCGTGACTCCATCGCGATGTGAATGTCGGCCAGCGTTGTACGTCCATACACTTCGGGCTCCCGCGTGCCGAGCAGATTGAGGTTCGGTCCGTGCAAAACCAATATTCGGTGTTGCGGGGGAGGTGGAGCTTTACGGGTTTTTTGTTGCGTCATGGATGGAGTTTGGAACAGATCGTAACAATTTGTCTACTGTTATGATCCGAACGCTGTTCCGTCTTCCCGACCTGAACGGCGAGGAGGATTGAGGAGATGGCAACTGCGGATGAGGAGATCGCACTCCTGAATGAAGCGCCTGAATGGTGCGCGACGCACCTTTTCAGGTGATATTTTCGCAGAGCGATGATGCGGCGATCAAAGCTTCGACCTGAGCCAGACGCGCGCGGGGCTGCCGCCGGTGGCGTTCTACCGGGGCGGGGTAAATGGACAGCCGTACCGGGATGTCCTTCCACTCCAGGGCGAGTACCGCTTCCGGCGTGTCGGGCGGCGTTTTGCGCACTTCACGGTGTTCAAAAAGAAAAGCGGCATCGAGGAGAAAAATTTCGACATCTTTGGCGCTTTCCGGGAACAGTTCGATTTCAATCTCCGCGTAGCGTCCGGCAGTGCCATCGAGTGCGCTGCCGGTCAGATAGGGTCTGAATTTATCCAGCAGGCGCATCAGTTCCGCTGCCGCCTGCCGCATATCGGCCAGCCGCTCCGCAAGTTCCCTGGCTTGATACAGGGTTTGCCAGCGGCGCAGTTCTGTTTCGATTTCGGCATTGGTTGGCAGGGAAGCGGACGCGCCCTCGCTTATGCCGAGTTGGCGAGCCGCCTTGCGCTTGGCAAAACCGAAATCGTCGATGCCGTCTTCGGCCATCATGCGCGCGGCCAGCGCGGCAATTTCGCGGCGGCGTTGCGCGCCGCGCGGAGGGAAACCGTATTCCGTCATGAAAGAGGAAAGCGCCTTCGAGTAGAATTTCGCGCATTCTACACGGGGCGCTTTTCTTCTCTCTTTTTACTTTTTTGGTTTTTTACTCTCCATGCACATTCACATTCTTGGTATTTGCGGCACTTTCATGGGCGGCGTTGCACAATTGGCAGTGGCTTCCGGGCACAAGGTGACGGGATGCGACGCCAATGTATATCCGCCGATGAGCGATCAGTTGAAAGCGGCAGGCATCATGCTTACCGAAGGGTTCGATGCCGCTCAAACGGGCCTCAAACCGGACGTTTTCGTCATCGGAAACGCCATTTCCCGCGGTAATCCCTTGCTGGAGGCGATTCTCGATATGGGATTGCCCTATGTGTCCGGCCCGCAATGGCTGTCCGAGAATGTCTTGCAGGGGCGCTGGGTATTAGGCGTGGCAGGCACGCATGGCAAGACCACCACGGCTGCCATGCTTGCCTTCCTGCTTGAGAAAGCCGGACTCAATCCCGGTTTTCTGATCGGCGGAGTGCCGGTGGATTTTGGAGTCTCTGCGCGTCTCGGCAAAACGCCTCTGTTCGTGATCGAAGCCGACGAGTACGACACTGCGTTTTGCGATAAGCGATCCAAGTTCGTCCACTATCGTCCGCGCACCGTGATTTTGAATAATCTGGAATTCGATCATGCAGATATTTTTCAGGATCTTGCAGCGATCGAGACGCAATTTCATCATCTCGCGCGTATTTTGCCTGCCACAGGCCGCATCATTGCGAATGCGCGCGAGGAGAGCCTGAAACGTGTGCTTGCGCGCGGTTGCTGGACACCCGTGGATTGGTTCAATGGCTGGAAAGACGATTGGCGCGCGGAAGGTAACGATGCCGACGGCAGCCTCATCATCTATGGTGAAAATGGTGAGGAAGTTGGCCGCACGCAATGGGAACTCACCGGCGCGCATAACCGGGCCAATGCTTGCGCGGCACTCCTTGCAGCGCGTCACGTTGGAGTGTCGATCACCGACGGCCTGAAGTTCTTGTCCGAATTCAGGAATGTCAAGCGCCGCATGGAAGTGTTCGGCGAAGCGGGGGGCGTGACGGTTTACGACGATTTTGCCCACCATCCCACCGCCATCGCTACTACGCTCGACGGTCTGCGCCGCAAGGTCGGCCCCGTAGCGAGAATCATCGCAGTGTTGGAGCCGCGTTCGAACACCATGAAAATGGGGACGATGAAAGATCAACTTCCACACAGTCTCCGGTTGGCCGATCAGGTGTTTTGCTATTGCGCCAACCTTGGATGGGACGTGCAAGCGGTGTTGGCTCCCCTGGGTGCGCACCAATCCTGCCATGACGATCTTGCCGCCCTGGTTGCCGCCGTGGCCGCCGAGGCCCGGCCCGGCGACCATGTGGTCGTGATGAGCAACGGCGGCTTCGGCGGCGTACACCAGAAATTGCTGAATGCGCTCGCTACCGGTTGATTTCGGGTAGCCGAACCGGGAGTATCAGGGCGCTTCGGGCGGGAAATCGGAGTCGGGCGGCGGGGAATCGGCGTTGTTTTCAGTGGTGATGGCGTCGACGGCTTGAGCTTCGCTTTCGTTGATGTATTCGAATGCTCTTACGACCTTCTTGACGCCCTTGCTGGTGCGGGCAATTTCTGTCGCCTGATCGCCCTCGGCGCGGGTCACGATTCCAAGCAGGAAAACAGTGCCTGCCTCGGTGACGACCTTGACACGATTCGCCGAGAAAACCTTGTTGCCGAGAAATCGCGTCTTTATATTGGCAGAAATGGCGGTGTCGTTACTGCGCCCCCCTATTCCCGAGGCAGGGCCTATGACCAATTCATTGATCACGCCGCGCACATTCGACACCGAGCCTGCCAGACGTCCGGCCTCGGCCTTGACGTTTTCGTCCTGAACCTCGCCGGTGAGCAACACGGTGCGATTGTAGGCAGTCACGCTGATATGGTTGAAAGAACCAAAGTTCTTTCCCATGAGATCGCGGGCTTTCCATTCGATGCCTTCATCTTCGACAACTGTTCCCGCAGAGCGGCGATCAGTCACAACCAGCGCGGTACCTCCGATACCGGCAACCATGATGGGAACGCAGCCTTGCAGGAAGGGGAGTGCGATGATGCCGACGAGCAATGTACGGCGGGCCAGGGCGGTTATAGCGAGTTTCATCAGGTTTCTACTCCAAGTAGCAAACAGTCGATACCGTCACACAAACAATGCAGGACGAGCAGATGGATTTCCTGTATGCGCGCGGTACGGTCGGCCGGGACGCATACATGGACGTCATTTTGTGTCAAGAGTTCCGCAATCTTTCCGCCGCCTTTTCCCGTGAGGGCAACCACGCGCATTTCACGCTCTTGAGCGGCAGTGATGGCGGTAAGAACATTGGGTGAATTGCCGCTGGTCGAAATAGCCAGCAGCACATCGCCTGCCTGACCCAGGGCGCAAACCTGCCTGGAAAAGATTTGGCTGAATTCGTAATCGTTGCTGATCGAAGTCAGCACCGAACTGTCGGTAGTCAGCGCCACGGCAGCCAGCGGCGGGCGCTCTATCTCGAAACGATTGACCAGTTCAGCGGCGAAATGCTGTGCGTCGGCGGCCGAACCGCCATTGCCGCAGGCGAGAATTTTTCCGTTGCCGAGCAGGCATTGCGTCATGACTTCCACGGCCTCTGCCACAGGCGCGGCCAACCATTCGATAGCGGCGAGCTTGGCATGGGCGCTATCTTCAAACTGGCGGGAAATATGCTCGATCAGGTTCATGAAAAAGGACTTGCCAAAAATGACCGAAGTCTATCACGACAGGCTATATGAAATGATTGCTGCGTTTGTTTTTAATGATTGTGTGGCCAGTCCAGTTCAAGCACTACCGGCGTGTGATCCGATGGGCGTTCCAGTTTGCGCGGCGTTTTATCCACCGTGCAGGCGCGGCAGAGATTCCGCAATGCCGAGGAAACCAGAATATGGTCGATGCGCATGCCGAAATTGCGCCGGAAAGATCCCATCCGGTAGTCCCACCACGTATAGCTCTGTTCCGGCTGTTCGAACAGGCGAAAAGAGTCGATAAGTCCGCACTCGACGAGTGCACGGAATGCAGCGCGCTCAGGTGGAGAGACAAGGATTTCCCCTTTCCATTCGGGATGCGTGTCCGCTGCTTCGGGTGCGATGTTGAAATCGCCCGCGAGCACCAGATTCGGATGAGCGGGCAGCGCCTCGGTACTGAGCCAACGGGTCAATGCATCGAGCCAGGCCATCTTGTAGGCGAACTTTTCGGAACCCGGGGTCTGGCCGTTGGGAAAATAACCGCACACGATGCGCAGGCCGCCCACGGTTGCGGCAATGAGGCGCTTTTGTTCATCGAAAACTAACTCCGGTTTGAAACCTCCTCCTTCAGGGGGGGAATCCCGCTTGGGAGAGACGTAACCTCTTCCAAGCGTCGTTGTCGCTCGGTTACGGGCGTGGATTGAAACATCGTTGAAACCGGGGATGCCGCATGTGACATTCTCTGGCGGCGAAGAGGCGAGAATGGCAACCCCGTTATAGGTTTTTTGCCCGGAATAAGCCGCGTAATAACCGGCTGCCCGAATTTCCGCCTCCGGAAAAGCCTTGTCTTCCATCTTTAATTCCTGGAGGCAAAGCACATCCGGGCGGTTTGCATCCAGCCAGTCCAGGAGTTGATACAGGCGAACTTTCAGGGAGTTGACGTTCCAAGTGGCAATTTTCATCGTAAACAAACTCCGGTTTGAAACCTCCCCTTTAGGGGGATAATCCCGCTTGGGAGAGGCGTAACCTCTTCCAAGCGTCGTTGTCGCTCGGTTACGGGCGTGGATTGAAACATCTCTACTTCCCGCAGCGAAGGTGTCGGGATACTTTACACTGGAAAAGGGTCTTTCAAAAATTTCTTGCGATTTCAATAAGATACAAAATTGGCACGATGTTTGCTTGTGCATTGTTGGCATGGTTCCCCTCTTCGCCCCGTTATATGC
>JAITMK010000096.1 GCA_031277415.1 Azoarcus sp.
CTGGCGATGCGATCTGTGTTTGTTTCGTTTATTGCGAATTTTGTTTATTTCGAATAAAGTGCCATACAAGAAAGACAGCCTTCCGGCCTGGGAAACAGTCATGACTTCAGTCGCCCAAACCAAGATGATGCTACCCGCCGAGCGGGAAGTTCAAGCGGCCCTGCAAGGCCAACGCGCCTTGGCGGCTTACCTGGCAACGCGCTTCGAAACGCAACGTATTCAGATATTCGATGACCGAAACCAGGCTCATCAAGTAGAACTTCCCACTTCCGCACTACGCCTGCTGGTCGATATCCTGGCCGAGTTGGCGGGCGGCAATGCCGTAAAAGTCGTACCCGTGCATGCGGAACTGACGACCCAAGAGGCCGCAGGTCTGCTCAATGTATCTCGCCCGCATCTGGTCAAACTATTGGAAGATGGCGCACTGCCATTTCATCGAACAGGGAAGCATCGCCGGATCAAGTTTTCAGACTTGATGCAATACAAAGAGACCTGCGACCGTGCTAGCGAAGATGCCATGGCTGAACTCGCCCGTCAGGCTCAAGACCTGAGAATGGGCTACGAATGAGGTATTCGCCTTTTACCGTTATCTTCGATGCCTGCGTTCTCTATCCTGCCCCGTTACGCGACTTTCTGATAAGGCTGGGACTGTCGGGACGATTCCGTGCCCGCTGGAGCCGGAACATTCATGAAGAATGGAAACGCAATTTACTGCTCAACAGGCAGGATCTCACTCGCGCGCAGTTGGATCGTACTTCCGATCTGATGGATCGTGCGATTCCCGATGGCCTCGTGGATGGATACGAAGAACTCATCGCTGAATTGACCCTACCTGATCCCAACGACCGCCATGTCCTGGCTGCCGCCATTCGTTGCAGGGCCAGCGTAATCGTTACATTCAATCAGCGGGATTTTCCATCGAAGGTATTGGCTTCCTACGGGGTGGAATCTCAGCATCCTGACGAATTTGCAGAGAATCTATTTGACCTTGATGCGGCAGCCGTGGTGACCGCCGCGCAACGCCAGCGCGCGCAACTCAAAAACCCGCCTATCGACGTTGATCGTTACCTGGAGATTTTGTTTCGGCAAGGATTGGTTCAGACAACAAAATTACTGGCAACCTATCGTGCCATTCTCTAGCCATGCAAGATAACGGGAAGAATTTAAATCAATAACTTGCAAATACACCTCACTCCCACTCAATAGTCGCCGGTGGCTTGCCCGAGACGTCGTAAACGACGCGGTTGATGCCGCGTACTTCGTTGATGATGCGGTTTGACACCCGTTTGAGGAGCGGCCAGGGCAGTTCTGTCCAGTCTGCCGTCATGAAATCGCTGGTTTGTACGGCGCGGAGAGAGACGACGTATTCGTAGGTTCTGCCATCGCCCATCACGCCCACGCTCCTGACGGGCAGGAAAACGGCAAACGCCTGGCTGGTGAGGTCGTACCAGCTTTTGCCGCTGAGGGGTTCGATGGTGGAACGCAGTTCGTCGATAAAAATGGCATCGGCGGCGCGCAGCAAATCCGCGTATTCCTTTTTGACTTCACCCAGGATGCGCACGCCCAGGCCGGGGCCGGGGAAAGGATGGCGGTAGACCACTTCATGCGGCAGACCGAGGGCGACGCCGAGTTCGCGCACTTCGTCCTTGAAAAGTTCGCGCAGGGGTTCGAGCAGTTTGAGGCCGAGGGTTTCGGGCAGGCCGCCGACGTTGTGGTGGCTCTTGATGGTGGCGGATTTGCGTGTTTTCGTGCCGCCGGATTCAACGATGTCGGGGTAGATCGTGCCTTGCGCGAGCCAGCGGGCATTGGTGAGTTTTCGGGCCTCGGCCTGGAAGACTTCGATGAATTCATGGCCGATGATCTTGCGCTTTCTTTCGGGGTCGGTCACGGAGGCGAGTTTGGACAGGAATTGCTCCGATGCGTCGATATGCACGACCTTGGCGCGCAACCGCTCGGCAAACATGTCCATGACCATCCGGGCCTCGTTCTGGCGCAGCAGGCCGTGATCGACAAAAACGCAGGTGAGTTGATCCCCAATGGCGCGGTGAATGAGCGCGGCGGCAACGGAAGAATCCACTCCGCCGGACAACCCCAGGATGACCTCTTCGTCGCCCACCTGCTCGTGGATGTGCTCGATGGCTTCAGTGATGTAGTCGCTCATCATCCAGTCGCCCGTGCAGCCGCAGATGTCCCGCACAAAGCGGGCAAGCATGACTGCGCCCTGGATGGTGTGGGTGACTTCCGGATGAAACTGGACGCCAAAATAGCGGCGCTCGGCATCGAACATTCCGGCAATGGGGCAATTTTCGGTGGAAGCCATGAGGGCGAAGCCGGGAGGCAGCTTCGTGACCTTGTCGCCGTGACTCATCCACACTTTGTACATACCGTGACCCTGGGTATCGACAAAATCAGCGGCGGCGCCGAACAAGGGGCCATGCCCGTGCGCGCGCACTTCGGCATAACCGAATTCGCGCGTGTCGGACCAGCTGACTTCGCCGCCCAATTGCACGGCCATCGTCTGCATACCGTAGCAAATGCCCAAAACCGGCACGCCCGATTCCCATACGGCTTGCGGGGCGCGCAACTGGTGATCTTCGTGGGTGCTGGCGTGGCTGCCGGAGAGGATGATGCCCTGGGGCGCGAATTCGCGGACGAACTCGTCGCTCACGTCGCTGGGATGGATTTCGCTATAGACGTTGGCTTCGCGCACGCGGCGAGCAATGAGTTGCGTGACCTGGGAGCCGAAATCGAGGATGAGAATTTTCTGGTGGGCCATATGTGTGAGGAAGAAAAGGCGGCCTGAGCCGCCTGTCGGGTAGAAGAAAAAGGTCAACTGACCTGGTAATTGGGAGCTTCCTTGGTGATCTGCACGTCGTGGACGTGCGACTCGCGCATCCCGGCTGAACTGATCTGGACGAATTGCGCCCGCGTATGCATTTCGCCAATGCTGGCGCAGCCGAGGTAGCCCATCGAGGCGCGCAACCCGCCCATCAACTGATGAATGACTGCCGCGACCGGCCCCTTGTAGGGTACGCGGCCTTCGATGCCTTCGGGCACGAGCTTGTCGATATTGGAAGTGATGTCCTGGAAGTAGCGATCCGCCGCGCCCTTCTCCATTGCGCCGAGAGAACCCATGCCGCGATACGATTTATACGAGCGGCCCTGGAAAAGCACCGTTTCGCCGGGCGCTTCTTCGGTACCCGCGAAAAGTCCGCCGAGCATCACGCAATCGGCACCGGCGGCAATCGCCTTGGCGATGTCACCCGAGAAGCGGACGCCGCCGTCCGCGACGAGCGGCGCGCCGGAACCTTTCAGCGCATCGGCAACGAGATCGATGGCAGTGACTTGCGGCATCCCTACCCCCGCAACGATGCGGGTAGTGCAGATGGAACCCGGCCCGATACCGACCTTGACGCCGTCGGCTCCGGCATCGACAAGCGCCCGCGCGGCCTCGCCGGTGGCGATGTTGCCGCCGATCACATCGATGTTCGGAAAATGCTTCTTGACCCAGGCTACGCGGTCGAGCACACCCTGCGAATGCCCGTGAGCAGTATCAACGACGAGCAGATCGACCCCGGCTTCGGCCAGAAGCTCGGCACGCTCCTCGGTTCCGGCGCCGACGCCAAGCGCTGCGCCAACCCGCAACCGCCCCAGTTCATCCTTGGCCGCGAACGGGTGTTCGGTAGCCTTCATCATGTCCTTGACCGTGATGAGACCGCGAAGCTCACCCGCGTCGTTGAGCACAAGCACGCGCTCAAGACGATGCAGGCGCAGCAACTCGCGGGCTTCATCGAGGCTTGCGCCTTCGCGCACTGTCACCAGACGTTCCTGCGGAGTCATGATCTCGCGGACAGACTGATCGAGCTTGGTCTCGAATCGCGTGTCGCGGTTGGTAACGATGCCGACGACCTTGCCGCCTTCGACCACGGGCACGCCGGAGAAACAATGACGGCGCTGAAGTTCGATCACTTCACCCACGGTCATGGTCGGCGCGATGGTCACGGGATCCTTGAGCACGCCGGATTCGTGGCGCTTGACCTTGTGCACCTCTGCGGCCTGTTCTGCCGGAGGAAGATTCTTATGCACGATGCCGATTCCGCCATCCTGCGCAAGCGCAATGGCAAGCCTCGACTCGGTAACGGTATCCATCGCCGCAGATACCAGGGGAATATTAAGACGGATATTGCGGCTTATCCGCGTATCCAGTTCCACATCGCGCGGCAGCACTGCCGAATGAGCGGGGACAAGAAGGACATCATCGAATGTCAGCGCCTTCTGGATCACACGCATGACTTATTTCCTTTCGGCCAAATGCGCATTATACAAAGCTCTACTTCACCTTGTAAGCCGCACTTCACAGGAGAAGAAAGGTGAAACGCTCAATCTGGCTCATCGCTCTCGTTTTTGGCCTGGCTGCCGCCCTGCCTGCAAGTGCCCAGATTTATCAATGGAAGGACAAGGACGGCAAGACGCATTTCTCGGACAGGCCGCCTCCCAACCAACCGGGCGTTCAACCCAAAATTCCCAAACGGCCACAACCTGCGGTCGAGCCGGAGCCGGATGAAACCGGAGCCGAAGACGCAAAACCCGTGGAAGGCGGCGCCGAACCGAACAATGCCGCCGCGCCCGGCAAGAGTCAGGCTGAACAACGCGACGAAGAATTTCAGAAGCGCCGCGCCGCTGCTGCCGAAGCCCGCGAGAAAGCAGAGAAAGAGGCAGCCGACCGGGAAAAGCGCGAACAAGACTGCCAGCGCGCCCGCACCCAACATTCCGCATTGAGTAGCGGACAGCGCGTTTCCAGGCTGACCGAGGACGGTAGCCGCAGGTTCCTGAACGACGAGGAACGGGCGGCAGAGATTGCGCGATCCGAAGAGTTGATCAAGGCGTTTTGCGGCGAGGATTGAAGTGTACGGCAGACGATTCGACTTGATCCGACGTCAAGACGGATTCACCTGTATTGCATATTTCGCAGAGCAGCAAAACAGGCTTTGAGGCAGAGAACTCATGAGCAGTTTCCGCAAGCGGGTGTCTTTCGTGTAATTTTCGTCATGTCATAAAAACATATCAGCACATGGGTCGCGGAAATAAAGCGGCAATAAGATTTTGATTTTTAATGTTTTTTTGTAATGCAACCATACCGGACAGATGCAATTATTTTGACTGTTCTGTCTGTTTACCACTTGTGGAATTAATGTGATAATGTGCGTCGCTTTTTGAAATAAAAAATTCAAACAGCATTATTGATAATGCATAAATCGTGCTTTATCCCGTCAGTAGTATCAACAATGTCACTCTTTCTACCCTTAAAATCGCTATGATTCACGTTGAGCACATTGGTTTTCCCCCCGAGACGATCATCATTTTTTTCGCTGTCATCGTAGTTTCTGTATATTTCGATCTCGTTGCCCACCGCAATTCCACCGAAATATCCGTTAGCGATGCCGCTAAATGGTCTGTTTTCTGGATTATTCTGGCTCTGCTGTTTTATGTCTATCTATGGCAACACCACGGCAAGGAACCGGCTGATCTTTATTTGACCGGCTACGTGCTTGAAAAAAGCCTCTCCGTAGACAATCTGATAGTGTTCATGGCCATTTTCTCGTCGTTTGGCATAAAAGGGGTATTGCAGCACCGCATTCTGTACTGGGGAATCATCGGAGCACTGGTTTTCAGGGCCATCTTCGTTGCGATCGGGGCTAGCCTCTTTCACGCCAGCCCTTATGTCGGGTTTCTGTTCGCCGCCTTCGTCATATGGAGTGCAGTCAAAATGCTGCAATCCGGCGGGGATGACGACGAAATTGAAGATTACTCCAACCACTGGAGTGTCCGTTTGACACAGAAAATGATGCCAATTTATACCCGGCTGCATTTTCACCGCTTTATCATCAGCCATGATGAGGTCATTGCACAAAATGCGCTGAGTGCCATTACCCGCAGTGGCATCCGTTATGCAACGCCCGCACTGTTGTGCCTGATGGCCATCGAAACATCTGATATCGCTTTCGCGTTCGACTCGGTACCTGCTGTCATTGCTGTTACGCAAGATCCGTTATTGGTCTATGCAGCAATGATTTTTGCAATCCTCGGATTGCGTAGCCTGTATTTCGTACTTGCCGCATTGACAAAATATCTGATCTATCTCGAAAAAGCGGTAATCTGCCTGCTCTTCTTCATTGGCGCCAAAATGGCCCTCCAGGCATGGTGTCACGTCGCCGAAACCAAATTCCCCCTTTCACCGACCGTAAGCTTATACATCGTTCTCGGCATTCTTGCCTTGGGAGTGCTTGCATCACTGATCTTCCCGGAGAAGAAAGAGGCTCTTTCCGACACGGAGCAGACGCCCGATCAAGAAAATTGATTTTTCATACTGTACACTGAAGAGGTTTTCCGCATGGCTGTATCCCTTAAAAAAGGCGAAAACGTATCGCTTTCAAAAACTGATCCAAATCTCAGGAACATTCTGGTCGGCCTGGGTTGGGATGCCCGTACCAGCGATGGCGCGGATTTCGACCTGGATGCAAGTATCTTCATGGTCGGAAGTAATGGGCGAGTTCCCGGTGACGACTGGTTCGTCTTTTATAATCAGGCTCGGTCACCCTGCGGTTCCGTTGAGCATACCGGCGACAACAGAACCGGCGCAGGCGATGGTGACGACGAATCGATCAAGGTGGCACTCGACAAGGTTCCGGCACAGATCGACCGACTGGTTGTAGTAGTTACCATTCATGACGCAGAGATTCGTCGCCAAAATTTTGGTATGGTGCACGATGCGTTTGTCCGCCTGATCAATTCAGATAACGACCAGGAAATACTTCGCTTCGATCTGACCGAGGACTATTCGACTGAAACGGCCATGGTCTTCGGGGAAATCTACCGCCGCAATTCCGAATGGAAATTCCGCGCGGTCGGACAGGGCTACACTGGCGGCCTTTACGCCCTGTGCATCCAGCACGGCGTCAATGTCGCCTGATTTTGCTTCATCCTTCATTCGTAACGACAAGGAGTAATTCACATGGCAATCAGCCTCCAAAAAGGCGGCAACGTCAACCTGAGCAAGACAGCTCCATCCATGAGCAAAATGTTGGTTGGACTTGGATGGGACGTGCGCGCGACCGATGGCGCGGAATTCGACCTCGACGCAAGCGCTTTCCTGCTTAACGCAAGCGGCAGGGTACGAGCCGATGCTGATTTCGTTTTCTACAATCAGCCGAAATCGACCGACGGTTCAGTCGCGCATGGCGGCGACAACCGGACTGGCGAGGGAGAAGGGGACGACGAAACGATCATGATCGATTTGGCGAAAGTCCCTGCGGACGTCGACAAGATCGCCATTTGCGTGACCATCCATGACGCAGAAATGCGCCGCCAGAACTTCGGCATGGTATCCGCTGCCTATGTCCGTTGCGTGGATTCGGCCAACAATACCGAAATCGCCAAATATGACCTTTCGGAAGATGCTTCGGTCGAAACAGCGATGATTTTCGGCGAAATCTACCGTAATGGCGGCGACTGGAAGTTCAAGGCCATCGGCCAGGGTTTCCAGGGCGGTCTCGGCCCCCTGGCAAAGAATTTCGGCGTCAACGTCTGATTTACCCTCAACCGGCACGGTCGGCAATAGGCCGTGCCGGTTTGACGGCGGCGGAAAAATTGGTGTTTTTTTGTTTGGTGCCAGCGCTCATCTCATACGCATTTTGATCGGTTCAGGTTCTTCTTTTCCGTATCGTCCCGACGATACGTTTTGTGATTTTTCATGAATGAATTCCCCTTCCGGGTGAAGATGTTCGACACTTTCACGGAGGATACGTTCCTCCATGTGTCTCTCCCTTAGGGAAACCAACTCTGAACAACCCACAACCGTTCGGGCTGAGCCTGTCGAAGCCCTTGTAAATGCTCCATTCGCCCTTCGACAAACTCAGGGCGAACGGGGTTAGTCAGAGAATCCTTAACTCAACTCAAAGGAGCCCACCATGTCTTTTCTGGATTCACTCAAGAAGTCTTTCAAGGATGTCGCCCAGTCTATGAATTCGGAATTGAAAAAATTCCGATCCAAAGACCTGTTGCAAGCCATTGTCGCCGGGTCGACCATGATCGCCTATGCCGATGGCGAAGTTTCCGCGTCCGAAAAACAAAAACTCATGGGCTATGTGCGCAATTCCGAGCAACTAAGCGTTTTCGACACAGACAAGGTCATTGAAGCGTTCAACCAATACCTGAACCGATTTGAATTTGATCCGATCATTGCTGCAGGAGAAGCCTTGCAGAAAATCACCGTTTACAAAGACAAACCCGAAGCTCACTTGATTGTTCGGGTATGCCTCGCCATCGCCCACGCTGACGGCAACTTCGAAGATTCCGAACGCCGGGCGCTCGAACAAATCTGCGCGTCCTTGAATCTCGACATTAAAACATTCATTTAGTCCCCGTTATTTCAGGAAAAAGCATGGCTATCAATTTGCAAAAAGGGCAAAAAATCAGCCTTGAGAAAGAGGCAGGCACATCGCTGTCATCTGTCGTCATGGGGCTGGGTTGGGATGCGGTCAAGAAAAAGGGGTTCTTCGGACTCTTCAGCAGCGCTGAAATCGACCTCGATGCATCCTGCCTGATGTTCGACGAAAATAAAAACCTGCTTGATGTCGTCTGGTTCCGCCAACTCAAGAGCCGTGACGGCAGCATTATCCATACCGGCGACAATCGCACCGGCGATGGCGAAGGCGACGACGAGCAGATCATCGTGGCTCTCAATCAGGTTCCGGCGAATGTAAAATCGTTGATTTTCACCGTCAACTCGTTCACAGGGCAAAATTTTTCGCAAGTCGAAAATGCGTTCTGCAGACTGTGCGATCAATCCACAGGTAAGGAAATCGCCCGCTACGAGCTCAGCGTCCAGGGTAATCACTCAGCCCAGATCATGGCCAAGGTGTATCGGCATGACAATGAATGGAAGATGCACGCCATTGGTGAAAACGGCGCTGGCCGCACCTTCAATGATTTGATGCCGCAGATTCTCCCGCACGTCTGAACAGTTTCCTCATGCGCATCTGGTTCAACAGAGCTTTCTCCTCGATACATGCCGCGTTGCGCCTCATCCGGGAAAATGATACGGACGGGCGCTACGAACTGGTTGCGTCCCATCCGAATCCCCATGCGCTCGTTCGTCTGAACGCACATCACTTTTTTGAGGAGCCGGACAACCTGAAAGGTACCGGCTACCTCGAATGGTGCGAACGCTTCTGCCGCGAACAGCGCATCGACATCTTTGTTCCCGGCAAAGAGGCTACAGCCCTCGCTGCGGAACATCAGCGGTTTGCGCAGGCAGGGACATCCATTTTGAGTTGTGCCGATCAGGAAACGCTCGAACTGATCCATGACAAACACCGTTTTTCCGAAAAAGTCCGCTGCGAAAGCGCGCCTCCCCCTGCCGGAAAAGTTTGTTCCGATCTTGCTTCATTCGATGTCGCATACGAAAAACTCGCCCGTGAGCATCATGTGTTATGCATCAAACCCGCCATTTCCGTTTACGGGATCGGGTTTCGGAAAATCTGCGAAGATCGTAGTGCCTTCTCGATTTTTGCTGCTGGCGATGTCTATCAGATCGACCTGACATCGTTGCGCAACATGCTGGGGGCACAGGAAACCTTTGCGCCGCTACTGGTCATGGAATATCTGGATGGAGATGAATTCAGTGTCGACTGCATCGCTGATCGGGGCGTGCTCAAATGCGCCATTGCCCGGCGCAAGCCCAGTCGTTCGAGTGGAGGACAAATCATCGATTCGCGGGAAGACATACAGCGGGCCTGTCGTCAAATCATCGCGCAATTCGAACTGAACGGTTTCATGAACATTCAGTTCCGGGAAGGCTGTGACGGATTGCGATTGCTCGAAGTCAACCCGCGGATGTCAGGCGGAATCGCCATGGCCTGCCTGGCGGGCCCCAATCTGCCCTACCTGGGGTTGGCGGGTTTCGACCAGGGTTACGGCGCGCTGACCATTCCTCCGATCAGTGCCGGGCTACGAGTTGGAGAATTCAACCAGGCCACTGTGTTGCAATGATGTACTGCGCACCGGGCCCGTTTTCAGACCGTGTTCTCAGCAGCGATTTGCCCTGCGGCAGAATCGAGGTAACGGTGAGCCGGTCGGATTTCGCGCCGGAAAAGCTTTTCAGCTTTGCGGCCAGAAATAACCCGAAGCGCGCTTTTTTGTTTCTGTCGCATGTGCTCGGCAAGCATTTGCCGGTGTCGCCGCAGCAAATGCAGGACATTCATGAACGCATCGCTTCACGCATTACCGAACTCCCTGGTCCGGTCATATTCGCAGGCATGGCCGAAACCGCAACCTGTCTCGGACAGGGCGTCTTCGAAGCCTGGCTGCGCATACACCGCCGTACAGACGGAATCTATCTTCAGACCACCCGGTACCGCATCGAGGGTTCCGCGCCCATCCGGTTCGAGGAAACACACAGCCACGCCCCCAACCAGTGGCTGTTCCAGCCTGACACCCCGGCACAGCGCACCCTGTTGAGCGAAGCCCGGTCGCTGGTACTGGTCGATGACGAAATCAGCACCGGCAATACCTTCATCAACCTCACCCGCGCATTGCGAACCGTTGCCCCCGGGTTGACCCACGTCCATCTGTCCTCCATTACCGATTTCACCGGAAAAATTCGCAGTTCAATGCTTCAGAACGCTTTTGAGGCAAATCTCAGTACAGGCGCGCTACTGGAAGGCGAATGGAAATTCGAATCGAATAATCGTCCGGTTTCTTCCAACGAGATCGTTTCACAGTCTGCGCAAACGCCCAGCCTCAACGACGGGGGGTTCGGCCGGTGCGGGCGCGATTCGGCGCTGACCGTACCGGAGCAACTGGTTTCGGAACTCGCTGCAATGATCGAGCCGCACCATCGTGTTCTCGTACTGGGAACCGGAGAATTCATGCACCCCCCTTTCGTTCTTGCACGGAGCCTCGCCTGTGCGACCGGCGCCCAGGTATTCATGCATGCTACAACGCGTTCTCCCATTCTCTGCTGGGGACCGATCAGGCACATGCTGACCTTCCCTGACAACTACCGGGAAGGCATCTTCAACTACCTGTACAACCATGAGCCGGATCGGTATGATTACATATTTCTTTGTCATGAAACCCCCGTTTCGGCCAGCCTGAAGCAGATTGCTACGCTTCTTCACGCGCAGTTGATTCATTTCCGTTCGGAGTCATCAGTTGAAAAAATTTCTGTTCACTGATCTGGACGACACCCTGTTTCAAAGCGACCGCAAGCTGTCGCCGCAAGAGTCATGGACTCCATTGGCCTATCTTTCGGACGGCAACCCGATCTCCTATGCCAATCCGGCACAACGATCCGTGCTGGAAATGTTTCAGCGCGAAATGACCATAATTCCAGTCACCGCGAGAAATATCGATGCTTTTCGGCGCGTCGACATCCGGTTCACTGCCGAGGCCATCCTGAACTATGGCGGCATCATTCTCGACGCAGACGGTTCTCCCGATGCCGAATGGCTTGAACGAGGCCGCGAGGCGGCAATCCATACGGAACCGCTGCTCAATGAGCTGCTTATCATGATCGAGAACGAATGCCTGAAATCGGGTCTCGATCTCAAGGTACGCATCATCCGCGACGCCGATATTCCTTTTTACATCGTCGCCAAATCGCGTAGCGGAAACACCGGCCACATCGCTACGGCAACGGCTTTTGTCCGATCCCTGCTGGCGGAACATTCGTTCTGCCGGGACATCGCCGTACACGAAAACCACAACAACCTCGCTCTCATCCCGAAATGGCTCGACAAGCGCCATGCGGTCGAATACCTGTGCGGCAAACTGGCTGCCGAGCACGGCGACATCGTCACATTCGGGATGGGAGACAGCCTGATCGACCTGAACTTCATGAGATCCTGCCATTACATGATCGTTCCAAATGGCAGCCAGATCTCTTCCAGCCGTATGGGGGGGCTATGACCCACTTTTACGGCAGCTACCGCCCACAGGACGTCGAATTTCTGCTGAAACCCATTCCTGTCACGATGATTGAAGACACTCGTGAAAAGGAACGCCTGATCCAGTCCGGGCAACGTCATTACAGCGAAATGCTGACGCCCGAAAAACTGCCTTCCGATCAATATCGCCGCCTCTTCCATGAAGCGCTCGAAAAGAACCGCGAGCGGATGGCCAAAGACTGCCTGACGCTGGCGCGGCTCATCCTCCGGCACGCCGGAGACCGCCCGACGCTCGTATCGCTGGCCCGCGCGGGCACCCCCGTCGGCGCCGTACTGGCGCACCTGTTGCGCAAACTGACGGGGCACGCCATTGCGCATTACTCCATTTCGATCATTCGGGACAAAGGCATCGACACCAACGCGCTGGACACCATCCTGGAGCGCGGCGCGGCGCCCGAATCCATCGTCTTCATCGACGGCTGGGTCGGAAAAGGCGTGATCAGCGACGAACTGCACCGATCAGTCTCCGACTACAATCATCGCAGAGGAACGAACATCCCGCCGCATCTTTATGTGCTTGCCGATCTGGCCGGGAAAGCGTTCTGCGCGGCTACCGCCGACGATTACCTGATTCCCTCTTCCATCCTCAATTCGACCATCTCCGGCCTCGTCAGCCGCTCCATTCTGAACGGCGCCATCGGCCCCGAGGATTACCATGGCTGCGTCCATTTCACTGAATTCGCGGAACACGACTTGTCGGTCTGGTTCGTAGACGAAATCGTCCGCGCAGCAGATCGTCTGCAACCGGATACAGATCAACCCGCTCCCCTCGATCAGCAGACGCTCGCACGCAACAGTGAGGCCTTCATCGCCACAGAGATGGCCCGTTACGGCATCACGGATCGCAACCTGATCAAACCCGGCATCGGAGAAGCCACTCGGGTTCTGCTCAGAAGACTGCCGGAACGGCTGATCGTGCGCGACCGTACCCATATTGCTGTACGCCATCTCGTCGCGCTGGCCGACGAAAAAGGCGTCCCCATTGAAGAACGTCCCAATCTGCCGTTAAATGCCATTTCAATCATTCGGAGTGCCCTCGATGCCTGACCCTGCTCAACTTGGCGCCTCTCTCTACGGACCGGCCACCCATCACGCACTCGGCGAAATTGCAGCGGGAATACGTCTTGCTTCAGTCCGTTCGCTGATCATCTGCACCGAAGACTCGGTTTCCGCCCAGCATCTTCCCGATGCGATGAAAAATCTGTTCAAGGCGCTTCATCGTGTCAAAACATGGGACGGCCGGTTCGTGTTCGTGCGTGTACGCAATCCTCAGATATTACAAACGATCCTGGATATGCCCGATGTCGAGCGGCTTACGGGTTTCGTATTGCCGAAAATAACGGCTGAAAATATCGACGATTATCTAAAACCGCTCCACAAACACCCGCACTGTGTCATGCCCACGCTGGAAACCCGTGAAACGTTCGTGGAAAGCGACATGTACGGTTTTCTCCGCCTGATCGAACATCCCGGCAGGCGCAGCCGGATTCTCAGCATGCGCATCGGCGGCAACGACCTGTTGGCCCTGTTGCACATGCGTCGGCCAAAAGGACGCACGATATATGAAACGCCGCTCGGCCATGTCATCGCGCGGCTTGCCACCATTTTCATTCCGCAAGGTTTTTCATTATCCGCTCCGGTGTTCGAGCACATGGACGATCCCAAAACGCTCAGCCTCGAAATTGAACATGATCTGAACCACGGTCTGGTCGGCAAAACGGCTATCCATCCAAACCAGATTCCGCTGATAGAACAGCATTACAAAGTTTGCGAACGCGACATCGCCGCCGCTGTACGGATTCTGACGCCCGACGCGCCAGGCGTATTCAGGCTCGACCAATCCATGTGCGAACCGGCCACTCACCGCCCCTGGGCACAGGCGGTGCTGTCAGCCGCAAGACATTTCGGCAGCGTAAAGCACGCCAATTGACACTGTTCCAATGCAGTTTCCCATCATTCACCATCAAAAAGGATTTCGCCATGCAACTTGCTCGGGGACAACGCATCAAACTGACCGATATCGGATTATCCAATGCTTTCAGCATCGAACTCGCACTGACCACCGGCCCGCTGACGGTCGACGCTTCATGCTTCGGACTGAACTCCTCTCGTAAGCTCCTGAACGATGATTACATGATCTTTTTCAACCAGAAGACCAGCCCTTGTGCCGGCATCAAACTGGACAATGCCTCGAATTTCGTATTCGACCTCTCCCGTATTCCCGCTTCCATCGAAGCCATAACCATTGCTCTCGCCATCGACAACAACGGAACCATGAGCAGCCTCGGAGAATCACGAGCGAACTTCATCTCCGAAGGCAGCACACGGGCCAGTTTCACCTTCTCCGGCAAAGACTTTGCTGCGGAACGCGCGTTGATGCTCTTCGAGATCTATCGTAAAGACAATCTCTGGCGTCTTTGCGCCGTCGCCCAGGGTTTCAACGGGGGGCTGGATGCACTGGTCACGCATTTCGGCGGAACGCTTGCCGCCGCCCCCGCAGCGCCTCAGACTCCCCCTCCCGCTGCACCTCAGCCCCCTCCTCCCGCACCGGCGCCTCAACCTTCGGGAGTCAGCCTCAGCAAAATCACGCTCGAAAAACGCGGCGACAAAATCAGCCTCGAAAAACGCGGTAGCGCGGGTCTCGGGCGTATCGTCTGCAACCTCAACTGGACATCCGGAGGAGGTGGAAAACGCGGCTTCTTCGGTTTGGGCCGTAGCAAAGGCATCGATCTGGATCTGGGATGTCTGTTTGAACTTGCCGATGGCAGAAAAGGCGCGATACAGGCGCTTGGCGATTCGTTCGGTTCATATGATTATGAACCTTACATCCATCTCGCGGGCGACGACCGCACCGGCGCCAGCACCAGCGGAGAATTTCTCTACATCAACGGCGACCACCTGCAAAAGTTTCGCCGGATCTGCGTATACGCTTTCATTTACGAAGGTATCGCGAACTGGGCCCAGGCTGATGCAGTCGTCACCATCACCGTTCCGGGGCATCCTCCGGTAGAAGTGCGTCTCGACGTACATAACAACCAAATGAGCATGTGCGGCATCGCGATGTTGGAAAACGTTGGGGGGAGTCTTCAGGTCACCAAACTCGTCGATTACTTTGCCGACCATCTGAAATTGGATCGCCGCTACAACTGGGGCCTGAGATGGCAGGCCGGGAGCAAGGACTGACGCGCTGCCGATACTCCTCTCGCCTGTCTCCGTCATGAATGGCGGAGACAAGCGAGAGGCACGTGTTCAACTCCCGGCCATCTGCACCACCAGCAATCTCCCCCCGTGTTCAGGGGAAAGCAGGATTTGTGCTCCTTCATCCAGCAGTGTTTTGCCTCCAACAGGAATGTCCTGTGATGATCTGACATCACGCATCCCGTTCAGCCGTTCATTGACCAGATACCAATTGCCCTGGTGCTCAACGAAATAACCCACCCTGCGGGCATCGTCGGCGGAGAGTTTTTCATCGGGAGAAATAAACCTGTTTTCGTGCCAGCGAAAAAGGGATTGCCCACTGTACACCATGACCCGATGACCGTCGGGCATGAACTTGCCTTTGGCATGAGAGGAATACAGGTTCAGCACAGGCAGTTTTCCGCGATGGGGCGTGCCACAGAACGGGCATGTGGGTTGGCATTTGTTGTCGAACGGATACCACTTCTGTTCACAACTCGGATTGGTACAGGGTTGCAACAAATCGACCGTTTTGACCAGCGCAGTCTCCCAATCGCCCGCTGCCGGCCGCTTCGCAGGATGGTGCAATCCATCAACGAAACTTTCCTGAAACAGTTTCGACAAATAGGGGCCGGTAACTGTATACGGCAAGCGGTCGGTATCTTTCCAGGGTAATTCAAAAGCTTTCGCGTTACCCGCCTTGATGCGGTTGGACCGATCCTGGGGATGTTCCACGAACAGGGCATTCGCCCCCATCATCAGTTCGTCATCGCGCAGCGAATCGTTCACATCATGAACCTTGCCCCCGTCCAGCGGATGGCGGTAGAGCAGATACGTATAAATAAGCACCGCCAATGCGTGACGATCAGTTGCCTGGGAGGGAAGTATTCTTTTCGGGTCTTCTTTCGGCAAACGGGCCGTCTTCACAACCTCCGGCGCTATGAAGCCCGGCGTGCCGATTACAGTGGGATGATGCCGACCAGGAACGACCAGCCCGTCGAGATCGATAAGACATGCCTGTCCGGTCACGGGATCGATCAAACAATTGTTGTAGCCCAAATCGCTGTGACTGAGGCCCGCCATATGCATGCGGCGAACCGCGCGGGCCAGCATCAGACATACTTTCAAATGACGCATCCAGTCACCCAATTCGCGCTGATCGAGACGCCTGGCACGGAGTCCCGGTGTGGCGAACCACTTTCCGACTTTTTCTTTTTTGCGGATTCCCAACATGTCGTTGTTGGGGCTGCCGTGCTCGAAAAAGAAACAACTCCGGTAAAACGGCACCACGACACCGAGCCGGTTTTCATGTTCGACAACGGCGGTTGGCCAGCAATACAGATTGCGCAGGTATTCCCCACCCTTCTGATTAAGGATTCCTTCCCGATAGCGGCCGGTAATTTCAAGCAACCGTTCCCGTGTTGCGGGGTCGGCTTTTTCACGGAAAAAGGCCACCACATATCCGCCATCCGGGCTGAACATGACATCTTTCACTCCGCCCTGGGCTTTTATTTCATCAATGAACTGTACTGTACTGCCATCGCTGGCTTTAAGCGTTACGATTTTCGTCATTTGAAATCTCAGCAGATAATTACAATGGTTCGGTCATCGTGATTGCCCTGTGACCAGAAATCGAGCCACTGTAGTAATCGTTTATCTTCATTGCCGTCAGATTCGGACAATCTTGCCCCTGTTTCCAGATCCGTCCAGAGTTCGTCCCACGCATCGCATTGCAGCATACGGGCTTCGGTTTCGAACTTGGCGTCCGATACGCCATCCGTCATCAATATGAATCCGGTGAAATGATCACATAGCTTGAAGCGGGTTCGTTTCAGTATGGCCTGGGGAGATACTTCCTCGATATCAAGGAAACGGGTCTGCCCGGAATAATCGCCGGAATCCACTTCTCCCAGCAATTGAACGGACTGATTGGCGCTATATACACCGACGGCACCGTCGCCCACCCAATATGCCGCGCAGAGCCATTGGTCACCGCATCGGCGGGCAATGCCCGCCAGCAGGGTCGTTGATAGATCCTTGACCGATATCAGTTCAGGATACTTTTCCGCGCCGTCGAGCAACCCCTTCATGGCCCTGTGCGCGGCATGCCCCACGGCACCATATAACGAACGATGAAGAACGCCTTGCAGGCTCTTCTGCTTGACCGGATCTTGTTCATTCTGTAGCGCGTGAACTTCCTTGACGATATTTTTGCCGGTATCGCCCCGAAGAACCTGTTTCAAATGATTGCCCGCCACATGAACCGCAATGCGGGACCCGAGCCTGGAAAGTTTCGCACTTCCGGCACCATCCGCAACGATGGCGATATACCAGTCATCGTCGGAATCATGATGTACAAAATAATCGTCATCGCAGAAACTACCCACATGCGCGTGCGAGCGCCCCCGTTTGCGCGCCGCTATGATGCGGCGCTCCTTTCCGCAAATCAACTGCGCCTGTTCGTCCGGCTTCCAGAAAGGAGCATTACGGTCTGATTCGAGATTTTTCCATAGCAGGGTTGGATCGGGATTGATATACACGTCCACTGTTCCCACTCTGGGCGCCTCCGCCAGGTCATCCTCGAAGCGATAGTGGACAGTGCCCGAAAAATCGCCGTTCAATTTCGGAACGCCGGTTATTTCTCCGTTTTCGGGACAATATTCAAGCTCAAGTTCTGCGGGAAAACAGACGCTGATAATTACGACCTTTGCGTCTGAAAGAATTGCCAGCCGCTCCGTATAAGGTTTGGACTGTTTGCCGTTATGCAGTTTGAACATGACAGGAACAGGCGCCTGCGAAGGGGTAATCATCGTATCTGGGTCTTCTTTCTGCGGTTGAGATGATTCTTGAGTCACCTCGGCCTGAAGGCCGGGGATTTCTCGACACGGATCAGGGGAGCCTTCGGCTTCAAAAACACTTGCCTCGTCGGCCTCGCCATGAATGGCGGGGCTTGCGTCTGACGCGCATTCATCCGGTTCATCGAAAACTAACTCCGGTTTGAAACCTCCCCCTTTAGGGGGATAATCCCGCTTGGGAGAGGCGTAACCTCTTCCAAGCGTCGTTGTCGCTCGGTTACGGGCGTGGATTGTTGAAACATTCAAAGAATTGCCTTGTGATTCATCGGCAGCGGGAAACGCGGGATGATCCGGGGTCGGCGGCATTTCGTCAGTTGATCCAGACTGCCCGGTTTCGCCGCCGATAACCTCCGCCCCGGATCCGTCCTGCGAGTCCAAGGGATCGGATTCAGATTCGGGCAATTGCATCACCGAAGGCGGCTCCAGTACGTCGGCCTGTGGACTCGCTGCCTCATCCACCGCCGCGTGACGCCACGCCTCGCACAACTGCTGCTCAAAGTGTTCGAACAGATCGGTGCAGCAGTCCAGAAATTCGCCAATATCGGCCGACGCATCTTTCTCCAGAACTCGTTCAAGAAAAGCCTTGCGCGCATCCCTCATGCCTCAACCCCTGCCCCGCGTAACATCAAATCCACCTTCCGACTGACTCATGTTGATGTCACGATTACAGCCCGGGCACGTCGCCATCCCCGTCCCCTTGACGCAGAATACCTGGCCGCAACTGCACATGGCGAAAGCTATCGGAGCCCCGCAGTGGGGACAGCCGGGTGCACCCAGTAACGCATCACTGTGGATCGTGCGGGCGTTGACCCGCGGATCGGACAGTTCTTCAAAATCCCTTTCAGCCGCATAAACGCCGACCAGATTGTAAAAGCTTGCGTCCACCCTGAAATCCCGGGTAGCAACATCCTGCTGCATCTTTTCATACTTCATCAGGTAAGGCAGTTTGTTGGTCTGGCACTTGCCGGAAACAATCACGAAATCCTCATCTACCGCCGTGGCCTGGGCAATAGAGTCAATTTTTTTCATGATGGAGTCATCCGTCTTGGCAAGGTTCACCTTGGAAGGCTCTCCAACTGACACACTGCGGCTTTGTGAACTGACCGAAGCACTGATCCAGTCGATGAATCTTTTGAATTCCTGCTCGGTGGCCGCTTCGATCCGAAGCATGTTTTCGGTAATGTTCGACAAACCCTGCAAATCGGCGTACTGCCCTATCCCTACAGCCACCAGGTTGACCCGGTTGGCGTAGTTCTGCTTCCACCTGAGCAATGCCGGATCCATGTCATCGGTGCTCTTGCCATCTGTCATCAAGAACACCAGCGGCCTGAAATCTCCTTTCTGCTCCGCGCTGGATCGTTTGATGTTGCGGTCGATTTCATTCATCAAATGTTCGAGTGCGCCCCCGATAGACGTACCGGAACCCAACGGCAACCGGGGCGGATAGAACGCTACCAGTTCGACCAGCGGGGAAAGGGTCTTGGCACGTCCGGCAAAAGCGATGACCGAAAGATGGACAGTTTCCAGCGCATACGGGTCGGTACGCAGTGATCTGATCAGACGCTCCATACCTTCCTGAAGGCTGCGCAAGTTGTCTCCCGCCATACTTTCTGAAACGTCGACGACCAAAAATACAGGCAAACGGCGCATAACTAACTCCGGTTACAAAACGATATTGAGTTCAGCCGGCGGGGGCGGCAATTCCACCGAACTGGTGGCGCCCCGGCTTTGGCTGTCTTTTGAAAAAGTCTCGGATACCCATTGGAAAAACTTGCTGAAACCTGCCGCATCCATCGTGTCGAGACTTACGACGTGGTCTGTCAACCGCTTGAGTTGGTTTGGATCCGCCCTGGGGCCTGCGGCGCAAGCAACGATGGTCGCAAAATTACATGCTTTCAACTGCGGGATGACCTCAGTGTAGGCCAGCGTATCCGTGGGTTTCCCATCGGTCAGGATGACCAGGATGGGTTTCCAGTCCCCCTTTTCCGTCGATGTCGATTTACGAACATCCCGCTTTGTCTGCTCGCAGATATGTTCCAGCGCAGCCCCCAGCAGCGTTGCGCCCGATTTTGGGCAGGTGATCTCAGGGAGCATCACATCTGCAACCGCCGTCATCGGCAACACTTCCTTGATCTCCGAATCGAAGGTGGTGATCGAAAGATGCACGCTATCCAGGGCATAGGGGTTTGACCGGAGCGACCCCAGCAATGCTTGCAGCCCGGCGTTGACGGCAACGATCGGCTCCCCGTTCATCGATCCGGAGGTATCTATGCACAAATAGGTCAGTAGTCGTCTACTCATGAGCCATCTCAGAGATAGTTCTTCAATAGATCGACAAATCGGTCTGTTTCATGCGGCGTGCCGATGGCCTGGAAAGTCCACCCGTTTCCTTGCCGTCTGACTTCGGCGAAGGTCATTGAACAGAAATTGCCGTATGTGCTGTCGCCACTGATATTGAAACGGCAGATTTCTCTGTTCTTCGCGTCCACTGCGCGGATAAAAGCGTTTTGCACGCCACCGAATGATTGCCTGTTTTTTTTCCCTTCATAGATTGCAACGACGAAAATGATCGATTCGTACTCTTGCGGCAGTGAATCGAGTTTGACAATGATTTGCTCATCGTCCCCATCGCCTGCACCAGTCCGGTTATCGCCGGTCAACCAGATACACCCGCTCGGGTGACGCATTGAATTGAAAAAAACGACGTCGCCGCCAATCAGCGTTGTGTTGCCGTTGGCATCGGGTGCTCCCAACCTCGCAACCTTCCCGTCTTTGCCAAGCAGAAACGCTATCGCATCGAGATCGTAATCAGGCGCGGCCTTGGAAAAAAACGCAGCAAACCCTTTTTTCTTCTGTTCGACCACATCCCAGCCCAAACCCATCGTAACCATCGACAGATCATATTCGCCATCCTTGCTGAGATTAACCCCTTCGCCTTTCCTGAGATTTACAGCCATGTGATTTCTCCTTAACTTAACTTAAATAACGACGTTCACTTCGGGAGGAGGAGGAGGAAAGTCCTCAAGACCGGCCACTTCCTTCTTTCCTAGTTCAATTTTCTGACTGGAAACCGAAATGGATGACGAGACCCACTTGAAGAAACTTTTTATCGATGTTGCATCCGCAGTATCGAGATTGACTACGATTTCGGTAATCCGTTTAAGCACCGAAGAATCCGCTCCCGACCCGGCTGCACACGCAACGAACGTTCCCACCTTGACCGACTGCATATCCCGGATGCCTTTATCCAGATCATCCGTCGGGCTTCCATCACTGAGCATGAACACAATCGGTCTCCAGTCTCCTTTCTGCTCGGCGGTTCCTTTCTGTACCTCGTTCTTTATGGATTTCGCCAACAGCGTGAGTGCAGCGCCCATTTCCGTAGCACCTGAGGCAGAAATCTCCGGAGCCTGAAACAAGGCGAGTTCCGTCAATGGCATCACCTGTCTCGCTTCGCTCGCAAAAGTGATGACTGAAAGAAAAGCCGTTTCAAGCGCGTAAGGATCCTGACGTAAACTGGAAACCAACATCTGTATGCCACTTTTTACCGCTTCAATCGGCTCTCCATGCATGGATCCAGAGGTATCGATCAGCAGATAAACAGGGAGTCTTCGCACGTATATTCCTCCAAAAAGTTCACAGCAAAACGCAAATCGGCCAAATCAGAAAAACCATCTCTTGCAAATTGAATACGACCTCAGCATCAACATGGTTTCTCTCTTTTGGACAGATTTTCATTGTACGAAGCTCTACTTCGTCTCGTAATTCGTACTTTACAGGAGAAAAGTATAAAATTCTTCCCGCACGCATCCAGTACGTGTGGCAGCTACAAACGCTGGATGAGCCGCCTCGATGATGGCTCCTCGGATTACTTTGAAATCTCATGGATAAACACTGCGCCGACACGGCTCGTCTGTCGTTGGTGATCGCGCCCGGCAAAGCTATCCAGGCAAACACATCCAGCCAATGCGGCGCCAAGTGCCTTTCCATCGATCTGGAAGTCGCCCCCGACACCAAGCGCATCAATCAATTGGCCGGAGTACGCGGCGATAGTAGTGCCACCCTGACTTTCCCGCCTGGCACGCTGCCCGAAGCGCTTGGCGCGCTCGATCAACTCGCCGATGAAGCCGCTTTTCTCCTTGGTCACAACCTTATCGCCTTCGATCTGCCGCAGTTGCGCGCCGTCCAGCCCAATCTGCGGCTGTTGGAAAAGCCCGTCGTCGATACGCTACGGCTGAATCCGCTGGCTTTTCCGCGCAATCCTTATCATCACCTCATCAAGCACTACCAGGACGGGCAGTTGCTCGGCAACCGCCGCAACAATCCGCTGCTGGACGCTGACCTCGCCCTGCAAGTCTTTGCCGATCAACACGCCAATCTGAAAGCAATGCAGGACACCGCACCCGATCTGCTGCTCGCATGGCATTGGCTAACGACTCAGGATAGCGGCGCAGCCGGACTGGACGCTTTTTTCACGCAAATCCGCAACACCAACGCCCCGAGCGAAGCGCAGGCTCAGGCCGCGCTTACCCGTCTGCTGGCAAACACTGCCTGTAGAGAGGCCAGCGCCAAGACCATGGCCGAAGCGGCCCAATCTCCCTGGCCCCTGGCCTATGCACTTGCCTGGATATCGGTAGCGGGTGGCAATTCGGTGATGCCACCGTGGGTACGCCACCAATTCCCACACGCCGGGCGGCTGATTCGCCTCTTGCGCGACACGCCCTGCACCGACCCCGGCTGTGCGTGGTGTTGCCGCGAACACGACTCACTCACCCAGTTAAAACACTGGTACGGTAAGGATTACAACTTTCGCCCCGAGCCGGTAGATCCTGACAGCGGGTTGCCCTTGCAGCAGATAATCGTCGAAACGGCGATGCGTAGCGAGCACGTCCTGGGCATTCTACCCACCGGCACGGGCAAATCCCTGTGTTACCAAGTGCCTGCCCTGTCACGTTTTGTGCGTACCGGCGCACTGTCCATCGTCATCTCGCCGCTGGTGGCGCTGATGGAAGATCAGGTCAAGGGTTTGCGCGAGCGCGGCATCGAGGGTTGTGCTGCGATCAACGGCCTCTTGTCCATGCCGGAGCGCGCCGATGTGCTCGACCGGGTGCGTTTGGGCGACATCGGCATCCTGTTGATTGCGCCGGAGCAGTTGCGCAACAGGAGCGTGCGCAAGGTGCTGGCGCAACGGGAAATCGGCGCCTGGATATTCGACGAAGCGCACTGCCTGTCCAAGTGGGGCCAGGACTTCCGTCCGGACTACCGCTACGTCTCCCGCTTCATCCGTGAAAGCGCCGAGGCCAGTCCCCAAAGTGAACTGCCGCTGATCCAATGCCTGACGGCCACCGCCAAGCCTGAAGTCGTGGCTGACATCGTCGGCCATTTCGAGGATAAGCTGAAAGTGAAACTACGCGTATTCGACGGCGGCGCGGAGCGAAAAAATCTCAAATTCGATGTGATCGAAACCACCCCGGCAGAAAAATTCACTCAAGTCGCTCACCTGATCGAGCGTGACCTGCCCGCCGGAATGTCCGGGGGTGCCATTGCCTACTGTGCCACACGCAGGCAAACCGAGGACCTGGCCGCTTTCCTGCGCGAAAAAGGCTTCGCCGCCAAGCCCTACCACGCGAAACTGCCGCCGGAAACCAAGAAAGAAACGCAGAAGGATTTCATCGCGGGTGTGCTGAGCGTCATCGCGGCAACCAACGCTTTCGGTATGGGCATCGACAAGCCGGACGTGCGCCTGGTCGTGCACGCCGACATTCCCGGTTCGTTGGAAAACTATTTGCAGGAAGCAGGCCGTGCCGGGCGCGACAACGCACAGGCGCGCTGCGTGCTGCTCTACACCACCGAGGACGTGGAACGCCAGCACAGCATGTCCGCAGCCTCGCGTCTGTCCCGGCGCGACATCCAGAGTGTGCTGCGCGCCCTGCGACAGTTGCAACGCCAGAAAGAACGCGATCAGGCTCTGGTCGCCACATCCGGCGAAATCCTGAACGAAGATGAAGAAGGCAAATTCAAGCGGGATCAGGCAACCGACGACACCCGCGTGCGCACGGCCATTGCATGGCTGGAAGAAGCCGGGCTGGTGCGCCGCGAGGAAAATGCGGTACAGATATTCCCTTCGTCACTGCGCATCAAAAACCTGGCCGATGCCGAACGAAAGTTGGCAGATATCGAAACGCCCTATCGCAGGAAATGCCTGGACCTGATCCAGATTTTGCTGTCCACTCCGGCGGATAAAGGATTGAGCACCGACGAGTTGATGGCGGCGACAGGCTTCACCGTCGACGTTCTGCGCGAAACCCTGTTCCTTTTCGACCGCCGGGGCATTGCCAGCGACGATACGGCAATCACTGCCTACGTCCACGTTGCGGTCGAGCATTCATCTAAAAAGCGTTTCAGCGAAGCATGCGCGCTGGAGCAGGCTGTAATCGCCGCACTACGGGAAGAAGCGCCCGATCTCGGCGCAGGCAACGCCTCGCCGCTGCATCTGCGCCTGTTGGCTCAACGTTTGAAAGATCAGGGGATTGCCGCGCTTCCACAGCGGTTGCGCCAGATCATCAAAGGATTGGCTGGCGACGGGCGCGACGGTGAAGACGGCAAAGGCAGCCTGACCGTCAAGCGTGGCAGCGACCCCGAAACGGTTCATCTCATACTCAACCGTTCGTGGAAGACACTAGAAGAGATCGCCTTTCGGCGGCGCAGTGCCGCCGAAAGGCTGCTGGATCATTGGCTTTCCGCCTTGCCGCAAGGCGCACGCGGTGTCGACCAATTGGCGGAAACCACGCTCGGCAAACTCACGGACAGTGTCGGCAGTGATGCCTTGCTCGTTGCCGAAACAAAGGACTTGCGCAAACTGGTGGAACGGGCGCTGCTGTGGCTGCACGAACAGGAAGTACTGCGCCTGAACAAGGGCCTGGCGATCTTTCGCGCGGCCATGACCCTGCATCTGGAACGCAACAAGAAACTGCAATTTGAAAAGAGCAACTACCTGCCACTGGCCATGCACTACGACGAGTTGACCCGGCAAATTCACATCATGGCGGAATACGCCGTGCGCGGCATTAAAAAAATGGCCGATGCACTGCATCTGGCGATGGACTACTTCCGTCTGCCGCGCGAAGATTTTTGCCGTCGCTGGTTGCCCGGCCGTGAGAATGAGTTCACCCGCCAGACCTCGCCTCAGTCTTGGGAGGCCATCGTCGAGGCTCTGTCCCGCCCCCACCAGCGCAACATCGTCGCCGACGACCGGGAAAACGCCAACGTCCTGGTGCTCGCAGGCCCCGGCTCGGGCAAAACCCGCGTGCTCGTCCATCGTATCGCCTACCTGGTACGCATCCGCCGCGAGAACCCGCAGGCCGTGCTGGCACTGGCCTACAACCGCCACGCGGTACTGGAAATCCGCAAGCGTTTGATCGAACTTATCGGCGACGATGCACGGGGTGTCACCGTGCTTACCTGCCATGCGCTGGCCATGCGCCTGGTCGGCGCGAGCTTTGCAGGTCGCAGTGGTGAAGAAGCGGATTTCGATGCCATTCTGACCGAGGCAACCGCCTTGCTCGAAGGCCGGGGCCTGCCACCGGAAGATGCCGACGTGCAGCGTGACCGCCTGCTGGCGGGTTTCCGCTGGATTCTGGTGGACGAGTACCAGGACATTGGCCGCGCCCAGTACGAGTTGATCTCCGCGCTGGCAGGGCGCAAACGCAGTGACGAGGATGGCCGCCTGAGCCTGTTCGCGGTAGGCGATGACGACCAGAACATTTACACCTTCGCCGGGGCCTCGGTCGAATTCATCCGTCGCTTTGCCGAAGACTACAAGGCCAAGCCGCAATTCCTGATCGAGAACTATCGCAGTACGCGCCACATCGTCGAAGCGGCCAACCGTGTGATCACCCCGGCGGCCTCAAGGATGAAGGACGAACCGATACGGGTAAATACCGCCCGCGCCAAATCCGCGCCCGGTGGAAGCTGGCAACAGATCGACCCCGTCGTGCAAGGCCGCGTGCAGATTCTTCCGGCTGGAGACAGCGCGCAGCAACAGGCGCTGGCCCTCTACACCGAACTGCGGCGCATGATAGCACTTGGTCTGGAACCCGAAAAAACAGCAGTTATTGCCAGTCGGTGGAAATTCCTCGATCCGCTGCGCGCGGCGCTGGAAGCAGCCGGTATCCCTGTCGCCATGGCTGACGAGGAAGCGCCGCCCCTGTGGCGTTTGCGCGAAACGCAGGCATTGGCGGCCTTTCTCGACAAGCGGCAAGAGGCTTCCAGCTCTCGCCTGCTACAAGCCAATGACATCCAGTCATGGCTTGCGATGCAAGGCAGCGATGGCTGGTGGCCCATGCTCGGTGAAGCCATTGCCACCTTCGCCGAAGACACCCAGGGTGCGGAGGTATCGCTGGCGTTCTTTCGCGAGTGGCTGGCCGAATGGGGCCGTGCCAGCCGTCACCAGCAAACCGGCATTCTGCTGCTGACCGCACACCGCGCCAAAGGGCTTGAGTTCGACCATGTGTTCGTCCTTGACGGCGAATGGTGCGCGGACGCCAACGAAGATCAGGATGCCATGCGCCGCCTTTACTACGTCGCCATGACCCGCGCTCGCGACACCCTGACGCTGGCGCGCATGAACGCAGGCAACGCAATGCTCAACGGGCTGAACGAACACCCGGCCCTGTTGCGCCGACCGCCAACGCAATGGTTGCCGCCTCCGGGGAAATTGGATTACCAATATTCGATGCCCACACTTAAAGAGATCATCCTGAGCTTCCCAGGCTGGCACGACGCGGGCAGCCGCATCCATCAAGCCATTACCAGGCTTCGTGTTGGCGATGCGCTGCGCTACATCGCAGACGAAAAAGGCGTGCGCCTGGAAGATACATCCGGCGTGACTGTCGGGCGTTTTTCGCAGTATTTCAAACCGCCAGCGGGCCTGCACTGTCAAGCCGCCCAAGTGCGCGCCCTGCTTGTCTGGCGCAAATCAGACAGCGCCCCAAAGTATCAGGCTCAGTGCCGCCGCGAGTCCTGGGAAGTCGTTCTGCCCGAACTCGTTTTTGCTCCTTGATCGAGGCGTTTTGCAGCGGGGATTGAGAGGGTGTTTACAAAATAAAGCCGCGTAGGTTGGGATGAGCGAAGCGAATCCCAACATCCAACCGACCACAAAAGCGTTGGGTTTCGCGAAGCTCAACCCAACCTACATCCAACCCGCCATCCTTTACAACAGCATT
>JAITMK010000017.1 GCA_031277415.1 Azoarcus sp.
GATGACCGAGGGGCCGTTATATTTGATTTCTGCGCGCAGTGTCTTGAACAGGACGGGCAGCAGGTAAGGATCGACTACATGGATATGCTCGGGATCGATGCCGAGGGATTCGACGACTTTGGCGAGGTCGATTCGCGGCGCTTCTTCGCCGTGAATGTCGCGTCCGCTGACGGGGTTGTCCTGTCCGCCGGTCATGCCGACGGTACGGTTGTCGAGCAGAAGAACCGTGACATTGCCACGGTTGTAGGCGATGTCGAGCAATCCCTGCATCCCCATGTGCATGAAGGTCGAGTCGCCGATGACGGCGACGATGTTCTTCTTTTCGTCGTCCGGGCCGCGCCCCTTGTCCATGCCGAGCGCCATGCCCATCGAGGCTCCCATGCAGATGGTGGTGTCAAGCGCCCTCCAGGGGTGGCCCGCGCCAAGGGTATAACAGCCGATGTCGCCCATGATGTTGACGTTGCGCAGTTGCGAGAGGGTGTAATACACGCCCAGGTGCGGGCAGGCCGCGCACATCGTGGGCGGGCGCGGGAAGACCTGCATGGGATCGGATACGGGTTCGGCTGTCTCGGCAGCGTCGGCGAGTTCCGGGAAGAGAACGACAAGATGTTTTTTCAGGATGAACGGGGGCATTTCCCCGGCGGTGGGAAGAAGGTCTTTGCCGCGCGCCGGGATGCCTGCGGCATGGATTTCAGTTTCGAGCAGTTGCTCGGTTTCCTCGACGACGACGAGAGTGTCCACCTGATCGGCGAGTTCGCGCACCTTGTTCATCGGAACGGGATAGGAAATGCCGAGTTTCAGAACGGGCGCATCGGGAAAGGCTTCGCGGACATGCATGTAAGCGGGGCCGGAGGTGACGAAGCCGACGCGCCGGTCGCTGCCGGGTTCCAGCCGGTTGAAGGCGTTCGTTGCAGATTCTTCGGCGAGCGCCTTTTCCCGCGCGAAGACGCCGGGCAGGCGCTTCTGCGCATTGGCAGGAACCATCACCCAGCGTGCAGTGTCTTTCTCGAAGCCGTTGGCGGCGCGTTTGACTTCGCGCGCACCGATCTCAACCAGGCATTTCACGTGACAGATGCGGGTGGTGAGCCGCAGGATGACCGGCGTATTGAACTTTTCCGAGAGCGCGAAGGCGGCCAGCGTCATCTCGTAGGCTTCCTGCGAATCGGATGGCTCCATGATGGGCAGGTGCGCAAAACGCCCCCAGAAACGCGAATCCTGCTCGTTTTGTGAAGAAGAAAAACCCACGTCATCGGCCACGGCGATGACGAGTCCGCCGACCACGCCCGTGAGCGTCAGCGTCATCAGCGCGTCGGACGCGACATTCAGACCTACGTGCTTCATTGCGCAGAAGCTGCGTCCCCCTGCAATGGATGCGCCGATGGCGACTTCGAGCGAGACCTTTTCGTTCACCGACCATTCGGCGTAGAGATCGGGGTAACGCGCGATGTTCTCCAGAATTTCCGTGGAGGGCGTGCCCGGATAAGCGGCAGCGACGCGGACGCCCGCATCCCACACGGCGCGGGCAATGGCTTCATTGCCGGACATCAACAAACGCGAACCGGCGGGAGGGGGGGTGAAAGGCTTGACGCTCACAGTGTGTTCCTTCGGAAGTAGGGTCGGGGTCAGAATCGAAAAGCGAATTTTGCCGCAATTGCCTTGCCGGTGTCTCATGTTGATGAAAGTTCGCCGGAAAAACGCATTTCACTTCGATTCAAAACGGCTCCGGGGGTTGCAGCATATTCGTTTGAGTCACGGCCTCGTAGGGGCGTTGCGTGCAACGCCCCTACAGAATGCATCACCACCTTGAAGAGCAGGAATTCACAAAAATTCGGGCAAACCAGTTCATGTTGTGCAAGGCCAAACAAAAACCGCTCTAGTGCCTCGAATCCTTCTCTCGCAAGCGGGAGAGGGGAGTTTCTCAAACTGAGACACTATCTTCATTTGCAAAACATGGACAATCGAGCCGAAACGATTTACCTTTGCCTCCCACGATACCGGGGCTGAACGTCTTTACGATGCTGGAAAAAGTACGCTATATCGCTGTCGAAGGTCCGATTGGTGCGGGGAAAACCTCGCTGGCGCGGCGTCTGGCCGACTGCCTTCCGGCCGCCAGACCGATCTTCGAACAACCGCAGGACAATCCTTTCCTTGCCCGCTTCTATCAAAATTCCGAACGCTGGGCGCTGGCGACGCAGCTTTTTTTTCTTTTTCAGCGCTTTGAACAGCTCTCGGCCCTGGAACGCGAGGGCATGGGTGAAAGCCAGTGCATCGTTTCGGACTTCATGCTGGAGCGTGATCCGTTGTTTGCCCGGCTCAATCTCGCGCCGGACGAATTGGCCCTGTACGAGAAGATCTACGCAGACATGAAGCCGCCGACGCTGCCCGTGCCGGATCTGGTCATCTATCTGCAAGCGCCGGTCGCGGCGTTGGCCGAGCGTGTTCACAAACGCGGCATCGATGTCGAACGCCGGATTTCCGAGTCCTACATCGAAAAAGTAGCCAGGCATTACGCCGATTTTTTCTTCCGGTACGAGGCTTCGCCACTATTTGTCGTCGATGCTGCGGTGCTCAATCCGATCGATAACGAGGACGATTTCAAACTTCTCATCGAACGGCTGAAGGAAATGCGCGGCCATCGGGAATTTTTCGGATACGCGGGCTGACCCCGGCATCCGGCAGATTTTTTCTTCCCTTGACGTGATCCCTTGCGGGGAAAGGTGTGCGGCGAAGGTTGCGCTTGGCGCATTCCCAGAAAAAACCCCGCTCCCTTTACCGGGGGCGGGGCTCGGAAATTGCCCCGGTTTGCGAGGCGCAGGAAAAGCAAGGTTGCTTTCCATCTAGCATGAATCGTGCCATATTTTTAATATGTTGATTTTATAAATAAAAACTTTTTCATCGTTCCACACCTGTCAAATATTCCGACGGCAAGTGCGGCAAAATGTTTTTTCCGCTACGACACTTGTTTTTCGACATTTTTTTCCTGGAAAACGGATATTCCCATCCTGTCCAGTGCGGATTTTGTGCACAGTTCGGATAAAATCCAAAGATTCTTGTATTTGGAGCCGTTGTGATGATTACCGGTTCAATTGTTCCTCTCGTCACGCCGATGCATGTTGACGGCAGCCTGGATTTTCCCCGGCTGCGCGCGCTGATCGACTGGCATGTTGCCGAGGGGTCGGACGCTCTCGTTATCGTCGGTACGACCGGCGAATCTCCTACCGTCAATGTCGAGGAACATATCGAACTGATCCGGGTTTCGGTGGGGCATGCGGCCGGACGTATCCCGGTGATTGCGGGAACCGGATGCAACAGCACGGCGGAAGGAATCGAACTGGCGCGTAGCGCGCGCGAAGCAGGCGCGGCGGCGCATCTGTCGGTGGTTCCCTATTACAACAAACCTACCCAGGAAGGGCTTTACCGGCATTTTCGCGCCATTGCCGAGGCGGTGGAATTACCGCTCATCCTGTACAACGTGCCGGGGCGCACGGTGGCCGATCTCGAAAACGATACCGTCCTGCGGCTGGTTGAAGTGCCCAATATCATCGGTATCAAGGATGCGACCGGAAAAATCGACCGTATCTGCGATCTGGTCGAACGTGCGCCGAAGGACTTTGCCCTCTACAGCGGCGACGATATGACTGCTCTTGCTTTCATGCTGTTGGGCGGGCATGGCGTCATCTCGGTGACGGCCAATGTCGCGCCGCGCGCCATGCATGAAATGTGTGCCGCCGCGCTGGCAGGAGATGCGCGCCACGCCCGCGAAATCAACGCCCGGTTGCTTGGCCTGCACAGGGATTTATTCTGCGAAGCCAATCCTGTTCCCGTGAAATGGGCTGTCGCGCGATTGGGGCGTATCGAGGAAGGTATCCGTTTGCCACTCGTCCCGCTTTCGGCGGCGTACCATGAGCGTGTGCTCGCAGCCATGCGTAGAGCCGGGGTTGTGTCCTGACATGTACTGAGGCTCAATCTCAACAGACTCAAATTCAATTGAACGTAGAACTGATTCTTTTTACCCAAACCCTGTCCATGCGGATTTATTGACTGGATGACTGCAAACCCATGAACCGTTTTTTGATGAAACCTGTTTTTCCCCTGGCAGCAGTTCTTGTACTGGCAGCTTGTTCTTCCGGCCCCAAACTGCTCGAATCCAAGCGTATCGATTACAAGAGCGCCAAGCCTTCGTCGACGCTGGAAGTGCCTCCCGACCTGACCGCGCCCCGATCCGATGACCGTTTTACCGTGCCGGATACTGGAAGCGGTTCGCGCGGGACGGCAACTTATTCGGATTACAGCGCGGACCGTGCCGCGCAGCCGGCTCCGGGTTCCACCGGCGTTCTGACCGGTTCCGACAACATGAGAATCGAGCGCGCAGGCAGCCAGCGATGGCTGGTCGTTCACGGTACGGCGGAAAAAATCTGGCCGTTATTGCGGGATTTCTGGACCGATCTCGGATTTACGTTCACTATCGACGCGGCAGAGATCGGCGTACTGGAAACCGACTGGCGTGAAAACCGCGCCAATCTTCCCGACGGCGGCTTGCGCAAATTGGTCGGCAAGGTGTTCGATGGAATGTATTCCACGCCTGAGCGGGACAAGTTTCGTACCCGCCTTGAACGTACCGAGGACGATGTGGTGGAGATTTACATCAGCCATCGCGGCATGATGGAGATTTATCCGAACGAGGCCAAGGACTCCACGATCTGGCAACCACGGCAGGCAGACCCCGAACTGGAGGCCGAAATGTTGCGCCGGTTGATGGTGCGTCTGGGCGCGGACGAAGCGCGCGCGAAAAACGTGCTGGCCGAAACGCAACGCGAAGATCGCGCGCAGGTGCAAGTCAACAGCGGCGAAGCTTTTCTGCGAGTGGATGAAACGTTCGAGCGCGCCTGGCGGCGGGTTGGTTTGGCGCTGGATCGCGTGAATTTCACCGTTGAAGACCGGGATCGCTCCAAGGGGCTTTATTACGTGCGCTATGTCGATCCCGATGCCGACAACAAAACGAAAAAAGGGCTCTTCTCCAGGCTCTTCAGCAGCGATAAGAAGATTGAGGGCAAGCAATACCAGTTGCTGGTCGAAGGCAAGGACAGCCAATCGACCGTCACCGTGCTCTCGCCCGAAGGCGGAACCGACCAGTCTCCAACGGCGCACAGAATACTCAGCCTGCTTCAGCAGGAGTTGCGCTGAGGGGTGGATCGGGGCTGGGGCGGTATTTTGTGCTGTCCCTGTTAGGGAGGTTTTGTTTGATCCTGTACGAGGCGGGTGTAGGGGTGTTGCGTGCAACGCCCTTATATCCACCAACATGCGATGGGATTTTGCAAGGGCGTTGCACGCAACGCCCCTACGCGGGTCACGGTGGTTATATCTTCACGGCATCTTGAGTTATCGTTCCATATAGCATATGCTGTATGAAACAACCCGGAGAACTCGCCGTGCCCCAACCCTTCCTCTCGCCCCGCAATGACCAGGTCTTCAAGCTGATTTTCGGTGACGCCCAAAACACCGGCCCGCTGACCGATTTCCTCAAGGCTACGCTTGATCTGCCTGCCGAAGATCTTCTGGACATCGTGCTCGTCGACCCGCACCTGCGTGGCAAAAAGCCCGACGACAAACAGGGCATTCTCGACGTCAAGGTCAAAACCGCCACCGGAAAGTTGGTCGACATCGAAATCCAGGTTGCCGAACGCCCCCAGATGCGCGAACGCATCGTCTTTTACCTCTCCCGCATGATTACCGAGCAGGTCAGCCGGGGGGAAGATCACCGAAAAATTGAGCGTTCCATCTGCATTCTGATCACCGACTACATCCAGATCCCGGAAAACGCCTGCTACCACAACCGTTACCGGCTCTACGACCCCAAAACCGGCTCGGAATTTACCGACAT
>JAITMK010000038.1 GCA_031277415.1 Azoarcus sp.
GGGCGTCGCCCCCTACGGCGTCAAGCACGTTCCATGGGCAATACCGACATTGGGCATCTGATCGCAGAAACGCATTGCCATGCGATACGCCAAAAATACGGCATCCTTTCTCGCCGCCACTTCCGATTCTTACCGTGCTCAATTGCTTGGCTTGGCATGAATTTCATGCGATTGCCCTGCCGATCAGATTGATCGCCAGGATTTTCCGCCGGTCTTCATGGGATAATTGCATTTTTACAGTTTGCCGTTCCTATGTCCGTATCTTTGCCTGATTTTTCTTCGGCCCGCCTCATCGTTGCGGGTGATGTCATGTTCGACCGCTATTGGCACGGCGCGACTACGCGCATTTCGCCCGAGGCGCCCGTGCCCGTCGTGAAGGTGGAAAACGATGAATACCGCGCGGGCGGTGCGGGCAACGTGGCGCTCAATGCAGCGGCGATGGGCGCGACAGTCAGACTCGTCGGGCTCGTCGGGCAGGATGAGGCAGCGCGGCTCCTGGTGGAAAAACTCTCTGCGGGCGGCGTGCAATGTTGTCTGGTCGACGTGGCGGAACACCCGACGATTACCAAGCTGCGGATTATCAGCCGTCACCAGCAACTTATCCGGCTGGATTTCGAGAACGATTTCGCCGACGCGAAAGTGCCGGGCATCGAAAATCGTTTCGCGGCCCTGCTCGATGACGCCGATGCGGTCGTGCTTTCCGATTACGGCAAGGGAACGCTTGCCCAGGTGGCTGCGCTGATCAGTGCCGCACGCACGCGTGCGCTGCCGGTGGTGGTCGACCCCAAGGGGACGAATTTCTTTCGTTACCGCAATGCTTCGGTCATTACTCCGAACATGGGCGAATTCGAGGCCGTCGTTGGGTTATGCCCGGATGAGTCGACCGTGCGTGAGCGCGGTGAAGCCCTGCGCGAGCACCTCTCACTGGAGGCCTTGCTCATTACGCGCTCGGAGCGTGGAATGACCCTGTTGCAAAAAGGACAACTGCCGATAGACCTTCCCGCCCATGCCCGCGACGTGTTCGATGTGACCGGTGCCGGCGATACCGTGGTGGCCATGCTTGGCATCTGCATGGCCCGAGGGCTGGACTTGCTTCAAGCCACCCGGCTTGCCAATGCCGCCGCCGGAATCGTGGTCAGCAAACTTGGAACCACTACTGTGAGTCGCGCCGAACTGTCCGAAGTCCTGGCACGCTCCGATCACGACTGAAAAAACAGGAGATTCTCCATGATGATCGTCACCGGCGGAGCCGGGTTCATCGGCAGCAACATCGTGCAGGGGCTGAATGCCCGAGGTATCAGCGACATTCTGGTTGTCGATGACCTTTCCGACGGGCGCAAGTGCCTGAATCTCTCCGACGCCGACATCCGCGATTATCTCGACAAGGATGATTTCCTTGCCCGCGTAGAGAAGGGCGAGACTTTCGGCAGCATCGAAGCGGTGTTCCATGAGGGAGCCTGTTCCGCCACGACGGAGTGGGATGGCCGCTACATGATGAAAGTGAATTTTGAATACACCAAGGTGCTGCTCTCCTGGTGCGTGACGCGCAAGACGCCGTTCATCTACGCCTCTTCGGCGGCCGTCTACGGCATGGGGCCGACTTTCCGCGAAGAGCGGGAGTTCGAAAGTCCGCTCAACATGTATGCCTATTCCAAGTTCCTGTTCGATTGCCACCTGCGAACACGGATGCGGGGTATCTTCAGTCAGGTGGCCGGGCTGCGCTATTTCAATGTTTACGGCCCACGGGAGCAGCATAAGGGCTCGATGGCGAGCGTGGCCTTCCATATGGACACTCAACTGCAAAGCAGCGGAAGACTGCGCCTTTTCGAGGGCTCGGACGGTTATGGGCCGGGCGAGCAGCGGCGCGATTTTATCCACGTCGATGACGTGGTGGCCGTTAACCTGTGGTTGCTCGACAACCCGCAGGTCTCCGGCATTTTCAACGTCGGCACGGGGCGCGCGCAGAGTTTCAACGATGTCGCGCGGGCTGCGATTGACTGGTATCGCCGTGAGCGTGAGGATCACGGTTTTGGCGGCATCGACTATATTCCCTTTCCCGATCATCTCAGGGGGCGTTACCAGAGCTTCACCGAAGCCGATCTTTGCGCATTGCGCGCGGCGGGCTTTGATCGCCCCTTCATGAATGTTGCCACGGGTGTGGCGCGCTACCTCGATTGGCTGCACCGCGACTGAGTGTCCGAAAAAATGCGCAAAATCCTGATCATAGGGCCGTCGTGGGTTGGCGACATGGTAATGGCGCAAAGCCTTTTCATGAGCCTGAAGGCCAACGGCGAATGCGAAATCGACGTGCTTGCCCCAGCCTGGTCGCTGCCGGTTCTTGCAAGAATGCCGGAAGTGCGGCGCGGCATCGTGATGCCGCTGGGGCACGGTCAGTTCGGCCTTACCGCACGCTGGCGCTTGGGGAAGGAACTCTCCCGCGAGGGCTACGACCAGTCCATCGTACTGCCCAATTCGTTCAAATCGGCCCTCGTGCCGTTTTTTGCCCGCATCCCCCAACGCACCGGTTTTCGCGGAGAAATGCGCTATGGGTTCATCAACGACATGCGCCCGCTCAAACGCGCCTTGCTGCCGATGACGGTACAACGTTTCGCTGCCCTTGGTCAGCGCGAACCCGCAATCGCACCCGTCTCGCCGCCCACGCCCAGGCTCCACGCGAATCACGAAAATCAGGCGGCGTTGCGGGAACGCTTCAAACTCGATACCGCGCGTCCGGCCATCGTCCTCATGCCCGGCGCGGAATATGGCCCTGCCAAGCAATGGCCGCCCACGCACTATGCCAAGCTGGCGCATTTGCTTGCGGCGCGCGGCTTCCAGATATGGGTGCTGGGTTCAGAAAAAGACACTGCCGTTGCGCGTCCGATCTCCAATGGCAACCCTTCTGTGCTCGATCTGACCGGCCACACCGGCCTCGGCGACGCGGTCGACCTCATTGCGCTTGGCCGTGCCGCCGTCAGCAATGATTCCGGCCTGATGCACGTTGCTGCCGCGCTCGATGTGCCGCTCGTTGCCATCTTCGGTTCCTCCAGCCCGGAACACACGCCGCCGCTTTCCCGTCGGGCTCTTGTCGAAACTCTCCGGCTGAAGTGTGCGCCCTGCTTCGAGCGGAACTGCCCGCTTGGGCACACCCGTTGCCTGACCGACATTACCCCCGAAAGAGTCCTTGCGGCGCTGGAATCCTCCATCGATGCAGCTTCACTTCCTGATTTTTCTGACAATGCGGATACTGCTGGTTAAAACCTCTTCGCTCGGCGATGTCATTCACACCCTGCCTGCCGTTACCGACGCGGCGCGGGCGCTTCCCGACATCCGTTTCGACTGGGTCGTGGAAGAAGCCTTTGCCGAGATTCCCGCCTGGCATCCGGCGGTGGAACGAGTGATCCCGGTGGCGTTGCGGCGCTGGCGAAAACACCCTTTTGCCCGTGCGACACGCACGGAATGGAAAGCCTTCCGTGCCGCTCTCGATACGACCTCCTACGATTTCGTGCTCGATGCGCAAGGTTTGATAAAAAGCGCCTGGCTCGCCGTCAAGGCGCACGCCCCGGTGCACGGGCTTGATTTCCGCTCGGCGCGTGAATCGCTGGCAAGCCTTGCTTATTCCCGTCGCTATGCCGTGCCCTGGGGGCAGCACGGCGTGCGGCGTGTGCGCGAACTTTTCGCTGCCGCACTGGGTTACTCCCTGCCGGAAGACGCCACAGGGGAAAATGACGGTGTGAGTCATGCCGATGCCGCCGCCTACGGATTGGATCGCGCCCGCATACCGGCGGTTATCGAAACGGCGGATGCGGCAGACGACGCTCCCCGGCTGGTTTTTTTGCACGGAACCACCTGGCCCACAAAGCACTGGCCGGAGAGTTATTGGCGCGAACTGGCCCGCCTCGCCACCGGAGCCGGCTGGAATGTTCGGCTGCCCTGGGGATCTGAAGAGGAACATGAACGCGCCCGGCGCATCGCAAAGGGACTTGACAGGGTGCACGTGCTGCCCCGCCTGCCGCTCGCCGGATTGGCTGCCGAACTGATTGCTGCGACTGCCTGCGTGTCCGTCGATACCGGCCCAGGTCACCTCGCCGCGGCCCTGGACGTTCCCACGCTGTCACTTTTCGGCCCGACAAACCCCCGTTTGACCGGCGCGTGGGGGCACCGTCAACGCCGCTTTGCCACGGATTTTCCCTGTGCGCCCTGTCTGAAAAAAAAATGCCCACTCCATTCTTCTGCCGCTTCCGGCGCGTCCGCGTCGCCGTTTACTCATGATGCCCCATGCTTCGTGCGCGTGGCTCCGGCGAGGGTATGGGAAATACTGGGCACGATGCGGCAAACATGAATCTCACTGGATGATCTTCCCGCACTCAATGAAACTTGCCTTTTGCCTCTTCAAATACTTCCCCTACGGCGGCCTGCAACGGGATTTCCTGCGCATTGCGCTTGCCTGTCAGGCGCGTGGACACAGCATCCGCGTATATACGCTTGAATGGCAGGGCGAAGTGCCGCCTGGGTTCGAGGTGCAGTTTGTGCCCGTGCGAGCTTGGCAAAACCATAACCGTTGCCGCAGGTTTGCCGAATGGGTTATGGCTGATCTTGCCAGACAGCCTGTTGATCGCGTGGTCGGTTTCAACAAGATGCCAGGGCTTGACGTGTATTTTGCCGCTGACACTTGTTTTGAAGAAAAAGCCCGCACACGGCGCGGTTGGCTTTATCGTCTAAGTAGCCGTTATCGCGGTTTTGCCGCGTTGGAGTGGGCAGTATTCGCGCCAAGTTCCTACACGCAAATCCTCACGATTTCCCGCGCGCAGCAACCGTCTTTCGAGCGTTACTACGGTACGCCGCCGGAACGCTTTCACCATCTGCCGCCGGGTATTTCGGCGAATTGCCGCGCTCCTGCTGATGCGCCTGTAATTCGCGCGGCGTTTCGTGCTGAATTCGAATTAAAAGACGATACGCTTTTATTGTTGCATCTGGGTTCCGGCTTTAAAAGAAAAGGTCTGGATCGCTGCTTGAAGGCAATGGCGGCACTACCAGAAGCATTGCGCAAGCGCACACGGCTCTTCGTGGTTGGCAAGGATAGGCCGCGCCCTTTTCAGCGTTTGGCGCATTCGCTTGCGTTATCAAGCCAAGTTGTTTTTTTGGGGGGGCGCGATGACGTACCGCGTTTCCTGCTCGGCGCGGACCTCCTCATTCATCCTGCGTATGAGGAAAGTGCGGGCATAGTGCTGCTTGAAGCTCTCGTTGCCGGATTGCCGGTGCTGGTGACGGACGTGTGCGGTTACGCGCACTACATCGAAGAGGCCGGTGCCGGATGCCTGATCGCTTCGCCCTTTACGCAAAAAGCGCTTGATGAGACTCTTGCCGGGATGCTGGCCGATCCCGAGGTGCGAGCACGCTGGTCGCGTAACGCGCTTGCCTTTTCCGAACATGCCGACATATACAGCCTGCACGAGAGAGCCGTCGATTTCATTCTGAATACACGCAGTGACGTCGACACGGAAAGAATATGAAGCGGGTTATTTTGCGTCCTCCTTTCAAACAGTTGTGGGCCGGGCGCGACCCGTTCATCGAGGTAGAAACGTTGCAAGGGCAGGTGTTGCGCGAACTGGAAGGTCGGCGAACCTTGCGCACCGAAATCGACGGGCGCGGCTATTTCGCCAAGATTCACCGTGGAGTCGGTTGGCGCGAAATCTTCAAGAATCTCATCAGCCTGCGCCTGCCCGTGCTGGGCGCACGCAACGAATGGCAGGCCATCGAGTACCTGGGGCAGCTTGGCGTAGACACCATGCGTATGCTCGCATTCGGCGAACGCGGCAAGAATCCGGCGCGCAGGCATTCTTTCATCATCACGGAAGAACTTGCGCCCACCGTCAGTCTGGAAGATTACTGCCGCGACTGGCCGCACGCGCCGCCCGAACCTGATCTCAAACGCGCCCTCATCACCCGCGTGGCGGAAATTGCGAGAACGATGCATGAAAACCGGATGAATCACCGGGATTTCTACCTGTGTCACTTTCTGCTGCACACCGACCCGCCGCCGATGGCTGAAATGTTGCGCCTGTCGGTCATCGACCTGCACCGCGCCCAGATTCATGACCGAAAGAGCCTGCCGCCCCGCTGGCGGCGCAAGGATCTGGCCGGGTTGTATTTTTCGGCGCTCGAAATCGGACTGACCCGCCGCGACCTGCTGCGTTTTCTCCGCGTGTATTTCAACGCGCCGCTACGCG
>JAITMK010000084.1 GCA_031277415.1 Azoarcus sp.
ATAAAGCGCCAGCACATCCCCGAAGGCCACTCCGAACTTGTTGCTCTTCAACCCCGTCGAACTATAAGGATGCGTTTTCGGATCGACATGCGGATTCACCCGCAGCGCCACGGGAGCCGTCCTGCCCATCTCTGCCGCGATCTCATTCAACCGTTCAAGTTCGGAAGCGGATTCCACGTTGAAACAGCGAATTCCCACCTCCAACGCCTGTTGCATCTCCGCACGGCGCTTGCCCACGCCCGAGAACACCACGTCCTCCGCGCGCCCTCCGGCAGCCAACACCCGCGCCAGTTCTCCGCCCGAAACAATATCGAACCCGGCGCCAAGCTGCGCAAACACCGAAAGCACCCCCAGATTGGAATTCGCCTTCACCGCGCAACACACCAGCGAGCGCCGCGTCCCGAGCGCGCGCCGGTACGCATCGAAAGCCTCCGTGAGCGCCGCGCGCGAATACACGTACACCGGCGTACCAAAACGCTCGGCGATATCGTCCAGTGCAACCTGTTCGATCAACAATCCGCGCGGACTGCGGGCAAGAGTCGGGATGGGAAACGGAAAATTCTGACTCATATTTCACTCAGGCTCATTGTTGCTGGTTGACGAATCACCGGGAGTTGCCCCGGCAGGAAGCGTATCAACGGGAACCGTCTCGGCAGGCGCCGCACCGGCGGGAGCCGGATCGACAGGCGGCAAATAAAGAGGTCCCTTGATACCACAAGCTGCCAAAAACAAGGCATATGCTGCTGCAGCCATCAATACACGCATGAACTCTCTCCCGGCAAAGTCGTGATGTTAACGCACTCCAGAGCAGTTTTGGTTCCTGCTCTGGAAGCGAAGAAGCGCGGGCAGTACAGGAAGCGGACTCAGATGGCGGAAATTTCAAATTGAGGCGCTATCAAAAAAAACCGGATGCCCAAAGGCACCCGGCCAGATTCATGATTGCAAATGTTTGTGGCAAACCAGCCCTGGTTTACTTGACCATCCGGCGGCGTGAGACCATTCCGACGATACCCAGCCCCGCAAGCAGCATCGCGTATGTGCCGGGTTCGGGAACCGCTGTCATCGTGAAGGTGTATTCGCTTGTGCCCAAAAGCGATATACCTGCGGCAAAACCGGTGATCACAAGCGTGTAATCGCTGACACCCGGATTGAAATCGAAAGTACCGGCCAAGCTGCCGTCGGACTGTAGCCCAAAGGAACCCACAGACTTCAACCCGAAAAGTTCAGGCAGAGCAACTTGCACGACGTCTGCATTCACGCCCCAGTTCAGCCTGTCAGTGTAAGTACCTTCGTACACGCTGAATGTCAGATCATCAAACCCGAAATCGAGACTGAGGTTGGCCAGGGAAGCAGTAAGTGTGCCGGTGGCGCCGGTCACACCAGGGGCTACCGAGAAGGTATACCAATCCAGAAGATTGGAATTGATACTGACAAGGTTCGATTCAAAAAGACCGAAAGCGTTCCGGGCAACAAATCCGTCATCGGAAGTAAGTGTTCCCAACGACCCTTCGTACCAAGCCTGCGCGCTGGCGATGCAGCCAAGCCCCAGAGCAACCGCGACAGCAGTTTTTTTAAGCTTCAACATGTTTTATGTCCTCCTGTATAGGAAAAAGTAATGCTTCCCCAGAAACAATACAAAAATGAAATACGTACAAATACGTACACGTTTTACGCAAGTTTTATGCCTGTTTTTGTCTTTACAGCTTTATTTTTTGTAGACACCATGCCCGTGCCAGTGGATGACGAAAACCGGAAGCAAGCTATCCTTTTGATGAACAAGGCAGTTTCCAGATATTCGGTACGCAGACAGGCATAGCTGTCATACCGAAACAAAGGTTTGGTTGCGGCCGTTCCGCTACGGTCCAAGTACCTGTTTGCGGTTAAATCCATTGGATTCAGGCCCTTTTTACCGTGCGAATCGATGGGTGTCGGCTGTTTTTTACACGGTTGCAAGTGCGAATTTTGCGACACGTTTGGCATGAATAAACCGAAAACCGCCGCACTATTTCTGTATATATGAGTGCTAAATATGCACGTCACAAGAACCATTTACCTCAATAGATGTCGAAATTTTTTACACTCTTACACACTCAAAGAGAGTTGAGAGCAACCCCCCTCCCCTACACGGGCGCGACACCGGGGGATCGCGGCGCTAAAATGCGCCACGTTCCGCTGCCGTTTTTCTCCGGCGCAAAAACCAACAGCACTCTCCAGCCACCACCCAGAGGCTTCCATGTCTGCCACATCTCCTGCCACCGCGCCCGCGCTGAAAGCTGAAATCCTTGCCGAAGCCCTGCCCTACATCCGCCGCTTTTCCAACAAGACCATCGTTATCAAATATGGCGGCAACGCGATGACCGATTCGCGCCTCAAGGATTGCTTTGCCCGCGATATCGTTCTCCTCAAACTCGTCGGGCTCAACCCGGTAGTCGTGCACGGCGGCGGGCCGCAGATCGAGCATTTGCTCACACGGGTCGGCAAAAAAGGCGAATTCGTGCAGGGATTGCGCGTAACCGACGCCGAAACGATGGATGTCGTCGAAATGGTGCTCGGCGGTCAGGTCAACAAGGAAATCGTCGGACTCATCAACCAGAACGGCGGCAAAGCCATCGGCCTGACCGGCAGGGACGCGAATTTCATCCGTGCCCGGAAATTACTGCTTCAGAAAAAAGATGCGCCGCAGGGCGACGTGATCGACATCGGCCAGGTCGGCGAAATCACCCAGATCGACCCCAGCCCGATTGCCTTGCTCGACAAGGCCGACTTCATCCCGGTCATTGCGCCTATCGGAGTCGGCGAAGCGGGCGAAACGTACAACATCAACGCCGACATTGTGGCAGGCAAACTTGCCGAAGTGCTCAAGGCCGAAAAACTGGTGCTCCTCACCAACACCCCCGGTGTGCTCGACAAGGCAGGACAACTTCTCACGGGCATCACCCCGCTCGAAATCGACGCGATGGTGGCTGACGGCACGCTCTCCGGCGGCATGCTGCCCAAAATATCCTCCGCGCTCGATGCCGCACGCAACGGCGTGGCATCAGTGCACATCATCGACGGACGGGTGGAACACTGCCTGCTGCTGGAAATCCTCACCGATCACGGAGTCGGGACGATGATCAAGGGCAGTTGAAGGGAAATTTTTGATGATGCAACCGGCAAGACCATGCAAGCATGGAACCCGGGTGCAGATTGAAATCATGAAAATGTGGAGGGATGCTCGCTGATGCCTGCCAGATGTTGAACGATCAGGCGCTTCAGTCCTTTTTCGCTGGTGTCAGCGGGTTTCATTGACCGTCTCTCTTTTTCTTGCGCGGCGGTTCGAGGCGCAGGGGTTCCGCCTCTTTGAGCAGCCGGTCGAAATCACTCTCGAACAGCCTGTCCTGCATGATGCGGTATTTCTCGAACTCGGTTTCGGCGTGCAGCTTGGCCTGTTCGTGCGAAATCTTGCCCGGCCCAGTAAGTATTTCATTGCCGTTGAACTCCAAAAACCCGTCCAGCCGCTTGGCCCAGTCCGCCATCGTCATTGGGATTTTTCGCACCGCTTGCAGTTCGCCAAAGTCCAGATACACCGAGACGATGCGCTCCAGATACTCCAGTTCCTGCGCGTTCAGGTAGTTCTTGGCAATGGATACATCGGATTTGATGATCTTGCCGCGCGGAGCCGACTCCCACGAGGTCAAGCCCATGTGCTGTTTACCAGCATCGGCACGCGCCACGATGACCTCCGCCGCCGTGTGCCGATGCACCGCCCAATGCAGCTTGTTCTGCACCAGTGCGAAAAACTCGCGCGTGGTGGGAGCAAGGCTGTCGTAGTCAAAAGCGGTGGCATACAAGTCCGTCACCTTCTGGTAGAACTTGCGCTCGGACAGACGAATTTCGCGGATAACTTCCTGCTGCCGCTCGAAATACTCGTCAGTGAACAGGTGACCTTTTTTCAGGCGCTCCACATCCATTGTCCAACCCTGGATGGTGTAGTCCTTGACGATCTGCCCTGCCCATTTGCGGAACTGCACCGCGCGCGGATTGTTCACCTTGAAGCCCACGGCGATGATGGCTTGCAGATTGTAGTGCCAGATATCGCGCGACACCTGCCGTCCGCCTTCATCCTGAACTATCCGGAAATTCCGGATAGTTGGCTCGCCCTCCACCAGTTCGCCATCAGCAAAGAGTTTTTTCAGGTGCTCGTTGATGGTGCGTACATCCACGTCGTAGAGCGTGGCCATCATCTTTTGCGTAAGCCAGATGTTCTCGTCCTCGTAGCGCATCTCCACGCTAGTTTCCTGCGAGCCGGAGGACGCAATGAACGTCAGGTATTCAGCCGCCGAGGAACGCACGAGCGCGGTTTGTTTCGTTTTGTCAGTCTTCTTCGCCATCGACGTTTCCCTCGGTTTGCCACAAGCGGCGGCAACGAGATTGTAATGTCATTCATCTCCTCTTATTGTGGAAACGCAGGAATTCAGGCAGAACAAACCTGTGCCCGAAGGATTCGTCAAAAGATGATGACGCGCCAATGCCGTCAGCACATGCCGTGCAATCCCTGTCGCAGCCGGGGAGCCCACTGAGAGAATGCTGAATTTGGCGGAGAGTTTGTCAACGCTCGGAGTGCTGCTCAGTGGGTAGTGGATGGATTGCAGTACACCACCCAGCCCAGTCCTGCATTAAAACCCGCCTTCTCTCAAAGAGGTCAGAACGTTGATATCCGTGATGCCTTGCGGGCGCTCCTTGCGCGGGATCGTGCCGTGGAAAACTGGCTCCACAACCAGATCGGCCCGGTCTTTGATGCCCTCAAATCCGATCCTGGCCGTGCCGTTACCGCTGAACAGGTACGCGAACGCCTTGCCGCTGAACACACGAAGGCACGATGAAATATCGGGGCGTTACGGGAGGAGATGGGGAAGGTTTGGAGGATATCGGTTAGATCGAATTAGACTTCAAAAATCTAATTAGACTGATACAATCTAACCTGATCTAATGGAGAACCCCATGGCACAAGACCCTTGGCATTTTGCCCGTACCGCCCTGGCGGAGCAGGTGATCGGCATGTTTGACAGCGGGCTGTCATCAGCGCTGACTTTTTTTGCTCCCCGTCGCATGGGCAAGACGGAATTCCTGCGCAAGGACATTACCCCGGTTGCCGAAGCACGCGGATGGTGTGTTTTTTATTTCAGTTTTCTGGATGCCGATTCAGAGACCGCAATGGCGTTTATCGACGCATTGACGGCGTTTTCCCGTGGAGAAAGCTGGCTGGCGCGGGCAGGCAAGATGTTGGGGCGTGTCAGCAAAGTGTCGGGCGGGGCCGCAGGCGTACAGGCGGGCGTGGAAATTCGATATGGCGCGCAGGAAAACATTAAGGGGGTCATCCACCGCCTTGCTACCGAACATGACAAGGTTTTGCTCTTGCTGGACGAAGTACAAGCACTGGCCAAGCCCGCGCACACGCCGGTAGTCGCCGCTTTGCGCACCGCGCTGGATATGCACAAGGATCAGGTCAAGGCGATTTTCACCGGCTCTTCGCGGGAAGGTTTGCGTCGCATGTTTTCACAAGCGAACGCCCCGTTTTTCCACTTCGGACAAAACCTGCCTTTTCCTCAGCTGGATCAAGCCTTCACCAATCACCTTGCTGACGTATTTGAACACATCACCCGGCGCAAACTGGGCAAGCACGCACTGTGGCAAGCGTTTGTAGACATGGGACATGTGCCGCAGCTCTGCCGTGCGCTGGTGGAACGCATAACACTCAACCAAGGATTATCTCTGGAACAAGCCCAGCACGCGCTGATGCAGGAAGTGCACCAGAGCCGCGACTACACCC
>JAITMK010000107.1 GCA_031277415.1 Azoarcus sp.
CTTGAGGCTGGAAGGCGTATGGCGATTCTTTCACATTAAAAGACGCTGGATTCCCGCCTTCGCGGGAATGACGGGGAATTTTCGCGGGAGTGACGGGAAAAACAACCAAAAAAGCGTCATCCCCGCGTAGGCGGGGATCCAGGAAAACCGGGCAAACCGGTTCATGCTGTGCACGACTAAACCAAAACCGCCCTAACAGTCATGGCGGTTTTCGTCACCCCTGATGATTTCACGCTAAAGCAGCAACATATATTCACGTTCGGCCCGCTCCCTTGCGCGTTCCAGCGCCCCCCGCGCTTCATCGCAGCGCACGCGCACGGGCAGAACGAGGTGGCGGCGGCGGTCGCGGGATTTGAGTTCCATGAAAAGAATCGGGGCCGCATCCGCATCGTGACCGGCGGCTTCCTGGATGACGCCCCTGCGCGTCACCCACAGATGTACGGGGTCGAGACTCAACGCCTGTTCAGGCTGCATCAGAAAATCGGCCAATTCGGCGATGATTGCCTCGGGTTGCAGAGACCGGAACTGTTGTTGCAGCCGCTCGTCCAGTGCGGCAATGCGCCGCTCCGGAAAGGCCGCGCCCACTGATCGGCCGCGCTGGCGGGCTCGTTCCATGTCGCGCTCGGTCCGAAGCGATTTGTACACCTCTCTCGCGCGTGCGAGGTGCCCGGCGAAAGTGAGCAGCAGGCTATCGAAAGCCGCCTCCTGAAGAGCATCACGGGCCGAATCGGGATTGTCGGCGGGCAAAATGATCGTCTGGTTGGAAAATTGAAGCAGCGTTTGGGCAACGCCGGTCGTCACGATCTCGCCCTGCAAGGCCACGCCAAACACGTTCTTGTCCACCCGCCGCGCTGCCATCAGGGCAATGAAACTGTTCTCCTGCCAGGATCGGGACTCGCCAAGATACTCCCGCACCTGTCCACTGGCGGCCAGCACGGCACCGATATCGTCAGCGGAAGCGAACAGGGCATGTACCAGCGGATCAGAGGCAAAACTCTGCCGGTCGATCATGATTGCCGACGGCAGACTATCCACCATCCGGGCGCAAAAGGTGCGCGCATGTGCAACCGGCTCAGCCAGCCGGGTGGCGAAACCCGGTGCAACAGCAAGCGTTTTGTCCACCACAGCCGCAACGCGCTGCAACCCCGCCAGAATATCCGGATCAGGCAGCGAAGCAGAAAAAAGGCCAGAGAAAAACCGGGAAAGCAGATTCATCGAGGCAACCTCATCAAAAACACATCTCACTTCGAAGAAATATTGATGCCGACATGAAAAGCAGAATTTCACAGGCTTTTGAGCTTCTGAGGAACATCTGCAAAACCCTCTCGTCATTCTTCGCGCAGGATGACCGGATGTAGGGGCAACCCTTGTGGTTGCCCTGTTTCCGTTACCCTGTCACCGCATGGGCAGGCACAAGGCCTGCCCCTACATTACGCGGAATGCCAGGTAATGCAGAGGGTCCCCAAAACCACAACCATGCCATGTTTTTCCAGTGAAAGAGCATGGTTTTTTTAACACTGCGCACCGTCTTTTTTAATGCATGGCCTCCTACTCTGGATAACTCGGCATTCTTTCCGTCATGCGGACTTGAAAACTCCCTGCCTCGTCCCTATTATTAGCACTCGTTGCACATGAGTGCTAACGCCCGATTCACATCGGGATTCGACCCATTTTCCGGCGGGCATTTGTGCCCGCCTCGTTGATTCTGAAGAGAGGAGCCAAATCTATGAAAATCCGTCCCTTGCATGATCGCGTGATCGTCAAACGTCTGGAAGCCGAGCGCACGACCGCCAGCGGTATCGTCATTCCGGACTCTGCGGGCGAAAAACCCGACCAGGGCGAAATTTTGGCCGTGGGCAACGGCAAAATCCTCGAAGACGGCAAAGTCCGCCCGATGGCCGTCAAGGCTGGCGACCGTGTCCTGTTCGGCAAATACGCCGGACAGAGCGTCAAAGTCGATGGCGAAGAACTGCTCGTCATGCGCGAAGAAGACATCATGGGCGTGGTCGAAGCCTGAGCGGCTCGTTCCACTGACCTTTCATTTTCCAGCTTTCATCCAACCGAATTTTTCTGGAGTCCATTAAATGGCAGCTAAAGAAGTCAAATTTGGCGATTCCGCCCGCGAGCGCATGGTCGCCGGTGTCAATACCCTCGCCAACGCCGTCAAGATCACCCTCGGCCCCAAGGGCCGCAATGTCGTGCTGGATCGCTCTTTCGGCGCCCCCACCGTCACCAAGGATGGCGTCTCCGTCGCCAAGGAAATCGAACTCAAGGACAAGTTCGAGAACATGGGCGCGCAGATGCTCAAGGAAGTCGCTTCCAAGACTTCCGACATCGCCGGTGACGGCACCACCACCGCCACCGTGCTGGCCCAATCCATCGTCCGCGAAGGCATGAAATACGTCGCCGCCGGTATGAACCCGATGGATCTCAAGCGCGGTATCGACAAGGCGGTCGTTGCCACCGTCGAGGAACTGAAGAAGATTTCCAAGCCCTGCCAGTCCAACAAGGAAATCGCCCAGGTCGGCACCATCTCCGCCAACTCCGACGCCGATGTCGGCAGCATCATCGCCCAGGCGATGGAAAAGGTGGGCAAGGAAGGAGTCATCACCGTTGAAGACGGCAAGAGCCTGAACAACGAACTCGATGTCGTCGAAGGCATGCAGTTCGACCGTGGCTATCTCTCGCCCTACTTCATCAACAATCCGGACAAGCAGGTTGCCATCCTCGACAACCCCTACGTTCTGCTCTTCGACAAGAAGATCTCCAACATCCGCGACCTTCTGCCGGTACTGGAACAGGTTGCCAAGGCAGGCCGCCCGTTGCTCATCATCGCTGAAGATGTCGAAGGTGAAGCCCTTGCCACGCTCGTCGTGAACAACATCCGCGGCATCCTCAAGACCGCTGCCGTCAAGGCGCCGGGCTTTGGCGACCGCCGCAAGGCCATGCTCGAAGACATCGCCGTTCTCACGGGCGGGCAGGTCGTTGCCGAAGAAGTGGGCCTCACCCTTGAAAAGACCTCCCTGCAAGACCTCGGTCAGGCCAAGCGCATCGAGATCGGCAAGGAAAACACCATCATCATCGACGGCGCCGGTGAAGCATCCCGCATCGAAGCCCGCGTCAAGCAGATTCGCGTTCAGATCGAAGAAGCCACCTCCGACTACGACCGCGAAAAGCTGCAAGAGCGCGTTGCCAAGCTCGCGGGCGGCGTGGCCGTCATCAAGGTTGGCGCGGCGACCGAAGTCGAGATGAAAGAGAAGAAGGCTCGCGTCGAAGATGCCCTGCACGCCACCCGTGCTGCCGTGGAAGAAGGTATCGTTCCCGGCGGCGGCGTTGCGCTTCTGCGCGCCCGTGACAGCGTTCTCACCCTCAAGGGCGACAATCACGATCAGGACGCCGGTATCAAGATCGTTCTGCGCGCCCTGGAACAGCCTCTGCGCGAAATCGTCGCCAACGCAGGTGACGAACCTTCCGTCGTCGTCAACAAGGTTATCGAAGGCCAGGGCAATTTTGGCTACAACGCCACCACTGGCGAATACGGTGACATGGTTGAACAAGGCGTGCTCGATCCCACCAAGGTTGCGCGCACCGCGCTGCAAAATGCCGCTTCCATCGCGGGCCTGATGCTCACCACCGACTGCATGGTCGCCGAGCTGGCCGAAGACAAGCCCGCCATGCCTCCGATGGGGGGAATGGGTGGTATGGGCGGAATGGGCGGCATGGACATGTAAGTCGGCTCCATGCCCGTCACGAAGTGAAAATGGCCCCGCTCGTGCGGGGCCGTTTTTTTGTAGTGGCACCCGACCTTACTGCCATTGACTTCAGCGCCCCCACCGCTATAATGCGCCCTTTTCCGGCCAGTTAGCTCAGTTGGTAGAGCAGCGGACTGAAAATCCGCGTGTCCTTGGTTCGATTCCGAGACTGGCCACCAAAAATACATTCAAAGAAGTTCAGAAAAGCCCAGAACACCACTAAAAATAAGGTTTCTGGGCTTTTTTGCGTTTATTGCAATTCAGGGAAACTCATTGCAATCCGTATTTTTTAGGATGCATAGAGGCGGATGTGATGCCGATACGGACGGTGGGGTAGTGTTACGGGGGGGTGCTACAGCAACTTCGTGAGCGCCACCATTGCGCCGACGGCGATTGTCAGCATGGTCCCCAGCTTGATCGTCATGCGCTGCTCAAGCTGCACCATTTCCTGCCTCAGCATCGCAATGTCAGCTTTGGTGGCAAGCTCCTTCAGGTTCACTTCCAGTACTTCGGAAAGCGCACTGGCCTGTTCTTCCGCCTGTTCAGGCGTGAACCCAGCTTTTTTGAGCCTGTTAGCGTACTTGAGCGTGTCGAAGGTGATGGCATTCATGCCCTGGTTTTATCCACGGCGCAACGGGAAAATCAAGCTACCCTTGCCCCCCTCGGCGGGTAGCGGCCAGACGTTCCGGACTCTCTTCCAGCCACAAACGCACCCGCTGCGCATCGACAGTACGCGTGCTGCGGCCGTTCGCGTCCAGCAACACAATTACCAGCGGCTGATTCTGTATCCAGGCCTGCATCACGAGACAACGCCCTGCTTCGCTGATGTAACCCGTCTTGGAAACGGTGATGTTCCAGTCGAGACTCTTGACCAACCCATTGGTGTTGCCGAAACGTTTTTGCTGGCCGTTGATATAGATATAGCGTTCTTCCATCGTGGAAAATTCACGGATCAGCGGATAGTCGGATGCAGCCACCACCAGGCGGGACAAGTCATGTGGGCTGGAAACATTGCGCGGCGTCAAACCGGTGCTGTCATAGAAACGGGTATCCGCCATGCCAAGCAGCCGCGCCTTGGTATTCATCGCCTTGATGAAGGCTGAACGGCCGCCCGGATAATGACGCGCCAGGGCCGAAGCAGCGCGGTTTTCCGACGACATCAGCGCCAGTTGCAGCATTACCTCGCGCGTCAACTGCGTTCCCACCCCCAGGCGGGAATTTGTGCCTTTCAGGTAGTCGACGTCATCATAGGTAATAGTGAGATCGTCGTCCAGGCTGCTCCCTGATTCGAGTACCACGATTGCCGTCATGAGCTTGGTAATGGAGGCAATCGGCATCACTCCATGCGCATTTTTCTGGAGCAGGACTTCACCCGTGTTCTGGTTGGAGATGTAGAACGCCGATGAATTCAGGCGAGGACGGCCATGCTCGTCCAGCCTCAGTGTGATGGGATCATCCACGTACCGCGCCCGGGCGGCACGTTTTTTAACCGTTGCCAGCTTACGCGACAATGCCCGCTTGGAAGTTGCAGTCCTGCCAGAATTTTCCGCCTTTCTTCTGGTTGCCTGTTTTTTACCTGCTTTGGCCGTCGGTTTGCTTGTCTTGGCCGTTGATTTGCTTGCCTTGGACGTCGGTTTGCTTGCCTTGGACGTCGGTTTGCCTGCTTTAGCCGCCGACGCAGGCTTGCATGCCTTCGATTTCGATGCACCCGCGCACTTCGCAGGCGCAGCTTCAGCAGAACTATTCCCTGTCAGGATCAAAGCCAGGGCCATCATCATGGCAAACAGCAAACGAGGCTTCATCAAGTACCTCTCTCAACCCGGAAATAAGGGTCGATTTATTATAAAAAACAACAAAATAACAAAGCTTTTTGAAGCAACTTCAAAAAGCACACATTCATATTTTACATTGTTACACCTCATCAGCAAACCGCACGAAGGCAAATAGTGCTCGGTATGTGCAGTTTTCTTTTTGCAATCACACAGTAACAGTACTTAGGGCACATCTGTATTACTCTATTTTTCCGCCTCCTGTCATCCTGCTTGATACCGCAGAATCCACGCAGCGTCTGGATTCTGCGACTTCGCTTCGCGGTGCGCTGCAATGACGGGAGGGTTTTGTAGAAAAACCTTAGTACTTGCATAGAAGAACCCGTCTCCCTGTGAAACCGTCATGTCTTACTTCTCCAGATACCCTGCTTCGACTACGGTTAACGCGGTCATATTGATGATTCTGCGCACCGTGGCAGAGGGTGTCAGAACATGTACGGGCTTGGCCGCGCCAAGCAGGATCGGCCCGACCGTCACCCCTCCGCCGGATACGGTTTTCAACAGGTTGAAAGCAATATTGGCCGCATCCAGGGTTGGGAAAACCAGGAGATTGGCATCCTCGGACAAGCGCGAATTCGGGAAGACACGCTGCCGTAACTGAACATTGAGCGCCGAATCGCCATGCATTTCACCTTCAACCTGCAACTCGGGATGCTTCTCTTGCAGCAAACGCAGGGCCGTGCGCATCTTCACGGCAGTCGGCGTATCGGCAGAACCGAACGAGGAATGCGACAACAGAGCGACCTTGGGTTCAACGCCGAAGCGCTGCATTTCATTGGCGGCCAGCACAGTCATTTCGACGATCTGCTCCGGTGTCGGATCGTAATTGACGTTGGTATCGGTCAGGAACAACGTGCGCCCGGACGTGTTCAGCACATTGAGCGTGTAGTAGTTGTTGACGCCGGGACGGCGGCCCACTGCGGTTTCGATGTGGTCGAGATGAGCACGGTGCACGCCTTCGGTCCCGCAGATAAGACCGTTGCCATACCCCAGCGCAAGCAATAACGCCCCTAACAGGGTTGTATTGCTGCGTACTCTCGTCTGAGCCTCGTTCTCCGTAACACCTCGCCGCTCCATGATGCCGTGATAATAAGTCCACATTTCATTGAAGTGAGGATTGTATGCGGGATCGATCAACTCGAAGTTCAAACCGGCGTTCATGCGCAACCCGAGGCGATCAATAGTGCCGATGATGGCTTCCGTCTGCCCAACCAGGATCGGCCAGGCCATGCCTTCGTCGATCACGCCACGTACTGCCCTCAACACCCGCTCGGACTCGCCCTCGGCAAAGATGATGCGTTGCGGCATATTGCGTGCTGCCGCAAACACGGGTTTCATCAGAAGGCCGGACTGCCATACGAGATTGTTGAGTTGGGTGCAATAAGCATCCCAGTCGGTGATGTGCCGCGTTGCCACCCCCGAGGCGATGGCCGCCTTGGCCACTGCCGGGGCGATCTTGACGATGAGCCGGGGGTCGAAGGGGCGCGGAATGATGTAATTCGTCCCAAAATCGCTCACTTTCTCGCCGTAGGCGGCAGCGACGATCTCGCTTTGCTCGGCGCGCGCCAATTCGGCAATGGCGTGCACCGCCGCGAGTTTCATCTCGTCGGTAATGCTGGTCGCCCCCACATCGAGCGCTCCCCGGAAAATGAACGGAAAGCAGAGTACGTTATTGACCTGATTCGGAAAATCCGAGCGCCCCGTCGCGACGATGGCATCATTGCGCACCTCCCGTACCTCTCCGGGCCAAATCTCCGGAGTTGGATTGGCAAGCGCCAGGATCAGCGGATTGGGGGGCATTTTTGCGACCATTTCGGGCTTGAGTACTCCGCCTGCCGACAGTCCCAGAAAAATATCGGCTCCCTCGATGATTTCGTCGAGGCTGCGCGCATCGGTCTTTTTGGCATAGCGCGCCTTGACCGAATCCATCAACGCGGTGCGGCCTTCATAGACCACGCCTTCGATATCCGTCACCCAGATGTTTTCCACGGGGATACCGAGCATCACCAGCAGATCGAGGCAGGCCAATGCTGCCGCACCCGCGCCCGAGGTCACGAGTTTGACCTCCTTCAGGCTCTTGCCCTGTATTTGCAGGCCGTTGAGAATGGCCGCGCCCACCACGATGGCCGTGCCATGCTGATCGTCGTGGAACACCGGAATTTTCATGCGGCTGCGCAGCTTCTGCTCGATATAGAAGCACTCGGGCGCCTTGATGTCTTCCAGATTGATGCCGCCGAACGTCGGCTCCAGCGCGGCAATCATGTCGACCAGGCGGTCGGGGTCGGACTCGTTGATCTCGATGTCGAACACGTCGATATCGGCGAATTTTTTGAACAGCACGCCCTTGCCTTCCATCACCGGCTTGGCGGCAAGCGCGCCGATGTTGCCCAGACCGAGCACGGCGGTTCCGTTGGTGACGACGCCAATCAGGTTGGCGCGCGCAGTCAGCGCGGCGGCTTCCTCCGGATCGGCCACGATGGCATCGCAAGCCGCGCCCACGCCGGGCGAATAGGCCAATGAAAGGTCGCGCTGGTTGGTCAACGCCTTGATCGGCGTAACCGCGATCTTGCCGGGCCGTGGGTGACGGTGATAGTCGAGCGCCGCAGCGCGCAGCAGGTCATCCATGATTCTTTCTTTCTCCTTTTTCGAAGGGGCAAACGAAACAGATTCGTAAAGGGAACATCTGTATTACTCTACATCCACCGCCTGTCATCCTGCGCGTAGTCGCAGGATCCATGCGGAGTCCGGATTCTGCGACTACGCGCAGAATGACGGGGAATTTTTGCAGGACTTCCAAAAGCGCCTTCAGATTCATTTTATCGGGACTCGTCGGCCCTCTCCCGGCGCAGCAGTCAACCCGAGCCGCGCCCAGTCAAAAAACGGCCCCGGGTCGCTTTTGCGTCCCGGGGCAATGTCCGAATGCCCGGCGATATCACAACCCGGATACCGCCGGATCAACCGCCGCAGCAACGCCCCCAGCGTCACGTACTGGCGCTCGTCGAAAGGCTGCGTATCGCACCCTTCCAGTTCGATTCCGAGCGAAAAATCGTTGCAACCCTCGCGTCCACGCCATTTCGAGACACCGGCGTGCCAAGCGCGGCACTCCATCGGCACGAACTGGATCAGTTCACCGTCGCGGCGGATGAAGAAATGCGACGACACCCGCAAGTGATGAATATCCGCATAGTAGGGATGCGCCGCCGGGTCGAGCCGGTTTGTGAAAAGTTCGATCACGCCGGAACCTCCAAACTCATCCGGCGGCAGGCTGATGGCATGGATCACGATCAGGCTGACACGTTCGCCCTCCGGGCGGGCATCGAAATTGGGCGATTCGATCCGCTTTACTTCCCGCAACCAGCCTCGCATCCTGTTCCTCGTCTCATTATCCATCTCCGCCCGGGTTTCCCGTCTCAAAGGCCGGTGTCTCTTCGCCGCGCGGTCATCATTGTGCCCGATCAAACGGGTTCAGGACAAAATTCTCTCGGTCGGCACATCACCCGAAATGAAGAAGGGGGGCTTACGCCCCCCTTCGATACATCCCAAAAGATCAGAAGCCCGATTACTGGCTCTTGCGGCGACGGCGAACCATGGCGCCAACCAGACCAAGACCGGCCAGCATCATGGCGTAAGTTTCCGGCTCGGGAATCGGCATCGGATCTGCTCCGACGTTTGTCAGCTTGAGGAGGCCGTCATTAAAGTCCCAGGCAGCGTCAATATGCTCAAAACCGACCTGCGACCAGCAGGTTCCACCGACACAGATAGCGTCATAAGAAACGCCGGAATATAATCCTTTTATACCATTGGGATTTGTATTGGCATACTTAGAGTCATACCCCGCCAGTATATCGCTGTAATACGTCTGCCCCGTTTCTATGTTGGTCCACTTGAAGACTATTTCAACAGCATCGGGACCGGGTTGGAAACAGAGAGGAGCTGTCTGCCCATTACAGTACGGCGCGGGGACGCCCCCCTGCAAGCTCAGGAAGCCTCTCGCCTGATCGGGAACCGTAATATGCCTGGCGTGGAAGATATCCACCCAGCCACCGACCAGATTCCCGTTATGATCGATCGCGCTGATCGCTATATCCATACCATGAAACGAGTAGGATCCCCGTCCCCAGGCATCCCCATACTCCAGCTGTATTGGCTGATCGGCATCCTGTATGAAAAGGCGCCCGCCGTAATTAAAGTTGTAAATGTCAGCAGCAGCAGCCGGTGTGGCAACCATGACGCCCGCTGCCAGAAGTGATATGGAAAGGAGTTTATTCATGACGAATCCTTTTGTTGAGAGTAAAGCAGGCCGGTTGATGTTTTTTGTCATCGAAGTCAACCTGAATGGATATTCACTCTGCAAGCAAAAAATGTGCCAAAATCATATGTTATTGATTATAAAAAAGAACGCATGTATGTACAAAATAAATATGTAAAATCTCCCGACATGCCTGAATCAATAAACTATATTGAAAAACTCTTATGCCATTAAAAAAATGCATAACATTTATTTAAATAAATACATATATCCCGAAACGCCCATCAACCTCCCAATCCTGCCGACCAGCGGCGCCCAAGTAAAAAAGGGAGGCTTACGCCTCCCTTCTTCATTTCCCTTACGGGAAGAAACATCAAGAAACCGGACTATCAGCTCTTGCGGCGACGGCGAACCACGGCGCCAACCAGACCAAGACCGGCCAGCATCATGGCGTAAGTTTCCGGCTCGGGAATCGGCGTCGGAGTCGCCCCGACGTTTGTTAGCGTGACGATGGCATCATCCCAGTCCCAACTTATCCCTCCAGCCCCAGCCGCTCCGTCAAAATGCTCCATACCGATCTGCGACCAGCGACCGGGGTCGTAGTAACTGGCAGTGTCATAAGTAACGGTGGTATACGGGAACATGCCGCGATCAGGATTGAGACCCAACACGTCGCTGTAATATACCTCTCCCGTAGACTGGTTGGTCCACCTGAAGACCACTTCCACAGCGCCGGCGCTAGCCCAGAAATTAAGAGGAACGACCCCATTCGTGTCCAGGTTAGTGTTGTGCCATGTCGCGATTTGTTCGCCGGACAGGTTCTTATCCGGGTGAGCTGAGGTCTTGAAGATCTCCACCCAGTTATCGACCATATTCCCGTTATGATCGATCGTGCCGATGCTCACCATGGAACTATGAATTGACCGGGATATCCCCAGGACGTCCGGCTTCGCGTACCCAAACATCAGCTCTATGGGCTTATTGATATCCTGTATGAAAAGACGCCCGCCAAGACCCAAGCCAAAAGGATCATCAGCGGCAGCCGGTGCGGCAACCATGACGCCCGCAGTCAGAAGTGATATGGAAAGGAGTTTTTTCATGACGGATCCTTTTAGTTGAGAGTGAGGGTGCCCGGTTGATATTTTTGTCAGCAAAATCAACCCAAAGGGATATTCACGCTGCAAGCAAGAATTGTACCTACACTATATCTTATTGATTATACGAAGAACATAAGTATTTGCAAAACAGAAGTGTAAAAAATCCCGACATAATTTAAATTAAAAAACTATATCGGAAAACACTCATATGATTTAAAAAACACATAACCTCTTATTTCAGTAAATACATATATAAGTCGGAATTTTCATCAGCGAATCACCCCGGTCCTGCCATTGGGTGCCGCCCAAATGAAAAAGGGGGCTTGCGCCCCCTTTTTCATTTCCCTTACGGGAAGAAACATCAAGAAACCGGATTATCAGCTCTTGCGGCGACGGCGAACCATCGCGCCAACCATGCCGAGACCAGCCAGCATCATGGCGTAGGCTTCCGGTTCGGGAACCGCTGTCACACCCACGCCGATGTTGTAGAAGCCGCCGTTCCAACCGGAAACAGTGCCACCGAGCACGAGTACGTATTCGGACTGCGTAAGAGCAAAGGTGCTCTCCAAGACCTTGGTATCGCCAAGTATTTGTATATCATTATGATTGAAAGAACTCACGAGTGTGGCATTACCCGTCACATAATCGAGGTAGGTTCCTGTGTACACCTGAGCATAGACACTCCCAATGTCGTACATTGCCCCAAAAACCCACGAAAAACCAACTTCGGCTCCGTAGGAGCCGTTCAAGAGATCGTCCCCTACCGTGAAGGTATGAATGTTCGCGAAGTTGCCACTTGCGGTGTAGAAGTTATTCGCCTGCCCCCCTGTCGCGGTGGGGCCAAGGAACGTGTTGGTAGACGAAAGTGTGCCAAGAGAGTCACCGAGTACTTGGGCATTTGCGGCGGCGGCAAAGCCGAGCCCCAGCACGACAGCGGCGACGGTTGTTTTGAGTTTCATTATTACTCTCCTACTGTTGTTAAAAACGATAGACGCTCCATCCAATATGCGGGCGCCTACGAAGTATGTACATACCAAAGTCAAAAAATACCAATTTGACTCAATTCCTGTTAAGCATAAATCGTGCCTGAACTGTATAACAATGATTATATTAAGTTAATTAGATTAAATAAAAGAAATAAGTAAAAATTTCCGACATATTTTAATTATAAAAAATAATTAAAAATCATCCATTTAATTAAAAATATTTATGATATTTATTATTGTAGTTACAAATAATTCTAGTGTGCATTAGAAAATAGAAATAATGACACGTTTCTATTCAACGACAAACCAGACAATTTTTAGTACAAAATGGAATAAAGTTACAGGCTGGACAAGCAAAGCGCAGCCCGGGGGTAGTACCACCCCGATGCGAAGCATCGCAAACTCTATAGCCTCCCTCCCGAGGGAGGTGGCACGCCGAAGGCGTGACGGAGGGCGTCCGGTGTCTCAGTTACCCCACCTGCGGACATCATTTCATTTGAACCGCTATCGCCTCATTCAACTGACATGTGCGTGCCCATGCGTTTTGACTCCCTCCGTCACGCGCTCTGCGCGTGCCACCTCCCTCAAGTGGGAGGCTATCGAGTCAGCGCGCTTCGCGCGTGTAAGGGTGGCAAGGGGTGATGCCGACTTATCCTTCTCCACTCCGATGCGAAGCATCGCAAATTCTATAGCCTCCCTCCCGAGGTTTGAGGGGAAGGATTTCGATGAAGTGGCTCCAGC
>JAITMK010000114.1 GCA_031277415.1 Azoarcus sp.
CTCGATCATCCGCAGGCTCATCCTCGATGCGCTCAAGCTCGATACGGCACGCCCGAAGAAAAGCGTACGGCTGCGCCGCAAGAGAGCGGCTTGGGATGATGAGGAGCGCATGCGCGTGTAGGGAATGAAACTATTATGATAAATAGATGCAATTGCCCTGCCTCAAGTGGGAGGCTATCGAGTCAGCGCGCTTCGCGCGGGTAAGATCTGTATAATTTAAATATGCCCTTGAAATATCTTCGTGCCCTGATACCTCAAGCAAAAAAACTGCGCCGGGAAATGACTCCCCAGGAAAAACGCTTGTGGTACGATTTTCTCGCAGATTTCTCCCCTCGTTTTCAACGTCAAAAAACTATCGGCAAGTTCATTGCCGATTTCTATTGCTGTAAAGCAAAGCTGATCGTCGAGATAGGTGGTAGCCAGCATTACACGGAAGCAGGACTTGCCTACGACGCAGAAAGAGACGCAATTTTGAATGGTTTCGGCCTCCACGTTATCCGTTTCAGTAACCGCGAAGTGAATGAAAACTTTGAAGATGTTTGCAACGCAATTCTGCAATCCGTAAATCTCCGACGCTTTGTGCCGCATGATTGAATCTACACTTGTTCGGTTCGCTTTATAAATTACACAACCTGACCCTCGCCACATTTCGGGATGGCTGGCGGCAATGCGGGTAAAGTCGCGGAAACCGCGACGGTTTGGCCTTTGGCATTGATGTCACCGTATTTCCCGTTTTCTTTGACACTTGTCAGACCATTGGCGAAAACCCCGCTTACAAACTCAAACCTCGGAGGAATCAAAACCGCTTTAATTCCGCCGCTTCGGGGTCAACCAGACGCGGCCCCGGCGGCTGTGGCAGGTGCAATCTCCGAGCGGCAGATAGAGCGGCCCGGGGGTGGCGCGCAATTGGCGCATGGCTTCGGCAAGCCGGGCCGTGGTCGGCGGCAGCAGGCCGAGTCGCCGCAGTTCCCATCTGAACAGGTTGGCAAGCCGCGCAGCACTCAGGCCCAGCAAGAATGTCCGGCTGAATGCCTCGCCCTCCCCTTCCTTGCGGTTTTCGCAGATGGCCGCAGCGGCGTCGGCCTGGGCAAGTTCGTCGAGCAGCCCGGCGGCTTCGCGGAAATGCGATGCGCAGCGGGTCAGGGTCAGACGGGCCGCCGGGAAACGGGTTTCGATGGCGGGCAGGATGCGATGCCGCAGATCGTTGCGGGTAAAGCGCAGGTCGGTGTTGCTGGCATCTTCGATCCATTCGAGGTTTTTTTCGCGCGCATAGGCGAGGATTTCTTCCCGTCCGATTTCCAGCAATGGACGTAGACGCCCGGCGGCGGCATCCGCCGGTTCGACGGCGGCCATCGCTGCCGCGCCGTGGACTCCCGTGCCGCGCAGCAAACGAAAAAGGACGGTCTCTGCCTGGTCGTCGCGGTGGTGCCCCAGAACGAGCCAGTCGCAGTCGATGCGGGAAAGTGCGGCATGACGGGCAATGCGCGCCGACTCTTCCAGCCCGCCGGGGTGATCGCGGGAGACGTCGACTCTGAATATGCGCAGGGGAATGTTGTGCCGGTGGCAGATTTCGGCGCAAAAATCCTGCCATTCGTCAGCCGCCGGGTTGAGCCCGTGATGAACGTGCGCGGCTTCCAGCGTATATCCGAATCGCTGCCGCAAAGAGCCGAGCACGTCGAGCAGCACGACCGAATCGATTCCTCCGGAAAATGCGCAGCACAGGCGATGACAGGAATTGATTCCCGCTGCGGCCAGTGTCGCGGCAGCGGCATCAGGTACGGCTGCCGCGGCTTGCGTCGCCCCGGTGCGCATGGCTCTCAGGCAGCCTGCCCCTTGAAACGCCCATAACTCATGAGTTTTTCCATGCGTTGCGCAACGAGTGCATCGGGTGAGAGGTTTGAGAGTTGACGCAGAGCTTCGGCCAGGGCGCTCTTCAGGTTTTTGGCCATGACTTTATGATCCCGGTGCGCGCCGCCTGCCGGTTCGTTGACCACTTTGTCGACAAGATTGAGCGTTTTGAGGCGCGAAGCGGTGATCCCCATGGCCTCGGCGGCTATCGAGGCTTTTTCCGCGCTTTTCCAGAGGATGGAGGCGCAGCCCTCAGGAGAAATGACCGAATAGGTGGCGTATTGCAGCATGATGATCTGGTCGCCTACGGCAATGGCAAGCGCCCCGCCCGAGCCGCCTTCGCCGATGATGGTGCAAATAATGGGAACGCGCAGTTCGGCCATTGCATAGAGGTTGTGACCAATGGCTTCGGACTGGCCGCGTTCTTCGGCGCCAATGCCGGGATAGGCTCCGGGCGTATCGATGAAGGTGAAGATGGGCAGGTGGAATTTCTCGGCCAACCTCATCAGGCGCAAGGCTTTGCGGTACCCCTCCGGGCGCGGCATGCCGAAGTTACGGGTAATTTTCTCCTTGGTATCGCGCCCCTTCTGGTGACCGATGACGATGCAGCTTTGCCCGTTGAAGCGAGCCAGCCCGCCGATAATGGCGTAATCGTCGGCATAGACGCGATCACCGTGCAGTTCGTTGAAGTCGGTGAAGATGTGTTGCACGTAGTCCAGGGTGTAGGGGCGTTGCGGGTGACGCGCCACCTGGGCAATTTGCCAGGGAGTGAGTTTGGAATAGATATCGCGCGTGAGCTTTTGCTGCTTGCTTTCCAGGCGGGAAATTTCTTCTGAAATATCCACGGCGGAATCGCTTTGAACGAAGCGCAGTTGCTCGATTTTTTCTTCGAGTTCGGCAACCGGCTGTTCAAAATCGAGAAAAGTGGTTTTCATCGAAAGAAACCCTTGGATTGAAGTGGTTAATTGTAACGCTCCCGTTGCCCTGACGCCTTCCTTTTTAAAGCACGTATCTGGCAAGGTCTTCGCGCCCCGCCACACCTTCGAGACAGGCATCGACATAGGCAGTATCCACGGTAAGGTCCCCGGCCTTGCCGTTACCGGCCTCGAAAGAGATTTCTTCAAGCAGCTTTTCCATGACGGTGTAGAGCCTGCGCGCGCCGATGTTTTCGGTATTTTCATTGACCTGAAAGGCAATTTCAGCCAGGCGGCGGATACCGTCTTCGGTGAACTTCAGAGTCACCCCGTCCGTGGCGAGCAGGGCTTCGTACTGACGGGTCAGACAGGCATCGGTGCTGGTCAGGATGCGCTCGAAATCATCTACGGACAGTGAATCGAGCTCGACGCGGATCGGGAAGCGCCCCTGCAATTCGGGAATCAGATCGCTCGGGCGAGAAAGGTGGAATGCGCCGCTGGCAATGAACAGGATGTGATCGGTCTTGACCATGCCGTATTTGGTCGAAACGGTTGCGCCTTCGACCAGTGGCAGCAGGTCGCGCTGCACGCCCTGGCGGGAAACATCCGCGCCATGCGTTTCGCCACGCGCAGTGATCTTGTCGATTTCATCGAGAAAGACGATGCCGTTCTGTTCGACCATGCGAAGGGCTTCGCTCTTGATCTCGTCGTCGTTGATGAGTTTTGCGGCTTCTTCGTCGGTCAGAAGCCTCATGGCTTCGGCAATTCTCAGCCGCCGCATTTTCTTTTTGCCGCCTCCCATGTTTTGAAACATGCCCTGGATTTGCTGGGTCAATTCTTCCATGCCCGGCGGGGCGAAAATTTCGGCATGCATCATGGAAGCAGCGACTTCAAGGTCGATTTCCTTGTCGTCGAATTCGCCTTCACGCAGTTTCTTGCGAAATTTCTGCCGCGTGGCGCTATCCTGCGTTCTGGTGTCCCCGTCTTCACCGTACTCGCGTGCCGGAGGCAGGAGCGCATCGAGCACCCGGTCTTCGGCGGCATCGAGCGCACGATCCCGGACAACCTTTATGGCGCGCTCGCGCCCATCCTTGACGGCAATTTCCGTCAGGTCGCGAATGATCGTGTCCACATCGCGCCCGACATAGCCAACCTCCGTAAACTTGGTGGCCTCGACCTTGACGAACGGGGCTTGCGTCAAGCGGGCAAGACGGCGGGCAATTTCGGTCTTGCCTACTCCTGTGGGACCGATCATCAGGATATTTTTAGGGGTGATCTCACTACGCAGGGGTTCGGCCACCTGCGCACGCCGCCAACGGCTGCGCAAGGCAACTGCTACAACCCGCTTGGCCTTGTCCTGACCAATGATGTGCTTGTCGAGTTCGGAGACGATTTCTGCCGGAGTCATCCGGTTCATGATTTCACTCATCGCTCAGTTCCTCGATGACATGGCTCTGGTTGGTATAAATGCATAAGTCGGCGGCGATTGTCAGGGATTTCGAAACAATTTCCTTTGGCGTCAGTTCGGTATTTTCAAACAGCGCGCGCGCGGCAGATTGCGCATAAGGGCCGCCGCTGCCAATGGCAACGATGCCCAATTCGGGTTCGAGCACGTCGCCGTTGCCGGTAATCACCAGTGAGTGCTCGCGATCTGCCACGGCAAGCATGGCTTCCAGCCGGCGCAGCATGCGGTCGGTGCGCCAGTCCTTGGCAAGTTCCACGGCGCTGCGCATCAGGTTGCCCTGGTGTTTTTCGAGCTTGGCCTCAAACCGCTCGAACAAAGTGAAGGCATCGGCGGTACCCCCGGCAAACCCGGCGAGAATACGCCCTCCAAAAAGAGTGCGCACCTTGCGCGCGGATGCCTTGATAACAATGTTGCCGAGCGTAACCTGTCCGTCGCCGCCGAGCGCAACCCGGCGACCACGACGAACCGAAAGAATGGTCGTGCCGTGATACTGTTCCATGAATATTTTTGGGCTTCGATGCCCGCGTGTCCGAAAAAAGGGAGTGATTATACTGCACCGGCACGATCCAGCCGGGGGTGCAACGGCACGGCGCGAATGTCAACCGCGCAACATGACCTGCGCAACCTGATCGATGCTCATGACCCGCATCAGTGCACCGACCATTGCGTTGACTTTGTGCAACTGGACGACTTTGCCGCGCGCCTGGAATGTGGCAATCGCATTGAACAAAGTGCCCGCCGCCACAAAATCGATCCGCCGCAACCGCCCGCAATCGATTACAACCGTCTGCCGGGTAGCGGCGAACTCATCCAGTTTGCGGATCGCCTCGCTGCTCGATCCGGTCAGTTCGTTATCGAAAAAGAATTCTTCCTCGCTACGCCCGGAAGAATCCCCACCGGCAACAGACTGCTCCTCGCCCGGCAAAGGTTGTTTTGATTCCCATGATGGAGGGGACTCCTCGAAGGTCACGGCGTAATCGACCGCCAGATCCTCGAAGCGCGAATATTCGCCGGTATATTTCAGCATTTCCAGCATCAGCATCCAGCAGTCACGGTTTTCGGCCTGGCCGGGTTTAACCTTGGGCGACAACAGGTCTACGAGCCTGGATGCGTTGAAGACAGTCAATTTGACTCGATCAGCAGTCAGTTGCTCCAATGTCTGCTTGATCAGCAGGCAGCCCTGGTCATCGATGGTGCGTACCCGACCGAGGTCGATGCGAAGCGTGCCGCTCTTGCGACCAATCACACAAATTTGTTGAAGTTGCTGCGCCGCCTGCGCGGTCAGCGCAGCGGGCAGATTTATCAGGGTGGCCGCTTCGGTGTTCCGCTTCGCCGGTTGTACCGACAAGTCTTCCCAAGCCGGAGGAGAACGTTCGAAACGGCGGGCATAATCGATCACCCTGGCATCGAAGCGGTCACGCTGTCCGGTCAACCGATAGAGATCGAGCAGCATCATCCAGAGACCCTCGCCCACAGTGGCCGTGGGATCATCAAAAACCGCTGTGAGAAGTTGCTCTGCGTCGCGGTCATTCCCGTTCGCATAAAGCACAGCCGCTTCCTCATAGACCACGCCGATGCCGGTCGCTATTTCCATGACCTCGATCGCGCCCTGCTGGGAATTGGAAAAATTGATCGCGGAAAGATCGGTACGCGGGGGCGGCGCGCCATCGCCGGACGGACTGGCAAGCCCGGGCTGCGACAGATGGTTTGAGGAAGTTTTCTTGAAAGGATTGAGGTTGAAAGCCACGCTGAGAAACCGGTTAAATCAAAATTATTGCGTCGTACATCGATGCGCAGGAGGGTGGATAAGGATATCACCGGGTTCATGTTTTTGCAGTATGTCACCGTGTCACGTTTCGCATTTCTCCTTATCATGTCAAAGCAAAAAACGTTTCTTCTCGATTGCGTGAAGACAATACTCGGCAATAGCCGTTATGCGGCACGTAATCTCGGTTAAGATAATGGGATGCATGTGAGCCTGCCATCCGTACCGGCCTCTTTTTCTCTTCCTGTGCGTATCTATTACGAGGATACCGACGCAGGCGGAGTTGTGTATTACGCCAACTACCTGCGTTTCTGCGAACGAGCACGCAGTGAATGGCTGCGGGTTCTCGGTTTTGAACAGCAGCAATTGCTTGCAGCGGGCGGACCGCTTTTCGTCGTGCGAAGCGTACGGGCCGATTATCTCGCTCCTGCCCGTCTCGACGACAGCCTGATTGTACTCAGCACAATTCATGAATTGAAAAATGTTAGTGTGTTATTCTTACAACGTATTTTCCGCGAGGACAAATTGTTGTTTACCGCCGAAGTCAAAATCGCTTCCGTTTCACTCGACAGTGGTCGCCCCATGCCCTGGCCTGACGCGGTTCGCGCCCAATTCCACAACCAACTCTCACCTCACCCATCACAATGAGTATTGCCACCGATCTCACTATCTTCGAACAGTTCATGGCGGCCAGCCTCCTCGTCAAGCTGGTCATAATCCTGCTGGCCCTGCTTTCACTCATGTCGTGGTACTGGATATTTCGCAAGTGGTTCCAGATCAATTCCGCGCAAGCCAAGGCCAACCGTTTCGAGCGTGATTTCTGGAGCGGCGGCGATCTCGATGTGATGTACCAGGCGGCTGCGGGCGGGCGTTTCAGCAGTGGCGGCATGGAGCGTAT
>JAITMK010000113.1 GCA_031277415.1 Azoarcus sp.
TGCAGATTTTCAGCCGAACCGACCTTGACCTCACTATTACCGATCAGGCGTATTCCATCCGGACCCGTCACACTGATGATGAAACTGCGCTCTTCCTCGGCCAGATTCATGACTTTCACAATGTAATCGTTTTCAACCATTCCGCCTGAAACCTCCCGTCCAAGCGAAGCCCGGTCACGAATAACGTCGAAACGCAACGGTATTCGCGTCGCCAACCCCCACACGAAAGCCGTGATGATCCCCAACAATATCGTCCCGTAAATCAGGGTGCGCGGCCGCCGCACATGACGGAGAATTTCCTTTGAGTTCCACCCGTTCTTGAGGGCGTTCTCGGTCGTGTAACGTACCAGTCCACGCGGGAGGTTGACCTTGTCCATGATCTGATCACAGACATCGATACAAACCCCGCAGCCAATACATTCATACTGCAAGCCATTGCGGATGTCGACACCGGTCGGGCACACCTGGACACATATTCCACAGTCGATGCAATCGCCCTTGCCCTTGGGGTCTTCTCCCTTGCGCCGGATACTGCGCGGCTCTCCACGCGCCTCGTCATAGGTCACTATCAGCGTATCCGGATCGAACATGACCGACTGGAAACGCGCATAGGGGCACATGTATTTGCATACCTGCTCACGCAATGACCCCGCGAGCACGAACGTAAACGTCGCGTAGAAGAATATCCAGAACTTTTCCCAGGGGCCGAATCCGAAAGTCGGAACCGCCGCCAGCAATTCTTTCATCGGCGAAAAATAAGCAACAAAAGTGAAACCCGTCCACAGCGCCAATGCTATCCATATCGTGTATTTGAACAGTTTGATGGCGGCTTTGCGCCCACTCAGTGGCGCCTTGTCGAGCTTCATTCGTGCGATATGATCGCCCTCGATCTTTTCTTCGATCCAAAGGAATATTTGAGAATAAACCGTTTGCGGGCAGGCATACCCACACCATAAACGTCCCGCAATTGCAGTAAAGAAAAACAACGAATACGCTGAAATAATCAGCAATATGCTCAGGTAAAGTATTTCCTGAGGCCAGAATACCCAGCCGAAAATGTAAAATTTGCGCTCAACCAGATGCAACAGCACAGCCTGACGGTCATTCCAGGACAGCCAGGGCAATACATAAAAGATGATCTGAGTCAGCCACACCAACGTCCAGCGCCACCTGGTGAACACACCTTTGGTCGAGCGCACGTAGATTTTCTTGTGTGCCGCGTAAAACTCGCCTGTCTGCTCAGTTTCTGCAGGAGAAGCCGGAGCAACTGGAGTTGAACTTTCTGGAGATGGAATATCGGGATCGGAAGCGTTCATCTGAACAACCCTCACAAATTATCCGTAATAACCCGAATTATCCACAATAACCCAAGAACACGCAAAAACGCCCCGTGAATCATGCTGCATTCACAGGGCGCCGTTGCCTGTTTTACTGCCTGCCCTTGTTCAGGCTATACACATACGCTGCCAGGACATGAATCTTGTCTTCGCCAAGAAACTCATTCCAGGCCGGCATACGGTTTTCCAGGGAACCCGAACCCGGCCCGAGATTACGGCCCTTGGTAACACCCGCTTTGATGGTTTCCAGGGAGTTGCCATGCAGCCAGACATCATCAGTCAGATTAGGCGCGCCGAATGTAAAAGTGCCCTTTCCGTCCTTGCCATGACAGGCCGTGCAGTTATTCTCAAAAACTTCCTTGCCTCGTATCGCACTGGCGTTATCCTCACCGCCGACCTTGCCAAGGAAAAGCACGTAGTTAGCCACATCTTCGATCTCTTCCGGTTTGAGTATTTGGGTTCCATCGGCGGCGAGTCCAAAGGCCGTCATCATTCCGCCACGGCCACTCTCGATGCTGGCACGGATCGTCTCCGGATCACCGCCGTGCAGCCAGTCACCATCGGTCAGGTCCGGGTACCCCACACCATTCTTACCCTTAGCCGCACCCGACGAGGCATGGCACGACGCGCAATAGGTTCGGAACAGACGAAAGCCCGTCTTCATTGCTTCCTCGTTAGCCGCCAGGGCCGCCAGTGATGTTTTCTTATACCCGTCAAAAATCGGACCAGTCGCCTTGTTGACCGTTTCAATCTCCTTGGCATGCTCTGCACGCAAGCCATTGTCATTCTCCGGAGTACTCTTCCAGTTGCCGAACCCCGGGAAAATCACGAGATAAGCAATCGAGAACACGACTGTTCCCACGAACAGGATCAACCACCAACGTGGCATCGGGTTGTTGTATTCCCTGAGAGTCTCGTCCCACACATGCTCTTTCAGGGTCCCTTGTTTGTGCCCCGACATGTTTGAAAGCATCAGGACAAAGCAGAGCACCAGACCGAACGCAGTAAAGGCCACTACGTATAGGTTCCAGAAGTTTTCGGTAAAATCAGCCATTTGTCATTCCTTCTTGTCCGGACTCGCCGGTAGATCATCATCAGTCAGAGGTAACTGCGCCGCTTCATCGAAACCTGCCTTGGAGCGCTTGCTGTATGCCCAGAAACAAAAGCCCAGGAAACACAACAGGCACACTATCATGACAATGGTTCTGATGGTATTCATCGCGGCGCAATCCTCGCTGTACGTTGTTCAACTACGGCTTCACTTCCGCACGTCGCTCAACGCCAAACCCAACCCCTGAAGATAGGCAATCAAGGCATCGAGCTCGGTCTTGCCCTCTATCTGCTTTGACGCACCCTCAATGTCGGCATCAGTGTAAGGATCGGGAACGCCCGCGTTTATGACCATATTCAACGCCCTCATGTGATCTCCGATGGAGATGGTGATCGGACGATTAAGCCACGTGAATGCCGGCATGTTCGATCCAGGCACGACGGCGCGGGGATCAAGCAGGTGCTTGCGATGCCATTCATCGTCCCGGCGGCCGCCAATGCGCGCCAGATCCGGCCCGGTGCGCTTGGAACCCCACTGGAAGGGATGGTCATAGATGGACTCACCCGCGACGGAGAAATGGCCGTAACGTTCAGTTTCAGCCCGGAACGGGCGAATCTGCTGCGAATGGCAGTTGTAACAGCCTTCCCGGATGTAGACATAGCGACCGGCCAACTGGAGCGGCGTGTAAGGTTTAACCGCAATGGCATTTCCTTTGTCATCGACCGCTTGCGTTGTCGACTTCTGGAAGAACAGCGGCACGATTTCCACGAGACCCCCTACGCTGACAGCAAGCAGAGTAAAGACGATCAGCAAAAATACATTGCGCTCGATCGCATCATGTTTTGATTTAGCCATGATCTTTCCTCCGCTTAGGCGTGGGCGGCAGCAGGAGCCACCACCGGAGCGTTATAAGATTTCCCACCTGCGATGGTCATCATCATGTTGTAGAACATGACAAACATGCCAACGAGGAAGAGCGCGCCGCCTGCGAGACGGATAATCAGGTACGGAAGCTTCACTGTGACGCTTTCGACAAAGTCCCCGTAGGCCAAAGTGCCGTCCAGTTCGGTCGCACGCCACATCAAGCCTTCCATCACGCCTGCAATCCACATCGAAGCAACGTAGAGCACGATACCGATGGTCGAGATCCAGAAGTGGGTGTTGATGAGCTTGGTGCTGTACATCTCGGTCTTGCCATAGAGGCGTGGCAGCAGGTAATACAACGCGCCGATCGAAATCATCGCCACCCAGCCCAGCGCGCCGGAGTGTACGTGCCCGATGGTCCAGTCGGTGTAGTGCGAAAGCGCGTTGACGCTCTTGACCGACATCATCGGGCCCTCGAACGTCGACATGCCGTAGAACGACAGCGAAGTGACGAGGAACTTCAGGATCGGGTCGGTGCGCAGCCTATGCCAGGCACCCGACAGGGTCATGATGCCGTTGATCATGCCGCCCCACGACGGAGCCAACAGGATCAGCGAGAACAGCATACCGAGGGACTGCGCCCAATCAGGCAATGAGGTGTAATGCAGATGGTGCGGGCCTGCCCACATGTAGGTGAAGATCAGCGCCCAGAAGTGTACGACCGAGAGGCGGTACGAATAGACCGGGCGATCAGCCTGCTTCGGCACGAAGTAGTACATTATGCCCAGGAAGCCCGCTGTCAGGAAGAAGCCCACCGCGTTATGCCCATACCACCATTGCACCATCGCGTCCTGCACACCGGCGTAGGCCGAATAGGACTTCAGGGTCGTCAAGGGGAAAACAGGAATTTCGGCGCTGTTGACGATGTGCAAAATGGCCACGGCGATGATCATGGCCGCGAAAAACCAGTTCGACACGTAGATATGAGACACCTTGCGAACCGCAATCGTGCCGAAAAACACAATCGCGTAGGCCACCCAGACCACGGCGATCATGATGTCGATCGGCCATTCCAGCTCGGCGTATTCCTTGCCGGTTGTGAAACCAAGCGGCAGCGAGACTGCGGCACACAGAATGATCAGTTGCCAACCCCAGAAAACGAAAGAAGCCAGTCCGGGAGCAAACAGCTTTGTATGACAGGTTCGTTGCACAGAATATAACGACGTCGCCATCAAGGCACAGCCACCGAACGCAAAAATGACTGCGTTGGTGTGTAGCGGACGTAGTCTGCCGTATTGCAGGATTTCGTGCAGGTTCAGTTGTGGCCATATTTGTTGTGCCGCGACTATTACGCCGACAAGCATGCCAACTATGCCCCATACCACCGTCATGATGGCAAACTGGCGCACGACTTTATAGTTATAAGTCGCTTGCGATTGCATGTTGTTTCACCTCGTGATCAGTTAGAACTTCTTTTGATACAACCAACAGCCCGGAAAGCAACGGAATGCTGTTTTCGGTCGCTGAAGAATACCTTCAGGCGGGATCTACAATTTGATACAGATCAAACTGTGGACGTGCACTTTATCTCGCTTTGGTATAAACACTCATACGCTGACCGGGGTTTGCGGGCACCGGACCGATGGTGGAAGAGGGTGAAAAAGGGCGAAAAAAAGGGTGCGCATACACGCACCCCCAACCCCAACAGAGAGACAAAACCTGCAAGGCAACTGAACCCACAAGCGGGCAAGACTACGTTTGGCTGCCTTGCTGTAACGGTGTGTATTATGCCTTGCCTCTTTTCCGTTCCATTGATAAAGATCAAAGCAGGCGTTTGTTGTCCATGCTTTTGCGCCGATACTTGAGCCACCTCTGCCTGAAGGCAGGGGATTCCTCGATACGGGCTTGGGGCGTCTTCGCCGCCAGGTGGTGCTTTTCTCGCTTGACTGGCGGAACCAGGCGAGAGATGCGTATTCATGGGTTACTGTTGTTTTTCCGCTGCTTTTTCTTCTCCCTCTTCGCGCCCCGGCTCGTCCCGGTCGTCGAACAGGATTTGATGCGCAGGCCCTTCAAGATCGTCGAATTGCCCCGAACGCAGCGCCCACCAGAACACCACGCCGATGATAAAGACCAGCAACACCGAAATCGGAATCAACAAAGTGAGGCTATCTTCCATTTTTGTCTTGCTCCTGATGCCGCAACCGTAGCGCGTTGAGAACCACCAGCAGCGAACTGCCGGCCATGCCGACGCCCGCTATCAGGGGCGTTACATGTCCCATCATCGCCAACGGGATGGCAGCCAGATTGTATGCGAATGCCCACCACAGATTCTGCCGGATGATCCGTAAGGTTCTTCGGGCCAACCCGGCCCCGTTGCCGAGATGAGTGAAATTCTCGCCAAGCAGCACGATATCGGCCTGATTGCGGGCGAGATCGGTACCGCTACCCATCGCTACCGAAACATGCGCCTGCGCCAGCACCGGCGCATCGTTTACGCCGTCACCGATCATCGCCACCACCTTTGCCGGATCTTCCTGCAAGCGGCCAATGAACGCCTGCTTGCCCTGCGGAGTCATCCCGCCATGCGCATCGGCGATTCCCAATTGATGTCCGATTGCAGCCACCGCCCTCGGCGCATCGCCAGAGAGAATCGTCACCGAAATCCTCGCCGCCGCGAGTCGCCGGATCATGTCTGCCGCAGCCGGGCGCAGGGAGTCGGCAAAACGAAAAAGCCCCAGCCAGCCTCGTTCATCGGCCAACGCAATCACCGTTCCCGTTTTTGCTTCCATCGCAGCAACATCGGCCGACATGGACAACCCGGAGCGCGAGGCAATGAAATCCGGGCGACCAATCCACACTTCCCCGCCGTTGTACCGCCCCGCCATGCCATGCCCCGTCACTGCGGTAACATCACTGACCGTAACCGGCGGCTTTCCGGCCGCTGCGTCGCGCAGGGCTTCCGCCACGGGATGCTCGGAGCCTTGTTCCAACGCAGCGGCAAGCGCGCACAAGGATTCGCTGCCCATCGAGCCGAGGGGCAACGTCTCTTCCAGCCTCATTTGACCCATGGTCAATGTGCCGGTCTTGTCGAACACGTAATGATTGACCCGCGCCAGCACCTCGATGGCGTGACCGCGCGTAACCAGCACGCCCATGCGCGCCAGGGCGTCGGTAGCCACCGTAAGCGCAGCGGGTGTCGCCAGCGACAGGGCGCAGGGACAAGCCACCACCAGCACGGACACAAACACCCACAAGGCCCGCGACGAATCGATCAAATACCAGCCGATCCCCGTCGCTGTCGCCAGTACCAACAGCGTTACGACGAAAATCGTCGCCCAGCGGTCAGAGAGCGCCGACAGCTTCGGTTTTTCACTCGCCGCCCGTTCCATCAGGTGACGGATCGCGGCCAGCCGGGTATTTTCTCCCACCTGCTCGACCCGCATCACGAGCGGGCTGGAAACATTGATGCTGCCACCGGTGAGCGGAGAACCCGCCTCTTTGGGCACGGGACGGCTCTCGCCAGTGAGCAGCGCCTCGTTGACTTCGCTCACGCCGTCGATCACAACCCCATCGGCCGGAACCACTCCGCCCGGACGCACTCGCACGCAATCGTCCGGCACGAGTTGCGAAACCGGAACCTGTTCGCCATCCTGGAGGGGCCAATGCGGCAAACGTTCCGAGAACGCAGGCAGAATCTTGCCCAGTTCCTCGATTCCGCGCACAGCCCGCGCCCTGGCCAGCATTTCGAGATAACGCCCGCCCAACAGGAAAAAGACGAACATCGTCACCGAATCGAAATAGACTTCCGGTCCCTTGACCAGCGTCGCCCACAAGCTTGCCAGGAAGGCGCCGCCGACGCCGAGCGCAACCGGCACATCCATCCCCAGGCGGCGCAAGCGGAAATCACGCAGGGCATGTCTGAAAAACGGCGCGGCGGAATACAGCACTACCGGCAAGGTCAGAATCAGGCTGGCCAGACGAAACCACAGTTCCTCACGGAGCGTCATCTCCCCGTCTCCGGCAATGTAGGCCGGAACCGCATACATCATCACCTGCATCATGCCGAACCCGGCGACGAACACCCGCCACAGCATCGTGCGCCGTTCGCGGTCGGCAACGTCTTCGGCACGCGCGGCATCATAGGGATAAGCGCGGTAACCGATGGACTGAATGGCTTTGAGAATATCGGAGAGCTTGATCCGGCGTTCATCCCAGCGCACACGGACGCGCCGGGTGGCGTAGTTGACCTGCACCGCCGAAACCCCCGGCTGAAGACCAATGTGCCGTTCATTGAGCCACACGCAGGCCGCGCAGGTGATGCCTTCGAGGATCAGCGAAGTCTCGCGTTCATGCTCGCCAACCGGACGCACGAAACTTTGCTGAAAATCGGGATGATCGAAATGCCCAAGTTCGCGCAGTTCGTCCGGTATCGCCTCGGGACGCCATTCGGGCATGGCATCGCGGCGCCGGTAATAGTCGGTCAGCCCGTTATCGACAATCAACCGTGCCGCCGCCTCGCACCCGGCACAGCACATGCGCCGCTGTCTGCCGTCCACGGCCACGACATGATCCGCCTGCGGCGGCACCGGCAAACCGCAGTGATAACAGGCTGAATCGGCGGGGGAAATGGCATCTGGACTCATCGGACAGGACGTATATGGGCGACAGGAAAACCCGCAACTCTAAACCTTTGTGACGAGAATACCTACCCGCCGAGGACGAAAGAACCGACATTTTGGCTGTGCTGCTAAAACCCTATCCATCAAATATTGACGGGTTGTTCTGCGGTGTGCTGTACCTGCTCAAGAGCGGCTGCCAGATCAGGAACCACATTTTCCCGACCCAGCTTTTCGACAAAGTTAACGCGCTCTATCTCTTTGAGAACAGTGTCTTCCGGCGCGCACAGCACGAGATGGCCGCCACGTTTCATCAACGTCTTGTTCAGCGCCAGCAGCGCATCCATTCCGGTGGCGTCGATATCGAACACCTGCCGAATATCGAGGATGGTGAATCTTGAAGGATTGATATGCGGGTCCATCAACGGTTCAATTTTTCCGACGGCGCCGAAGAACAACGCGCCGCGCAGCTTGTAGACAGAGACTCCCGTGGGCGCATCGTCGAGCGGCAGCCGCTCGACGCGTGTCAGGTTGGAAACACGGAAAATGTAGAAGAGCGCGGAAAGCGTCAGGCCGATTTCGACTGCAAGCGTCAAATCGAAGACGACCGTGACGAAGAAAGTGACCAACAAGGTTATGCGGTAGCGCAATGAAAAGCGCCGCATTTCGCGGAAAGCGTGCCAGTCACCCATGTTGATGGCAACGATAATGAGAATGGCACACAGCGCCGGCAGTGGAATGTAGCTGGCCAGCGGCGCTGCAACCAGAACGATGATCAGCAGCGTCAACGCGTGAATTATCCCGGCAATCGGTGTTCTGCCTCCGGCGCGAATATTGGTCGCGGTGCGGGCGATGGCTCCCGTTGCCGGGATGCCTCCAAAAAACGGCGTAATCATGTTGGCGATGCCTTGTCCCATCAATTCTTGATTGGGATCGTGGCGGTCATCGATCTGAGCATCGGCGACACGGGCCGACAACAATGACTCGATGGCGCCGAGCATGGCGATGGTAAGCGTGGGAGCAGCAAGTTTGCGAAGTGTTTCGAGCGAGAGTTCCGGCCATCGAAATTCAGGGAAGCCTTGTGGAATGCCGCCGAAACGCTCCCCGATGGTTTCAACGGACATTCCCAGCGGGGTCAACAGCACGACGAGCAATGATGCCAGTACCAGCACACCGATCGGAGCCGGAATACGCATCAGAATCTGCCAGCCACGAACTGTGTGTGCCAAAGTTTTGCTGAAGGCAGAACGGGTTATTTCAAGTATGCCGATACTGCTCAACTTTCCGGCAGGCTGTTCGTCCTCCTGAGCTTTGAGCACGTCACCGGAAGTCAAAATCTGTTTGGGCCAGAACCAGATCGCCAGTATGCAAACGGTGCTCAACACCGCGGCTTGCCAGTTGGTCTGATCCAGGTTCATGGCAATGGCATGCAACTTTGTAAAGAATTCGTCGGGCAAGGCAACGGTCAGGCCGAGAAACTCCTTGAGCTGCGAGAGTATGATCAGCACGGCGATTCCATTGGTGAAACCAATCACGATGCAAACCGGAATAAACCGGATGAGACCGCCCAGGCGCATCACACCCATGGCAAACAGCAAAGCGCCGGAAGCGATGGTGCACAGCAACAGGTTAGCCAGCCCATATTCGTTGACGATGCCGTAAACGATCACAATGTATGCGCCGGTAGGGCCACCGATCTGCACACGCGAACCTCCGAACACCGAAATCAGAAAACCGGCGATGATCGCGGTAAAAATCCCTGCCTGCGGATCAACCCCGGATGCGATTGCAAAGGCCATCGCCAGCGGCAATGCAACGATGCCGACAGTGATACCGGCAACCAGGTCTGCCTGAAACGTAGCGCGGCTGTAGCCGTTGAGATGTTTCAGAAGCGCGGGACGGAAAAATCGGGTAAACATGGCTTGTTATATGCTCGGCGAAAAATGATCAGGCTACGCTTACTTTTCCGCGCAGAGTCGTTTTGCCCCAACCAGACGGGACATTCATTTATGCGATTCCTCAATCCGGCTCACGGCTTTTTCTTTCCTTCAATTTTTCTTTGCACCTTCTTCACCGCCTCCAGATAGGCTGCCTCAACTTCCGAAGGCAGCGCATCTTGTTGTGAACGGTATTTGGCGTATTCCGCCTCGGCTTTGTCTATGGCCTGTTGGTGACTGACGCTTCCCGCGCCTTCCAGTGTTTTGGCTTCCATTGCCACAATGAGCCGGTCAAGATGCGCCAGCCAATCTTGCATGTAAGTGGGCTCGTGGTTTTCGGCACGAAACTCGGCAGCATCGAAATAGGCCGACACCAGCGCATTCAACCGCCGCAGTTCGCTGGCATCCAGGTAGTTCTTTGCGATGGCGATGTCGGCTTTGGTCGGCAGCTTACCGCTGAATGACAACAGGCCCATGAACGGCTTACCTGCATCGGCGCGGACGACAATGACTTCAGCGGCGGTGTGACCGTGCGCGGCGTAGTGCAGCTTGTTTTGTACGGTCTTGAAGAAAATGGCGCTTTCTTCGCTTTTCGGGTTGTAGTCCACGCTGGTGGCATACAAATCCAGCACTTGCCGATACAACACCTTCTCGCTTGAGCGGATGTCGCGGATGCGGGCAAGCAGTTCTTTCCAGTAATTCCCGCCACCGAGGTTTTTCAGGCGGGCGTCGTCCATTGTGAAACCTTTGACCAGATACTCGTTCAGCCGCGCGGTGGCCCAGATGCGAAAAGCTGTGGCGATGCGCGAACGCACTCGGTAGCCCAGCGAGATGATGAGGTCAAGGTTATAAAAGGGCAGCGTGCGAGTAACCTGACGCCCACCCTCGGTGCGAACCTGTCGGAATTCTCGACAGGTTGCTTCCTGGCTCAATTCTCTCTCTGCATAAATATTGGCAATGTGCTCCACCACATTGGTTCGTGAGGTTTGGAACAAGTCGGCAAGCTGCTGTTGGCTCAACCAGACGGTATCTCCATCGATCCGCACATCAATTGCAGGCGCATCGCCGCGCTGGAAAAAAACAACTTCGCCGCCAGGCTGCGTACTCATGCCTTGCCTCCCTGGGATTGACCATCGCTCAACATCAGCCCCGCAAGTCCGCCTTTGATTTTCGACTCCAATTTTTTTGACTCGGTAAACATCGCCGCCAGCCGTTTGCTATAACCATTCACCTTCTCCGCAAACTGCTCCGGCGTAATGTCGCCATATTCGATCTTCACATCAAAATACCGCCCCGCCGACAGCGAGTAGTTCTTTGCGGCGATGGCATCATGAGCCACCACCACCGAGAAATCTTCCACCGCTCGCCGCGCGTCGAAGGTGCCCAAGAATCCGCTTTCCAGAGCAATCATGGCACCCAACTTGCCTACCGGCGTTCCACCATATACAACATCGCCGCCGCTGTTGCGAGGAACAGCAGGCTTGGCGTGATCGCAGCAACCGGGGGGGGCCATGAATTGATCATTCCCAGGCTGGAGAACATCCCGTTGAGCAGATAAAACGCCACGCCGAGCATCACACCAAGGAACACCTTCACGCTGACTCCGCCGCTGCGTTCGGGGGTCAGCGCGAACGGCAACGCCAGACTCATCATTAACAGTGAAGCAAAAGGCGCTACCAGCTTTTTCCACAGGGCAATCTCGTAACGGTTCGCGTTTTGCTGATTTTCATGCAAATGGCTTATGTAGGCCAGCAGGGCCGTCACCGACATTCGTTCGGGCTGCACCATCAGCACACTGAGTACCTCGGGTGTCAGCGCCGATTTCCAGATTATTTCGTCCGGCGAAACCACCTCGGTATGATCGTCGAAAAATCCGGTACGCGTCACGCCGGTCAGGCGCCAGTGTCCCTTGTCCTTCTCACCTGTCCCAACGTAGACGCCGTGCTCAACTTCGTCGATGGATTGCAACGCGCCGCCCTCGTTGAGGTTGAATACCCGAATACGTTCCATACTGCGATCCGGCTTCAAGGTGCGCACATTGACCATGCGCGACCCGTCCTTGATCCATAACCCCGAGCGTAGTTGCTGCGAAATAGCCGAATTGGTAGAGGTCAGTCTCCATTGCTGCGCCGCTCTCTCGGCAGGTGGCGCGATGTATTCGCCAAAAACGTAGGTGAGCACCACCGGCACGATGCTGACCAGACAAAGCATTCTCAGCATCTTTCTTATCGACAGCCCGGAAGCGCGCATGACCGTAATTTCGGAGTGACGCGCCAGTGTGGTCAGGGCATGGAGCGAGCCGATCAGTGCCGCCACAGGCAGTATTTCGTATATTCGTGTCGGCATGACCATGACGACATATACCAATGCGTGATGGGTCTGATAGCCGTTTTTGCCAATGTTGTCGAGTTCGTTGACGAAATCGAAAAAAGCGAACAACCCCAGAAATGCCAACAGCACTACCAAGGTTGCGCCATAGATTTCCCGAGCGAAGTAACCCAGCAGGATCCGGCTCATTAAACCTGCTCCTGCTGCGAGGGGGCGGGCGCTTCGCCTTCCTGCGCCTTCCCCGCGCTCTCCGGCGGCAGAACAACGGGCACTCGGCGCCGCCAGAACGGCATCAGCACAAGGCGGCGATAAAACAACAGTATCGTCAACGCCAATGCCGTCAGGTGCGGCAAAAGCAGACCGGACGCAAACGACAACTTCCCTTGTGACACCCAGTTCTGGCAGACAAGGATGGCATTGTTGTAGATCAGGTAAATCAGCAGCGCCAGCAGCAGGTTGTTGCCGCGCCCGGCGCGTGGATTGACGAAGGAAAGCGGAATCGCCAGCAACGCCAGGAGCAATGCCGCCAACGGCGTACTGATGCGGTAACTCAATTCGCCGAGACTGCGTTTATCCGCCACCCGGAGCAATTCGGTTATCGGCTTTGTGCTCATGCGAGTCCGCGATGGCGGCGCAGCCCGCTTGTTCGAGGACACGATTCGCAACTGATAGCGGTCGAAAACCGTAACCCGGTATTCCGGGGTGCCCAGGTTGCCTTCATAGCGTCGCCCCTGTTCGAGAATCACATAGCGATTGCCTTCTTCGTCGGTCTGGGTCAAACCTTTCGAGGCCACGACCACGGACAGCTTGCCCTCTTTTTCCTCACTCACGAAAACGTTCTGCACCTTGCCGTCCTTACCCGCTTCGACTTCGACGAAAAAGACCCGCCGCGCGCCGGACGATTCCCGGAACACCCCCGGCGCAACGCTCTGCTCATCGTTACGATTCTCCAATTGTCCCCGATACTCATGGCTCTTCTGGTTTGCCCAGGGGCCAAGGAACAACGACACCCCGGCAATGACCAGCGTCAGCGGCAAGACAAACCGCAATACCGGTCCGATCCAGGCCGTCAGCGGCAAACCGGCAGCGAACCACACCACCATTTCGGAATCCCGGTAACTGCGCGACAACGACACAAGCACGCCGAGAAACACCGTCAGGGTCAGTACAATGGGCAAATCCTTCAGGGAACCGAAGCCGATCAGCGCCAGCACGGCGTCGACAGGCACCCTCCCCCCCGCCGCCTGTCCGAGCAGGCGGATGAGCACCACGGTAATCAGCACCGCGAACAACGCAACGAATACTGCCGCCGCCACATGTGTAAATTCCCGTTGCAGGGCTCGGCGGAAAATCATTGTTCAATAACCGGAAGAAAGTTTAGGAAAAACAACGGATTTTTGACGGACCTCGCCAAAACGAGACATAATTATTCGCTGTCGCCACGCATAGAAGCACTACCATGAAAAAAACCATGAAAAGGCATTCCTTCGCGTTTTCGTTGGAGCGGAGCCTATGAAATTTACCATAAAGAGTACTTCCCCCGAAAAATCGGAAACAGGCTTTTTGGCCCTTTGCCTTTTTGTGGACGCTCCCCTGCCTCCGGCAAGCCAGGCGGTCAATGAAGCCTGTCAGGGGAAGCTTTCTGAATTCGTCTCTTCCGGTGAACTCGAAGAAAAAGCCGGATCAACCCTGCTTCTGCATGGACTTACGGGCGTTGTAGCCGAACGCATATTGCTGGTAAGCCTTGGCAAATCCGGCTCATTCAGCGACAAGGCCTGGCGGGATGCTTTTACCGCCGTGGGCAAGGCCATCAACGACACCCCAGCCAAAGATGGCATGATTGCGCTTGAGGAAGCCGCCCTGCCGCCGGGGCGCGACATGACCTGGGCGCTGCGGCAAGCCGTGCGCACCGTCGCGGACTGTGCCTACAAGTTCGATGCTCCGCGCAAAAAAAACGAGAGCACAAAACGGGGCGCGCGCAAGATCACGTTCGTCCTTTCATCCGACCCCAATCAGTCACAAAAAGAAGCCGTTCGCCACGGCCAGGCCATTGCCGAAGGCATGGCGCTGACAAAAAATCTGGGCAATCTCGGCGCCAATGTCTGCACCCCCGCCAAACTGGCTGAAACCGCAATAGCCCTGGGCAAACAATTCAAATTTGACGTCGATATCCTCAAGCGCGCCGACATGGAAAAACTCGGCATGGACGCGCTGCTTTCCGTCGCACGCGGTTCATGCCAGGAGCCGCGATTCATCGTCATGCATTACCGCAGCGGACGCGGGAAAAGCGGGAAAACCCATAAAAACGCCGCTCTACGTCAACATCCCATCGTGCTGGTCGGTAAAGGCATCACTTTCGACTCCGGCGGCATCTCGCTCAAACCCGGCGCGGAAATGGATGAGATGAAATACGACATGAGCGGCGCAGCCAGCGTCATCGGCGCTTTCAAGGCCATTGCCCTCATGGAGTTGCCCATCGAAGTCATCGGCCTCATCCCGGCTGCTGAAAACATGCCGGGCGGCAATGCCTCCCGCCCCGGTGACGTTGTACGCTCGATGTCCGGACAAACCATCGAAATTCTCAATACCGATGCGGAAGGCCGCCTGATCCTCTGCGATGCCCTTACCTACGCCGAACGCTTCACCCCGGACTGCGTCATCGACATTGCCACCCTGACCGGAGCCTGTGTCGTCGCGCTGGGCAGAATTCCCAGTGGTCTGCTTTCTACCGACGACGCGCTTGCCGACGAATTGACGCAAGGCGGACTCGATTCGGGCGACCGGGTCTGGCGGCTGCCGCTCTGGGAGGAATATCAGGAACTGCTCAAAAGCAACTTTGCCGACATGGCCAACATCGGTGGCCGCTTCGGCGGCGCAATCACCGGTGCGGCCTTCCTGTCGCGTTTCACCGGGGCTTACAAGTGGGCACACCTGGATATTGCCGGTACGGCCTGGTTGTCCGGCAATGCCAAGGGGGCCACGGGCCGCCCGGTGCCTCTGCTCGGCGAATTCCTGATTGCCCGCGCCAGGTCGCGCAAACATTGAACCAACCACCATGACAAGCGTTCATTTCTACCACAATGCCAAAGACCCGCTCGGCCTGGTTTGCGAGTTGGTGGGCAATGCTCATCGCAGCGGACGTAAAGCCGTCGTCGTCAGTCCGGACACGGCTCTCGCGCAACAACTCGACCATCGTCTATGGACTGCCGATCCGGGAAGTTTTATTCCGCATGTCATGAACGATTCGCCTCTGGCGGCAGAAACACCTATTATCATCGCCCTTGCCGGTGAAAAAGAGTGGCAGCACACCGACCTGCTTTTCAACCTCGCCACCGAACTGCCCGCCGCATGTGAACGTTTCCGTATGTTGATCGAAATCGTCGGCCCCGGTGAATCCGAACGCGCTCCGGCGCGTGCGCGCTGGCGGCATTACAAACAGCAGCAATTCCCGCTCAAGGCGTTCGATGCCGAACGCAGGATGGCACTATGACTTCCAACTCTTCCCGCCCTCCTCCTCACATTGGCACCGTCGAACTGGACATTGCCAGCACCTTGATAAACGAAGCCAATGCCCTGTTGCGTCAGCACGGAGAAGACCCCGGCAACGACGGAACAGGAGACGATCTGCCGGTCCTCACAGAAGTCATTTTTGATCTTGGCGATACCGCTACGCCACCCGCTCCGGCTGCGCCGCAACCTGCTGCTGCGCAGCCGCGTTCCAAACCCGTCGTACCTGCGACCACCGCGCCTGTGACAGCCACACAGCCCGCTAAACCGCCCTCACCTACGGCCACGCTACGGCCCCAAAGCACTGCGCCAACGCCTACGGCAACCATGCCTACGCCAGCCGCGCAGTCCCCCAGGCCGCAAGCCGGTGCAATCCCACCGCGTCCACAGACTGCACCACGCATCCAGACTGCCGTCCCCACGGCTGCGGCAACCGCTTCGAACATGCCCTCCCAAAAGCCGCAAGCCGTTGGAGTGTCTCCTGCACCGCGTCCGGCCACAGCGCGCGCTCAAAACGTGGCCGACAAGCCTTCTCCAGGCTTGCAGCCTCCCAGGGGGCAAATCGAAATACCGGCGCAACGTCCGGCCGCGCCGCCGGTTCGGGCTGCAACTTCTACAACCGTTGCGGCCCCTTCACCACAAGCCGGATCTGCCGCGCGCCTGCCGTCAATGCAATCACTATCACAATCGGAGGAGCAAACTGCACGGCCTCAACCCGTTCCCCCCGATACCCCTGCAACTGCACCAGTGGCCAAACCACAAAATACAGCGGCAGTCCGTCCGTCCGCAGCCCCCATTCCGCCTGCGGCAAAACAACCTCCTCCCCTGGATTCCCCGGCTCCGAATGCGCAAGCCATCACCGAAAAATTGAAGTTGCTCGACACTCTCATCATCGGAGAAGTCGAAGCCTGGTTGCGCGAAGAACTCCCCGCACTGGTCGTGCGCGAAATCTCCAGGCTCAATGAACGTCTGCGTACCGAGGCTGTCAACCATTTGCACGCAACCCTCCTGCCGCGCATCTCGGAGCATATTTCCAAGCAGATCAAACACGCATCGAGTGCAAACCCCGGCGGCAGGCCAGAGTGACTCATTGAGGACATTGATGATGGAAAAACGCAGGTTATCGTGGTTGTTTGGCAGCAAAGCCGAATCATCGCCGAAGCCTGAAAACGCTCAAGAGGGCGAGACCGTCCGCCATTTGCCATCTCAAACATGCTATGACGCCAATCTGATCCGAAAGCTGAGAGACGATCACGCTCAATTGCTTCACATGTTCAATGAAATCAACACCGTTTCAGAATGCGGAGGCTACGTGGCGCTGCCTGATCTCTTTGCCTCCTTCCGGCTGGCATTGCAGACACATCTGATGGTTGAAAACGTCCAGTTTTATACGTACATGCAAAAATTCTTCGGAAAAGATGCCGATTTATTGAATTTCATTAACGATATCAAAAAGGAAATGGATAGCATCGCACGCGCCGTCATGCATTTCGTCAGCACTCATACCACTCAGGAAATAATTGAAGAAAACATCTCCGGGTTCAAAAACGAACTCAACGAAATTGGAAGCATTTTGAGCAAACGTATCAGTCTGGAAGAAACGCGACTCTTCTCGCTGTATATGCCTCCTTCCTGAACCGCTCCCGTAGGGGCATTGCGTGCAACGCCCTTGCAAAACCCTATCCCAATTGTTCGGGTGTAGGGGCACAGCATGCCGTGCCCAGCCTCATCAGGCGCCGTTCATGAGCCGCATGGACAGATCGATCGCCTTCACATTCTTGGTCAGAGCACCGATGGAAATGCGGTCGATGCCCGTGGCGGCAATGGCATGAACAGTTTCGAAATCGACCCCGCCCGAGGCTTCGAGCGCGGCGCGCCCGGCAGTGATCTGCACGGCTTCGGTCATTTCGTCCAGGTTCATATTGTCGAGCAGGATCATCCCGGCCCCGGCTTCAAGCGCCGCCTGCAATTCGCCGATGCTCTCGACTTCGACTTCGATGAAAACCCCCGGTGGCGCAATTGCCTGTGCCGCCTTGACCGCCCTGTAAACTCCGCCCGCAGCGACGATGTGGTTTTCCTTTATCAGGATGCCATCGTAGAGACCTGTGCGGTGATTGAGTCCGCCCCCGACCGTAACCGCATATTTTTGCGCCAGACGCAGGCCCGGCAGGGTTTTACGCGTATCGACAATACGGGCTTTCGTACCGGCAACCGCATCCACGTAACGCCGGGTAACCGTAGCGACAGCCGAAAGCAATTGCAAAAAATTGAGCGCAGTGCGCTCGGCAGTGAGCAAAACACGCGCCGGAGCAGACACGTCGCACAACACCTGCCCGGGCGAGACGCAATCGCCTTCCCGCACATGCCAGTGCACCGTTGCCAACGGCGAGATTGCGGCAAACGTAGCACCAAACCAGTCCGTGCCGCATACAACGGCGGCCTCGCGGGTAATGACCGTGGCGCAACCCTGCGCGTGGGAGGAAACGAGAAGGGCGGTCAGGTCACCGCCACCGACATCCTCGGCAAGCGCGGCGGCAACATTGCGACCGATTTCGATCCGGAGCCGGTCATCGAGCATGGAAAAACCTCAGATCACGTTACCTGATAGATGCGCAAATCAAAGCTCTTGCCTCTGAGCGCATCACCCAATGGAAGCAGTTTGTGAATAACCGCATTTTTTTTCATGACGAAGATGGGATCGTCACTCCCCAACATCCCCACAGGAGCAACCAGGCGCGTTGCCCCTCCACGGAGCACCGGATCGCAAACGCACAATTCACGCGGATGGTGGCCATCATCTACGCACGCAACTTCAGGACTGGCCGACAAGGTGGCAATTCCAATTTCAATATGTGATTTCGATGTACGCAAACGGCGCACGACTCCGATGTGCCACCGGGTTCCCTCTTCGGGACAAAATGCAACCAGGTCGCCTACGACGGGCACAGTGACCTTGATATTGCGTGGGGTAATCGCCCCCACGCCACCGGCGCTCATATCGGTGATATGCCAGGTCCCCATTCCCATGGCAACGGCTTCCGTCGCATCATCATCCAGAAGGCTCATGGCATGTTCATAGCCCCGCACCACGCACAGACGAGCGTTGAGGGGGTAACGCTGATGACGTCGCATCGGCGGATTGAACGACCACTGACGACGCAGATGCACTATGGCGGCGCGCACATCCTTTGCATTCGCATGCTCAAACCCCTTGAGTGCCTTGCCCAGAACGTGATCGCCATGAATATCGGACAACCTGCCCGCCGCCTCCACAGGCACGAACCGCCAGCCCGTGAAGGATGCAGATTGCGCCAAACGTATGGGGATTGCGCGTTGCGCCACATCGATCCCATAAAGCGCGCCGTCCGTGTGCTCTCGCACCATGAGTAAATCCGGGAGCAACATCGCTATCAGACGGGCAACGACGAACCCCGCTTTCAGAGTCTGCTGATCCAGCGCCGCAGCATGATAAGCGATTGCCCGCAAGTACTCGCGCCCAACCGCTTCGCTCGCCCCCCGCACCTGAAACGCTTTTTCGCCGTACTCCGAGGCAAACAAATCTCCGAGCCAATTCCATAATCTGAGATCGGGGGCATGGCGGTTGACGATATCCCACCTGATCGTTTCGGCTCCGGCACGAGCCAGCACATCTGCGGGGATGCTGCCCGGCTCGATTTGATCGGCTGCGCGCAGGGCTTCAAGGAAGTCGCGCATGGATTGACTTGCCGCCACCGTCCAGCGAAACCGATCCCGCCCTGTTTCCTGCTCCGGACAAAGCGTTTCGAGAGTATTGAGAAATTTTTCCAGGGCGCGCGATGCACGCTCCCCCAGGGGAAGCATGGGATCCCCGGTATGCAAGGCCGCAATATACGTCTTTGCAGTAGAGACGATCCCGGCTACGCGGTCAATACCTTTGTCATTTTCCAAAATAAAAACATCTGAATCCCGATCAGAGTGAGTGTTCATATTGTGTTCTGTCATTTCCTGCTCCACACGATAGAATCTGTTCCTTTCCACAGAATCCAACTCAGCCAGAAACCGCCGTGAAACAGTATCTAGACCTGATGCGCCATGTCCTGGAACACGGCGACGAAAAAACCGACCGCACCGGAACCGGCACGCTCTCTGTCTTTGGCTGGCAGATGCGCTTTCCGCTCCGGGACGGGTTTCCGTTGCTGACCACAAAGAAACTGCACACGCGCTCAATCATCCATGAACTGCTATGGTTTTTGCAAGGCGACACCAATATTTATTATCTCAAGGAGAACGGGGTTTCGATATGGGACGAATGGGCAGATGAAGCCGGTGAGTTGGGCCCGGTCTACGGCAAACAGTGGCGGCGCTGGGAAACTGCCGACGGACGCACTGTCGATCAGATCAGCACGCTCGTCGACAATCTGAAAAACCGGCCGGACTCCCGCCGCCATCTCGTCACGGCCTGGAATCCGGGTGAAATCGACCGCATGGCGCTGCCGCCTTGCCACGCGCTGTTCCAGTTCTACGTGGCAGACAAAAAACTTTCCTGCCAGCTCTATCAGCGCAGCGCCGACATTTTTCTCGGCGTGCCGTTCAATATCGCTTCATACGCCCTGCTCACCCTGATGCTGGCGCAGGTGTGTGGTTACCGGCCAGGCGACTTCATCTGGACGGGCGGTGATTGCCACCTGTACCTCAACCATCTCGACCAGGCCCGGGAACAACTCTCGCGCGAATTTCGCGCGCTTCCCTCCATGCAACTCAACCCGGCAATCGATGACATTTTCGCCTTCCGTTTCGAGGATTTCTCCCTGAGCAATTACGACCCGCACCCCCACATCAAGGCATCGGTCGCCGTATGAACGCCCTTCCCCGCCGCGAGATCATCCTCATCGCCGCAGTTGCCCGAAACGGCGTTATTGGCCGTGACAACGCCCTGCCCTGGCGGTTGAAGGCCGATCTTGCCCGTTTCCGCACAGTGACGATGGGGCATCCGATCCTGATGGGACGCAAAACCTGGGAATCGCTCAAAAAACCCCTGCCCGGCCGCCGCAATCTCGTGCTTACGCGGCAATCCGCCTACAGGGCGCAAGGCGCTGAAGTTTTTGCTTCGGTAGACGAGGCGCTGGACACCCTCAAAAGGGACGAACGCATCTTCGTGATCGGAGGGGCTGAAATCTACCGCATCCTGTTGCAAAAAGCAGACATCCTGCTCCTGTCCGAAGTCGATGCCGATGTGGCTGGCGATGCCCGTTTTCCGGATTTCGACCGCACGCTCTTCAAGGAAGTCTCCCGCACAACTCACCCTGCCGATGCAGATAACGAGTACGCGTTCGATTTTGTGGAATACCGGCGCATCCCGTCGCATTAAGGATCATCTGCAAAACCCCATTCCAATTGCCGGGTGTAGGGGCAACCCTTGTGGTTGCCCTGTTTCAGGTGCCCTATGGACGCACGGGCAGGCACAAGGCCTGCCCCTACAATTACGCGGGATATCAAGCCCGCGTAGGTTGGAATGAGCGAAGCGAATCCCAACATCCAACCGACCACAAAAAACGTTGGGTTTCGCGAAGCTCAACCCAACCTACACCCAACCCGCCATCCTTTACAGCATTTCGCGGCGTTCTTTCAGTAAAACCTGACAAATCAGGACACAAGCGGTCAGAGACGACGTGGCAGAGTTGCGCAAGTCGTGACCATCACCAGAACAAAGAAACGCGGGTAAGGGTAAGATTAACATTTATTTTTATTGAATTTCCTTGCCCGCGTACTTATACTTTTAGCATTAAAAAGAAAGCAAGACTCTTCCGCGCCGGGTTTTACCCCGCTTGCCCGTTGGAGAAAACCCTGGCTGAACGTCTACACACCATTCAAAGCGGAGAAAATTCGTCCGGCAAAATTAAGGAATTTTGGATCAGCGTTGCAATGACCCGTGAAAATGTGTAGAATGCATATTTTTACGGAGTCCTGGAGAAGACAGATGCATAATGATGAAATTGAAATTATTGTCAGTGACTCACTACCAAACCCAACTTCACTGTTTGGTCATATGGCAATCGTTGTTGATTACACCGCATATTCACGTGCTCGGACAAGATATTTTGTAACATCACACGGAGCATATGTGCACTCACAACGAAAAATACGTGCTTCAGTTGGTTATTTCTTAGGTGTAACACAGGCGGAAAAAATAAAAATCAGAGAAGAATTAGAGCGCAGAGTAGAAGAAAATGCACCATATTCTTTTATGAGTAATGATTGCACAACAAATATTGTTGAGGTACTGAAACTTGCCAAAATTGAGGATGCTTATGACCAAAGAGGATTTGGGCTAGTAAGCCCCGCAGATTTTACGATAGGGCTAACCCGTTCTCGTAGGTTTATTAGAAAAATGTTTTATCCAAAGTATTGAGCAAAATAGAAACAAAGTGGACAAAAAATCTTTCTCTCTGATTCTCTTCACCATTGTGGGCATTGCTATATTTTTCCTGTCAATATATGCAATGTTCAAAATATGGAACTATTTTAGTTATGAGACAAAAGCCGAAAAGGAATTATGGATTGCTGAAGACGGCTTATTATTAGCGGACGATGCCCATTTTTTCCCTGCAACGGGGACTATCGTAGTTGAGAAAAATGAGGCTTGTATCCCATTGCGTACTATTCACGAAAAGGATTTTGATTACACTGAAATTCTTTGTGAAAATAACCGGGGCTGGGTAATTGGAAGTGATAATTTCAAGGTAATTCGTCCTACAAAAGAAAACGAACGCTAAGGAAACTCTGAACAGCCCACAACCGTTCGGGCTGAGCTTGTCGAAGCCCTTGCCAATGCGCCATTTGCCCTTCGACAAAGCCTGTCCTGAGCCCTTCGGTAAGCTCAGGACAGGCTTTGCCGAAGGGCTCAGGGCGAACGGAATGAATTAGAGGTTCCTAATGCGACAGCCATCTCCGCAGCCGCCCGGTAGTGTTCCTGCTCTTCCTCGTGTCTCTCCAGGCGCTTGAACAGGTTGGCCAACGCCAGATGGGTTTCGATCTCCGGTTGCCGCCTCAGTGAACGTTTAAGGAAGTCCTCGGCTTTGCGCCACAGCTGCGATTCAACGCACAGGCGGCCTAGCGAGAAAAGCAACCCGGGATCTTCGCTGTGATCCTGCAACCAGATTTTTTCACCCTTTTCCAGGCATGCGTTGACATCGCCGCAAAAACCATAGAGGCGGGCAAGCGCAGTATCCCATTCAGCATTGAGCAGGCGTTCGACGGTACGGCGCACGACATGCCCCTTGCCTATGCGAGCGAAAAGCGGTACGACTTCCAGCGCCAGTTGCCGGTCTCCACGTTCTTTGCCAGGAATGGCTTTCCACATCTTGATCAACGCAACGCCATCACCGGCGCTATCCCCATCCGCACACGCGCGCAGACGACCAGCATGGACACGGCACAGCAATGGCCGAATTTCCTCCTCGGTCATCGCCTTGTGCTTGCGCAACGAGCGAATCAGGTGAAGGGACTCATCCCATTGCTGCAAGGCCATGGACACCCGCAACGATAAACGCAGCGCCGCAATGTGGCGGCGGCCATCCGGTTGCAGGATATTGAGTTTTTCGGCGGCTTCCCTGTAATCGCACGAAACGACAGCAAATTCGGCTTCGGTCATCAGCCGCGCCAGTTGAATATCTTCGCCATCCAGCCGTTCGATCCACTCGCGGTAGCGGGCATCGTCCCGCAACGCATGAGCGGCCCGCGCTGCCAGAAGAGCCGCCGCAGGCTGACCGCCTGCATCATGAGATTTTTTCGCAAATTTCAATGCTTTGGCGTAACGCCCTTCATGAAGTGCCACTACGGCTTCACGCAGGGAATGATCCGCCCGCTGCCGCCGACGGCGTTCACGCCATTGACCGACGACATCGGGCAACGCCAGGGCGTTGCGCACCAGCCGGATGATCATGTATGCCGCAATGAAGGCCAGCAGCAACGCAACCACGAAGAACTTGGTCGGCATCTGCATGCGCCACTGCTGTGGAACCACAAACTGCACATAGCCCCAGTCCTGGCTGATGAGTATGGACGCCCCCGCAGCCAGGGCAAAGATGATAATGATCCAGAGCAGGATTCGCATCGCCATGACCTCAGGTCTGCGTCGGCGCAGCCGGAGGCTCCGTCTGATCTGAAGTCTCGTTTTGCGGCGGCGACTGCGGTGCCTGCTGCTGCGGTGCCTGCTGCTGCTGCGGCGGCGAAGGCGTCGGAGCGGGCTCTCCTCCGCGCGTCTGGAAACGGCGAACGGCGGTGGCGCTCTCGATCAGTTCATGGCGTATGACCCCAACAGGTATGGCTTCGAGTTCCCGCAGTTCCTTGACCACTGCCTTCACGTCCTCGTTGCTCATGTCGAAAAAGCGTTCGATCCAACTGCGCGCCTTTTCAAGATCGGCGTGATAGCTATGCCCATCCCGAGCAAGCATGGCAAGACGTGCGGTAAGCAGGCGTATTTTCACGTTTTCGCGCAAAAAGGCGCTTTGTTCCGGCGCAAGCAGCACAGGTTCGGCATTTTCATCGAGCCGTTCGAATCTCACCAGAGAGCGTAATTCCGTCCACATCCCGTCCGCCAGTCGAGAAAAGAAACCGGAAACTCCTTCGCCGTTTTCTCCAGATTCACTGACTGATTTTTCGGTAGAAATTTCGCTGGAATAAGCAGGCGGGAGTTCATCAATCTTTTCGAGCACATGTTCAAGGCGCTGTGCCGTGCCCGGCATATCGAGCGTGCCCTGCCGACTCAATTTTTCAATGTCCGTTCCAAGCGCCTGCCGCAGGCCGGAGAACTGGCCGTGATCATTCTGTTCCAGACGGTTTTGAGCGCCCCGGAGTGCAATCAACGCCGTTTCGATATTGCCCGCGTAGCGCAACTGCTGATCGGCAAAGTCCACCGCCTGCCGAACCTCGGCGACAATCTGATCTTCCTGCGAACGGGCGAATTGTTCATAGAGTGTTTCCAGGGCCCTGGCATGTCCCTCGCTCTTGTTGATCTGCCCTTCGAGAGCGCCGACCTTACCCAGGACGGTGTTCAGGTTCTCATGTTCCCGTTTGGCGAGCGCGCGCGATTCGATGATGGCGTTATCGTTTTCTTGCAGACGTTTTGCAACTTCTTCGCGCAAATCCGCATTCTGAGCACGCCAATCGTATGCCTGCCACAAGGAGAACACGGCAATGCCGATCGAAGCCAGGGCAAGGAGCAACGCCCAACCCGCCACGTTACGGCCATTCCTCTGCCCCGCCGTAACAGGGGCAGGCGGTACGCCGGACGGCGGTGCCGACGCGGAAACGGTGGATTCACTCGCCGGTGGCGCGGAAGACGGTTCACTGGGAGCCTGTTCGAGCGCGGCGACGGACGGCGGCTCCGGCGCGGAAACGGTGGATTCACCCTCCGGTGGCGCGGAAGGCGGTTCACTGGGAGCCTGTTCGAGCGCGGCGACGGACGGCGGCTCTGGCACGGAAACGGTGGATTCACCCTCCGGTGGCGCGGAAGACGGTTCACTGGGAGCCTGTTCGAGCACGGCGCCGGATTCGGGCAAGTTATCGTCGTTTGAAGATGCAGGCGAGTTCATAGCGAAAGAGTTTAACCAAAGAATGCAATGAGCGCGCGTAACAATGCGTCATCTCCAGATCCGGAAGCAATAGTCTGCTCCAATCCATGCAGGCGACAACGTGCGGCAATACGCGGATGCGATACGAAAACCGGAATACCCGACAGACTGATCAGCCCGTCGTCACCGACGATCCGGGCCAGATGATCGGCCCCCTCGGCAGTGGTGATCGAGAGGGCATCGAGCCTGTTGCTCGCGGCCAGTTCCAGCAACGGCGCGGGGTCGATTGCCGAACAGCGCCTGTGGTAACAAGACAGGTATTCGACGCGCGCCCCGCGCGCCGCGAGAGTCTCACCAAGCAACTCACGACCGGCATTGCCCCGCACAATCAACACCGCGCGTCCACGCACGGCCTCGGGCGCAAACTCCGGCAATGTCAGCACTGCTTCGCTGTCGAACCCTTCCGCCGGAACAATCACATTGGAAAAACCATGCGCACCGAGCGCGCGGGCGCTGCCCTGCCCCACCGCCGCCACACGCAACCCCGGCGGCCATGACCGGGTTTTGCACAATCCGGCCAGTCCGTGTTCAACCGCATTGGGGCTGACGAAAAATGCGAGATCGAATGTATCGAGTCGCGCCGCGACAGGGGCAAATACAGCAGGATCAGTAACGGGAATGACTTCGAGCAGCGGAAAACGAAACGCTCTGCCACCCGCCTCTTCAATGGCACGGCACAAGGCTTCGGCCTGGGCCGTTGGTCGAGTGACGGCAATCGTCCGCCCGGCGAGCGCGCCGCTCATCGCCATGCGTCTCAGGCCAGTTCGGCCAGAATTTCTCCAGCCCCCTGGGCAAGCAAGTCATCCGCCAATGCCCGGCCAAGCGGTTCGGCCTCCGATGGCGCACCCTCGCGCTGTCCGCGCACGATGCGGCTGCCATCGGGCAAGGCGACGAAACCTCGCAGGAACACACGCCCCGCACGCATCTCGCCGAACACGCCGAGCGGCGTTTCGCAGCTTCCCGCCAGCGCGCGGGAAAATGCGCGCTCGGCAGCGACACAAGCGCCGGTATCGGCATCGGCCAATACTTGCAGGCAAGCGATGAAATCGGATCTCGACGCCAGGCATTCGATGCCCAACGCCCCCTGCCCGGCTGCCGGCAAAGACACTTCCGCTGGCAATATGGCGCGGATGCGTGATTCCAGCCCCAGACGGCGCAACCCGGCGGCGGCGAGAATAATGGCATCGAACTGGCCTTCGTCGAGTTTGCGCAGCCGCGTGTCGAGGTTGCCCCGCAGGCCAGTGACGGAGAGAAACGGGTACAGGGCGTGAATCTGCGATTCGCGGCGTAACGACGAAGTGCCCACCACCGCACCCGGCGGCATGTCATCGAGCGAGGCGTACCGGGAGGATACGAGCGCATCGAACGGTATTTCACGCGCCGTCACGCAGGCCAGCGAGAATTCCTCCTCCATGACCATCGGCACATCCTTCATCGAATGCACCGCGATATCCGCGCGCCCCTCAAGTAACGCCGCTTCCAGTTCCTTGACGAACAAACCCTTGCCGCCCACCTTGGCCAGAGGACGATCCAATATCTGGTCGCCGCGCGTGGTCATACCCAGCAACTCGACCCGGCAACCGGGATAAACCGTTTCGAGGCGAGTCTTGATGTATTCGGCCTGCCACAGCGCCAACCGGCTTTCGCGGGTAGCGATTACGATACGCTCAGGGGCGTTCCTGGAAGAAGAAACATTCACGGTGAAATTCTTGTGATGGTTACAGAAGTGGCAGGAATTTTATGTCAAACCGTCCGCATCCAGACAAAATTCGCTCTTCTAACCTGACCCGAAATATAGATTCGCACCGGAGCGCTGTATTTAGGGAAACTCTGAACACCCCACAACCGTTCGGGCTGAACCTGTCGAAGCCCTTGAGAACCGCTATCGCTTCATCCAACCGATATGTGCGTGCCCATGCGTTTTGACTCCCTCCGTCACGCGTTGCGCGCGCGACACCTCCCCCAAGTGGGAGGCTACAGAGTCAGCGCGCTTCGCGCGGGTAATTCTAATTTGCATTAGACACAGAAGGAATCCCTGCAAAACCCCTCCCGTCATTGCAGCGCACCGCGAAGCGAAGTCGCAGAATCCAGACGTTGCATGGATCCTGCGATTTCTTACAAAAATACAACAGCATCTTGAGCTATCGTTCCATATAGCATATGCTGTATGAAACAACCCGGAGAACTCGCCGTGCCTCAACCCTTCCTCTCGCCCCGCAATGACCAGGTCTTCAAGCTGATTTTCGGTGACGCCCAAAACACCGGCCCGCTGACCGATTTCCTCAAGGCCACGCTCGACCTGCCTCCCGAAGATCTTCTGGACATCGTGCTCGTCGATCCGCACCTGCGTGGCAAAAAGCCCGACGACAAACAGGGCATTCTCGACGTCAAGGTCAAAACCGCCACCGGAAAATTGGTCGACATC
>JAITMK010000173.1 GCA_031277415.1 Azoarcus sp.
TCCAGCAGGGGTTCATTTTTTTCCAGTTCTTCTCTGGCAAGCCTGAGTCCGTCGGCTGCCTGGGTACGAGCGGCCTGGACTTCTCTGAGCGCCTGTTGGCGCTGCAAGAGTTGCTGGCGGATACCGGAAAGTTGGTATTCAGCTTCATCGAGCGATGACTGGTAATGCTTCCGCTCCTGAGCGGCAATGTCGGGAGCGTTTTCGAGCACCAGTTCAGGCATGACGAAATCGCTGTTATTGAGCAACGCTTCCAGGCGCGCGGTTTTTGCCATCAAACTGAAGCGTTCGGCATCGGCAGCGTCCCGTTCGGACTTGAACCGGGTTTTGTCGATCCGCAGCAACAATTGCTTTGCCGCAACGATCTGGCCTTCATGCACCAATATTTCCTCAACCTGCCCCTGGTCGACGGCCTGAATGATTTGCATTTGTGACGAGGGAATGACTTTGCCTTCTCCGCGCGTCACTTCGTCAATCTCTGCCAGCGACGCCCAGACCAGCAGCAATATCACGGCAACGGCAACAATCCGCAACAGCCACCTGGCGCGTAGCGGCTCCTGTTGCAGTCGTGCCCAGTCGGCTTCATCACCCCAGTCCAACTTCTGGGAATCCGGCAAGGCAGGTAGCAAACGATCAAAAAAACGCTCGAAAAGTGGCCGCGCCGGCGCCTTTATCCTGCCCATCTGCTCGAACGCCTTGCGTGTCTGCTGCATGGATTCAGAATGTGCGGCAGGCGCACCCTCGCCCATGTGTGTTTCGGGTTGTGCGGTTTTCAGGCTATCACGCGGTACAGCCGGCCTGTCCATTTACCTGCTCCTCCCGATCTTGCCCTGGCGCAAAGCTTCGACGACCTGCTCCTTTGGCCCGTCAGCGACGAGGCGCCCTGCGTCGATGACGATGATGCGATCAACCAGTTCCAGCAATGGGGTGCGATGCGTAATGAGAAGCATGGTTTTACCCTGGCTGAATTCTTTCAGATTGCGCTTGATTTCTTCTTCGGTTGTATGATCCATCGACGCTGTGGGTTCATCCAGCAACAGAATGGGCGGATCGTGAATAACGGCGCGTGCAATGGCCACGCTTTTGCGCTGCCCGCCCGAGAGTGAATCTCCGCGTTCACTGACGACCATGTCAAAGCCCTGCGGATGCGCATTGACGAATCCGGTCATCCCGGCGACCGCAGCAGCGCGCAGCACCTCGGCATCATCGGCGTGCGGCTTGGGAAGTGCGATATTTTCGCGCAAGGAACCGTAGAAAAGCACCGGGTCTTGCGGCACATAGCCAATGTGGCGGCGCAATTCCGCCGGATCGAGTTGGCGGACATCGATGCCGTCAACCATTACCGCGCCGGAAAGTGGGCGATAAAGGCCCAGTATCAGCTTTTCGAGCGTGGTCTTGCCGGAACCGACACGCCCGATGATGGCGACGCGTTCGCCCGCCTTGATGCGGAACGACACCCCGTTGAGAGCCGCGATTTCCTGAGCCGGATAATTGAAGACCACATCCCGGAATTCGATTTCGCCGCTCAAATTCTTGCGGCTGATGAAGTTTGCGCCCCCGGGACGCTCGCACTCCCGGTTCATCAGGCTGTCGGTCGATTCCAGCGAGGTAGCGGCAGTGTGATACTGCACGAGCAGTCCGGCAATACGCCCGATAGGCGACATGGCCCGGCTTGAAAGCATGTAACAGGCCACCAGCCCGCCGACGCTGAGCTCGTGCTCGCTGATCAGGTAAACACCGATGAGTATCACCGCCAGGCTGACCAACTGGATGATCCAGTTGGCACCGTTGGTGGCTGAAGCCGAGAGCAACCGCAATTGCGTGCTGACCCGCGCCAACAGGGCCGTACTCGTTTCCCACTTGTGCTGCACGGTGGCTTCTGCGCTCATTGTCTTGAGCGTTTCCACACCAACCAGCCCTTCCACCAGAGTGGCGTTGCGCTGCGCTCCGGCACGATAGGAAGCCTGTGCCAGATCGTGCATCTTGCTCTGCACCGCCAATGAATAGATCACCAGCACAACGATGCCTAATACGAACGGCAACACCAGCGGCCAGGCAATCCAGACGATGACGAGCATGAAAAGCAGTGCGAACGGCAGGTCGATGAAGGCCGTCACCGTCGCCGAACTGATGAAATCCCGCACGCTCTCGAAAGCCTTCATGTTGGCGGCAAGCGAACCGGCCGACGCCGGACGCGCTTCCATGCGCATGCCCAGCACGCGTTCCATGATGTGCGCAGAAAGCTCCACATCGATCCGGCTGCCCGCGAGATCGACGAAATAGCCCCGCATCGTGCGCAATATCATGTCGAAGAGCAACACGATGAACACTCCGATGGTCAGCACCCACAGCGTATCGAGGGCGCTGTTCGGCACTACGCGGTCGTATACGTTCATCACGAACAAAGGCATTGCCACCGCGAACAGATTGATGATGAACGCTGCCAGCAACACATCGTTGTAGATGCGTTTGTTGGCAGCGATAACGCTCCAGAACCAATGTCCGTTACGCGCGACCTTGTTGCTTTGCTGCGCGCGCGCGTCGAACTGGAACTCCGGGCGCACGTAAATCGCGTTTCCGCTGTAGTGCCTTTCCAGTTCCGCACGATCCAGCATTACCGCAGCATCGCTGAGTTCCGGGAAGATGACCCGCCAGCGGTTGCGGTGCGTACTCATCTGCGTCACCACGCAGGCGCTGCCGTCATTGAGCAAGAGCACTGCCGGCAACAATGCCGGATTGAGATTGTCGAGCGAAGCAGCGACGATATTGCTGCGCATACCGGCACGGCGCGCTGCGCGCTCGAAAAGCGCGGGCGTGAGTTTGCCGTCTTTCAACGGCAAACCGGCCACAATCGCATCACGAGTCTGGTTACCGCCAAATGCGCGCACCAATATCAACAAACTATTGAGCAACGCATCGACGGATGATGATCGCCGTCGAATTGAATCGGCTTGTTTGACTGCTTCTGCCACAGAAATCTCGTTCATCTTTATTTCAGATGATTTTGATGTTATCGGCCTCGACGCCGAAAAGTAAAAATGAAAAACGTTGTGAATTCTACACGTCTGCCATCGCAACGTGACAGGCATACTGCCCGGGAACGACTGTTTCAACGCATAAAATCCAAACAGTAAAGATAACAGCAAAGATATTTGGCCGGAAATCCGCATGAACACTGTTCAACGCAGGCGATATTCGCGCATTCGTTTTCGCGGTTCTGCCGTTTTTCAGGCAGATCTCGGTCAATGGCCATGCGATGTACTCGATTTGTCCCTGCGTGGCGCGCTGATTACCGCCGCGCTTCCCGACATCGCCACCGGCACTTCCTGCCTGCTCGAACTGCAACTCGCCGACGATGTTTGCGTGCGCATGGAAGGACATGTCGCGCATCACTATGGCAAGCAGATCGGTATCGTCTGCGATATGACCGACCTCGACAGCATCAGCCATCTACGTCGGCTGCTCGCCGTCAATCTGGGCGATACTTCACTGTTGAACCGGGAATTCTCAACGCTGCTCGCAACGCACGGCTGAACCGCAACATCATTGCAAAATTCCCTCCCAAGCGCTATTTTGCTGCGTTCAGAGCAGTTTTCGTTTAATCCTGTACAGCATGAATCTGCTTGCCCGGATTTTCCTGTATTCACTTAAACCGAAACCGCTCTAGCCGCTCCTGGCCAAAATGTACGCCTGGTATGAGGTATGAGCCTTTTGCGCACACTCCCCACTGAATCCGAGCCGCCTCCACCGAGCCTTCTGGTATGCGGTATCGGCACGCGCTTCGCCATTGCCTCTGTTGCCTGCGCCCTGTTGTGGCTGACTGTTTTCTGGGCGCTGACCTGAACGCGATGTCGTCCACACCGCCCGCCTCCGGCCCTGTGATCCGTTTCGAGAACCTGACTCTCGGTTACGACCGTCACCCGGCCGTGCACCACCTGAACGCGGAAATTCCCGCCGGATCGCTGGTCGCCGTCGTCGGCCCGAACGGCGCCGGTAAATCGACTCTGCTCAAGGCCGTGGCCGGAGAGTTGCGCCCGCTCGAAGGCCATATATCTATTGAGCCTCAGGGACGCGCCCGCACCATGCTGGCCTACATGCCGCAAAGAAACGAACTGGACAGCAGTTTTCCCGTCTCGGTATTCGACATGGTGGCAATGGGGCTATGGCACGAAATCGGCGCGTTCCGGGGACTTGGCCGTACAGGCCGACGCAAGGTATGCACCGCGCTCGATGCCGTGGGACTGTCCGGGTTCGAATCCCGGCCAATTGGAACACTCTCCGGCGGACAGTTGCAACGCGCGCGCTTCGCCCGCCTGATTTTGCAAGACACGCCCGCCATCCTGCTCGATGAACCTTTTGCCGCCATCGACGCGCGCACGGTTGACGATCTCGCGCAGTTGGTGCTGCACTGGCATGATGAAGGACGTACCGTCCTCGCCGTGACGCATGACTTTACGCAGGTCCGCCGTTATTTCCCGGCCTGTCTGCTGCTGGCGCGGGAACTCGTCGCCTTTGGCCCTACCGCAGAAGTGATGACCGAACCGCTGCTCGCCCGTGCCCGCCAATTATCCGAAGCGTTCGATGAACATGCCGGAACCTGTTCTCTGCCGGAGCCAGCATGAATCTTTACGAAATTTTCATCCTGCCGTTTGTCGATTTCGATTTCATGCGCAGGGGGCTGGTCGGTACGCTGGCCCTGGCGCTTGGAGCCACCCCCGTCGGTGTATTTCTGTTGCTGCGGCGAATGAGTTTGATGGGCGACGCGGTAAGCCATGCCATTCTTCCCGGCGCGGCGCTGGGTTATCTCGCCTGCGGCCTGTCCCTGGGCGCAATGACGGCGGGCGGCATCATTGCCGGGCTGGCCGTGGTGTTCGCCGCCGGGCTGGTGGCGCGCGCCTCCAACCTCAGGGAAGACGCAAGCCTTGCTGCCTTTTACCTGCTCTCGCTCGCCGTCGGGATAACGATCATCTCGCAGTCCGGGCGCAATCTCGACCTCCTGCATGTGCTTTTCGGATCGGTGCTCGCCCTCGATAACGCATCCCTCTTGCTCATCGCCGTCATTGCCAGCATTTCGCTTTTCGGCATTGCCCTGCTGTTCCGCCCATTGACGCTGGAATGCCTCGATCACGCCTTTCTGCGCGCAGTCAGCCGCTCGTCTCCGGTCGCGCATTACGGATTCCTGCTTCTGGCCGTGCTCAATCTCGTGAGCGGTTTTCACGCCCTCGGCACGCTGATGGCCGTCGGTATCATGATCCTGCCCGCCGCCTGCGCGCGACTCTGGACACGCAAGCTGACGCCCATGCTGGCGCTTGCAGCGGGACTGGCGCTCGCCGGGGGCGCCGCCGGACTGCTGCTTTCCTTTTATACCGACGTCCCCGCAGGACCGGCCATCATCCTCGTATGCGGGCTCGTATACTTCGTCTCTCTGCTCGCCGCGCCCGGCGGTCTCATTGCCCCCCGCTGGCCGAGCCAACGGCATTTGAGTTCATGATGTGTACGATGCATTTTCCCTTCCGATTCTCACTGCGCCGCACATGGCAAGCGGTGTTTTTTCTTGTGTCCGCGTTTTTCATTGCTTCCGGCGCGCGCGCAACAGAAGTTGAAGTCATCACCAGTTTCAGCATCCTCGGCGACCTGATCCACCAGATCGGCGGCGAGCGGGTAAGCGTGCACACCCTCGTCGGACCGGGGCAGGATGCTCACGCCTATGAACCTCGTCCGTCCGATGCACGCCGTATCAAGCGCGCCAGGCTGGTCGTGCAAAACGGCCTCGGGTTCGACGACTGGCTGCCCCGGCTGGCGCGAGCTTCCGGCTATCAGGGAAAGCTGGTTGTCGCAAGCGACGGCATTCGTCCGCTGGCAATGCACAACGATGCCCCACGCATTGATCCCCACGCCTGGCAGGATGTTGCCAACGTCCAGATTTATGTTGCCAATATCGTCGCTGCCCTGATTGCCGCCGACCCCGGCGGCGCAGAGTTTTACCGTGCCAACGCCACCCGTTACCGTGCCGCGCTCGATGTGCTCGATGCCGATATCCGGGCCGCCGTTGCCCGCCTGCCGCAAGAGCGGCGGCGGGTCGTGAGTGCGCACGATGCCTTTGGCTATTTCGCCCGCGCCTATGGCCTGATTTTCCTCGCGCCGAAAGGCGCTTCCGCGCACAGCAAACCCGGCGCCCGCGATGTTGCCCGCCTCATCAAACAATTGCGAAGCGAAAAGGCGCCCGCCGTATTCATCGAAACCATCCTCGACCCTCGCCTCATCGAACGTATCCGCATCGAATCCGGTGCGACAATGGGTGGTACGCTCTATTCTGACGCGCTCTCGCCTCCCGGCGGTCCCGCGTCTACCTACATCGCCATGATGCGGCACAATCTCGACACGCTCATGGCGGCGCTTGCCGTGTATTGAAGAACATGGAAGGGTGCCCGATGCTTACCTTCTCGCTTGCCCAACTCGATTTCACCGTCGGAGACCTTCCCGGCAATGTGACCCGGATGGCTGCCGCCGCCCGAAAAGCCGCTAAAGACGGCGCACAGATCGTCGTTTTCACGGAACTGGCGCTCACGGGTTATCCGCCCGGTGATTTGCTCGGCGAACCGGGTTTTCTCGCGCACGTCGACGCGGCTCTGATGAAGCTCTGCGACGCCAGTCGTGTCACGCCCAATCTTTATTGGGCCGTAGGCGTGCCTACGCGATACGGGCGTGGCAGGGCATTGGAGAACAGCCTGATCGTAGTGAAAAACGGGCAAATCGTTCTTCAGTATTCAAAACGGGTCTTGTCGGCTTGCGGCATGTTCGATGAACGGCGCTATTTCGTACCGGGGCCGGATGTGACGGCATGCCTGGAAATCGAAGGCACGCGAGTTGGTTTTCTGATCGGCGAGGATGCCTGGAACGGCGAAAACAAGGACAACTCCCTCGACCCGCTCGGCCAGTTGGCAACGAAAAACCCCGGCCTCGTCATCGTCATCCACGCCAGCCCGTCGCACATCAACATGCGCAGGGAGCGTCACGCCTGCATCACGGCGGCAAGCCGCCGTTACGGGTTTCCGGTGGTATACGTCAACCAGATCGGCGGGCAGGATCAACTGGTATTCGATGGCGCATCCTTCGCAGCCACACCGAGCGGTGTCGTGTTTGAGGCAGCGCATTTTGAAGAAACCGTAACCACCCTGCGCCTGCAAGACGGCGCCTTTCAGGGAACCGCCCCGCTTGCCCCGGTTTGTGCCGCCGGTTTGCCGCTCATGGAGTTTTATCGCCGCCAGATCGTCCTCGGCATCTCCGATTACACTCGCCGTTGCGGCTTCACCAGGGTTGTGGTCGGTTCCTCCGGCGGCCTCGACAGCGCACTCGTACTGGCGTTGGCCGTCGAGGCGCTTGGGCCGGGAAACGTCATTGCAATCACGCTTCCATCCCGTTTTTCCAGCATAGGCAGCGTCGGCGATTCCGTTACGCTGTGCCGGAATCTCGGCATCAAACTTTTCGAGCATCCTATCCGCGATCTCGTCGCCACTCATGAGCAAGGGTTCAACTCCGCGTTCGGCGAACCGCTCCGGGGGCTGGCGCTGGAAAACGTGCAAGCCCGCGTGCGCGGCACGGTGTTGATGGAATACTCCAACCAGTTCGGAGCCTTGCTGCTGACCACCGGCAACAAAAGCGAAATATCGGTCGGCTACTGCACGCTTTACGGCGATATGAACGGTGGCCTGGGGCCGATAGGCGACCTCTACAAAACGGAAGCCATCGCGCTTTGCCGTCACATCAACGAAACCGCCGGACGCGAACTGATTCCCGAAGCCATCATCAATAAACCGCCTTCTGCGGAACTCGCTCCCGGCCAGAAAGACACCGACAGCCTGCCGCCCTACCCGGTACTGGATACGATTCTGAAAACCCTGATCGAAGGCGAACGCCTGGGTGCCGAAGAACAGGACGAAGTCGAGGCTGCCTGGGCAAATCTGACGGAAACGAAGGAAGGCACGGCGCTCATCGCACGAATACGGCGGATGATCTGGAAAAGCGAATTCAAACGTCGGCAGATTGCGCCTGCCCTGTATCTGCGGCCGTTCGGAAGCGAACGGCAGTTTCCCATCGCGGCCAATTATGAACACCTGTCGAGCTCCATCCCCGCCTTTTATGGTGGGGATGAGTAGAATCAGGGCGGTTTCGTTTCCGTAGGGGCGTTGCGTGCAACGCCCTCACAAAACCCCACCACATATTGGTAAATAAATGAACGATACACATTTCGACGCGGCAGTCCTGATCGGCCGTTTCCAGCCTTTCCACAACGGCCACGCCGCGCTGCTCGGACAGGCGTTGAAAATGGCCGACCGCGTCCTGGTCGTGCTCGGATCTGCGTTCAGGGCGCGCAACGCCAAAAACCCCTTTACGTGGGAAGAGCGCGCCACGATGATCGCTGCGAGCTTCGATGCAGCCGATGCCCGGCGGATCAGTTTCGTTCCGGTTCGGGACTACTACGACGACGTGCGCTGGGCGGCGGCTGTGGAAGAAGGCGTGCGCACGGCAGGATGCGCCGCGCCGCGCGTGGCGCTTGTCGGTTTTCACAAGGATGCTTCCAGCACCTACCTGAATCTGTTTCCGCAATGGTCGTTCGTAGCTTCGGAACGACAAGGCGACATCGATGCGACTCCGCTCCGCGGGCTTTATCTCACCGGCAACGAAGCGGCATGGGCCACCTTGTGCGCTCAGGTTCCCCCCGCAGTCGTCCGGTATCTCGAAAACTGGCGGACACACCCCGCCTTCGGCGCCATGCGCGAAGAACACGAAACCGTCGAAGCGGGTAAACAAAAATGGGGGCTTGGCCCATTCGTCACGCTGGACGCAGTGGTAACGGTAGCGGGGCATATCCTGCTGATACGGCGCAAGCATTCACCGGGAAAAGGCTTGTGGGCCATTCCCGGCGGCTTTCTCGAAGGCCGCGAACGATTGCTTCAGGGCGCTATCCGGGAACTGAAAGAAGAAACCGGGCTTGACGTTGCGGATGTGGATCTCGTGAAGGCGCACCGCACGGCAGCCGTTTTCGACCATCCCGACCGCAGCCAGCGGGGCCGCGTCATCACGCACGCGCACTGGTTCGATTTACCGCTCCCGGCTCTTCCTCCCGTTGCGGGCGCGGACGATGCCGCCGAGGCGCGCTGGTTTCCCATCGAAGAATTACCGAACCTAGAAACCGAACTGTTCGAGGATCATTTCGTGATTCTCGACAGGTTTCTGAACATCTCCGCATCTGCCGCAAGAACCTCTCTTGCGGCAGACACTTGAGAAAACATCTGCAAAACCCCTCCTGTCATTGCAGCGCAACGCAAAGCGAAGTCGCAGGATGACAGGCTATGGAGGCAAGGTAATGCAGATGCTCCTGAAGGTTACACAACCCCCTGCGCCATCATGGCGTTTGCCACTTTCAGGAAGCCGGCAATGTTGGAACCCACCACGAAATTGTCGGTGCAGCCGTACTCTTTGGCTGCATTGGCGGCGTTGTGGTAAATGCCTTCCATGATGCCCTTCAGGCGGGCGTCCACATCCTCGAAACTCCAGGACAATCGCGAGGAGTTCTGGCTCATTTCCAGCGCGGAAGTCGCCACGCCGCCCGCGTTGGCCGCTTTGCCGGGGCAGAAGAAGACATTGTTCTTGATCAGGTACTCGGTAGCGTCCAGAGTGGTGGGCATGTTGGCGCCCTCGCCCACTGCGATCACGCCGTTCCTTACCAGCGCCTTGGCATCATCCAGATCCAGTTCGTTCTGGGTGGCACAGGGCAGCGCGATATCGGCTTTCACATGCCACAAACCGTTGCCGTCGTGGTATTCGGCACCGTGGCGATATTCGAGATAATCCTTGATACGGCCACGCCTGACTTCCTTGATCTCTTTCGCAACAGCAAGATCAATGCCGTCCTTGTCGTAAATCCAGCCGCTGGAATCGCTGAGAGTCACCACCTTGGCGCCCAGTTGAGTCGCTTTTTCCGTTGCGTAGATGGCAACGTTGCCCGACCCGGAAACCAGCACGGTTTTTCCCTTGATGGACTGGCCGTGATCCTTGAGCATTTCCTCGACAAAATAGAGCAGGCCGTAGCCGGTCGCCTCGGTGCGCACCAGGGAACCGCCGTAGGAAAGCCCTTTTCCGGTCAATACCCCTTCATAAACATTCTTGAGGCGTTTGTACTGACCAAACATGAAACCAACCTCACGCGCGCCTACACCGATGTCGCCGGCAGGCACATCGGTATCCGCGCCGATGTGGCGGGCGAGTTCGGTCATGAAACTCTGGCAAAAGGCCATTACTTCACGGTCGGACTTGCCTTTGGGGTCGAAATCGCTACCGCCCTTTCCGCCCCCGATGGGGAGTCCCGTCAGGCCGTTTTTGAAGATCTGTTCAAAGCCCAGAAATTTGATGATGCTCAAGTTGACCGAAGGATGGAAACGCAGTCCGCCTTTATACGGGCCGATGGCGCTGTTGAACTGCACACGGTAAGCCCGGTTGACACGCACATTGCCCTGATCGTCCACCCAGGGAACACGAAACAGTATCTGGCGCTCCGGTTCAACCAGACGTTCAAGTAAACCGGCCTTGGCGTACTTGTCATCGTTATCGACCACTACCTTGAGAGAGTTCAGAACCTCGGTGGCAGCCTGATGGAATTCCGGCTGGTTGGGGTTGTTAGCGATCAGCTCACCCAACACTTTGCTTACATACGACATTTTTTCATCCCCCGTTGAAATAACCTTCTACATTTACCATGAAACACAGATTGATGCAATGCACCAAAATTCATCAAAAAAGGGATTTTGAGCAAGGGAGGCACTGATTTATGCGACTATCTACCAACAAAGCATGACAGAATCCCCTCTCCCGCAAGCGGGAGAGGGGAGTTTTTGAGTCACCCTGTCCTGAAGGCCGGGGATTGCGCGAGACCCGTGTTCAAACCGAGACACTATCCACCAGGAGACGCAATGGCACTACATAGAATCCTGCCCCTATCTGCGGCGCTTCTTTTGACCGGCTGCGTTCTTCCTGTGCTCGAAGTGGTTCACAGTGGGCTTGAAACAAAAATCTATGATGCGGAAACAGGTGAGCCGTTGGAAAACGCCTTTGCTTTCAGTTATTGCTGTTCTTCGGCGCTTGCCCGCAGCAACCGCAGTGGCGAGATTCTGCTAAAACCCAAGAGGCGACTCGGGTTCGTCCTCGTACCGAGCGATCCCTTCTCCGATTTGGATCTATGGGTATGCAAGGAAGGATATAACCCTTTTCTGATTGAAAGCCACTACGGTATGGGTCTCCACACGCGCCCAACGATATACCAGCCAGATTCTATTGCGCTCACCAAATCCTTATTGGCGCCAACGGAGAGTTGCACTGATCGGGAAGCCATCTCATTGGCTGTTACGCGTTTTGAAGAGCGACAACGATGTCATCCCATGGATCAAACAACACAGGATACTCACGCTGTCACGCGGTATAGCAGCAGAACAACCACCGTCAGCACCCTTGCTGATGGCACGGGAAGTGATGCACGGTTCCATGCTTCTAACGGCATCGCGATAGACAAGGCGGGCAGCCTCTATGTGGCGGATACCGAAAACCATCGCATCCGCAAGGTTTCTCCAACGGGAGAGGTCAGTACCCTTGCTGGCGGCGAGAAGGGTGAGAGCGACGGCACGGGAAGCGATGCACAGTTTAATGCTCCTTTCGGCATCTCGATAGACAAGGCGGGCAACCTCTATGTGGCGGATACCGAGAACCATCGCATCCGCAAGGTTTCGCCAATGGGAGAGGTCAGTACCCTTACTGGCAGCGAAAAAGGCTATGCCGATGGTTCGGGAAGCGCTGCAAAGTTCGAGCGGCCTACCGGCATCGCAATAGATGCGTCGAACAACCTCTATGTGGCAGATTCTGGTAACAATCGCATCCGCAAGGTCACGCCAACGGGAGAGGTCAGCACCCTTGCCGGAAGCGGTGCGATACCCTGGCAGGGAGGTTTTGCCGACGGCCCGGGAAACGCAGCACAGTTCGGGTGGCCTACCGGCATCGCAATAGATGCGTCAAACAACCTCTATGTGGCGGATGCCAATAACCATCGCATCCGCAAAATTGCACCAAATGGAGAAGTCAGCACCCTTGCCGGAAGCGGCGCAACGGGCAGCAAGGAAGGAGGCTTCGCCGATGGCCCAGGAAGCGCAGCGCAGTTCAAGCAGCCTACCGACATCACGATAGACAAAGCGGGCAACCTCTACGTGGTGGATCGCGGGAACAGCCGCATCCGCGAGATTACGCCAAATGGAGAAGTCAGCACCCTTGCTGGTAGTGGGCTGGGCTGTGCCGACGGTCCAGGAAGTGTTGCTCAGTTTTATTTACCTTCCGCTATTGCAATAGATGCGTCAGGCAACCTCTATGTGGCGGATAACGGCAAGTATCGCATTCGCAAGATAGTGATTGAATAAAACGGGGAATTTGTAATTTTAAGGAACCTCTGCAAAACCACATTCCAATTGCCGGGTGCAGGGGCGACCTGTGGTCACCCGATATGTTGCTGCGCAACGAAGTGTTACCCTCTCCCGCCCCTTCGGGGCACCCTCTCCCGCTTGCGGCAGGTAGTCGAATAAACCCAGATTTCCCATTTGCCCCACCATCAAATGGGAACCAATTGCGCAACCTATTGATTTGAAATGACTTCAGGGTCAAACTTCGAGGGTGAGTGCGATCTTTGCCAAGGGGGCACGG
>JAITMK010000074.1 GCA_031277415.1 Azoarcus sp.
ACCGACAAATCCTGCAACAGACATTCGCCGCCCTGATCGCAGACCGGGCAATCCAGCGGATGATTGATGAGCAGGAATTCCATGACTCCCTTCTGCGCCTGCAACGCCTCCTTTGACCGGGTCCAGACTTTCATTCCGTTGGTCACGGGTGTCGCGCACGCGGGAAGCGGCTTGGGGGCCTTTTCGACCTGCACCAGGCACATACGGCAACTGGCTGCAATCGACAGCTTCTTGTGATAACAGAAATGAGGAATGTAGATGCCGGCCAGGGTCGCGGCATCCATCACGGTGCTGCCTACCGGAACCTGAACCGCCTTGCCGTCGATTTCAATGTCTAGCATGACTGGCTCACGTAGATTTGGCTGCCGGTATCCTGCACCGCAGGGGGAACCAGGCATTTTTTGTTTTCGATGTGGTATTCGAATTCGTCGGCGAAATGCTTGACGAAGCTCTGCACCGGCCCTGCCGCCGCGTCGCCGAGCGCGCAAATGGTGCGTCCCGAAATGTTCCCCGCCACCGAACACAGCAGGTCGAGGTCTTCGGGCCGTCCGGCGCCATGCTCGATCCGGTGCACCACGCGATACATCCAGCCCGTGCCTTCACGGCAGGGTGTGCACTGACCACAGGATTCCTCATGATAGAACCGGGACAAGCGTTCCAGCGCCCGCACCATGCAGGTGGTCTCATCCATGACGATCACCGCGCCGGAACCGAGCATCGACCCCGCCTTGGCAATCGAATCGAAGTCCATCGTGCAGTTCATCATGATGTCGGCAGGAACGACCGGCGCGGAAGACCCGCCCGGAATCACCGCTTTGAGCTTGCGCCCGCCGCGCATACCGCCCGCCATCTCCAGCAGTTCGGAAAATGGCGTGCCGAGGTTGATCTCGTAATTGCCCGGCCTGCACACATGGCCAGAAACCGAGAAAATCTTGGTGCCGCCGTTATTGGGCTTACCCAGATTCATGAAAGCCTCGCCGCCCATCTTCATGATGAAAGGCACCGAGGCGAATGTTTCGGTGTTGTTGACTGTCGTCGGCTTGCCGTACAGACCGTAGGATGCCGGGAAGGGCGGCTTGAAGCGGGGTTGCCCCTTCTTGCCTTCGATGGATTCGAGCAGCGCGGTTTCCTCGCCGCAGATATAAGCCCCGTAGCCGTGGTGCGCAAAAAGCTCGAAGGAAAAATCGCTGCCGAGGATATTCTGGCCGAGGAATCCTGCGGCACGCGCTTCGTCCAGAGCCTCTTCAAAACGCTGGTAAACCTCGAAAATCTCGCCGTGGATGTAGTTGTAGCCTCGCGTACAGCCCGTCGCGTAGGCTGCAATGAGCATTCCCTCGATTACCGTGTGCGGGTTATAGCGCAGAATATCCCGATCCTTGAACGTGCCCGGCTCGCCTTCGTCGGAATTGCAGGCCAGATATTTGTTGCCGGGAAAAGAGCGCGGCATGAACGACCATTTCAGGCCGGTCGGAAAGCCCGCGCCACCTCGCCCGCGCAGGCTCGAAGCCTTGAGTTCGGCGATGATGGTATCGGGCGGTGTTTTTTCCGCGAGGATCTTGCGGAACTCTTTGTAGCCCCCTCGGGCGACGTAATCCTGAAGCCGCCAGGTATGATCGCCGTCGAGACCATCAAGGATCAGTCTGTGCTCGCTCATTGCTTCTCCAGGTCGGCCAGCATCCGGTCGATTTTCTCGGTCGTCATGAAACTGCACATGCGATGGTTGTTATGCAGCAGCACCGGCGCATCTCCGCAAGCGCCCATACATTCCCCTTCCTTGAGGGTAAATTTACCGTCCGGGGTGGTTTCATTGAAATCGATGCCCAGTTTCTTCTTCAGATATTCAGCCGTATGAACGCCGCCGGAAAGCGCACAGGGCAGGTTGGTGCACACCGTGATCTTGTGACGGCCCACATGCGTAAGGTCGTACATGCCGTAAAAACTCGCCACCTCCCAGGCAGCAATCGGCGGAATGCCGAGATAGTCAGCCACGAACTCGACCATCTCTTTCGGCAGCCAGCCCTTTTCCTGCTGCGCAATGCGCAAGGCCGATATGAGCGCCGACTGTTTTTTGTCCGGCGGATATTTGCCAATCTCCCGGTCTATCTGCTGTAACGATTCTTGACTTAGCATATCTGGTTCTTCCGCGAAGCGTCCTCTGGTCAGCGCCCTACCGGTCCACGTCACCAAAAACAACATCCAGCGTACCCATGAGTGCCACCACATCGGCAATCATGTGCCCGCGCGCCATTTCGTCCATCGCCGACAGGTGGACAAAACCCGCCGAGCGCAGCCTGATCCGATAGGGCTTGTTGGCACCGTCCGAGATCGCATAGACAGCGAATTCCCCTTTCGGATGTTCGGTGGCGACATATACCTCGCCCTCTGGAACATGGAACCCCTCGGAAAAGAGTTTGAAATGGTGGATCAGGTCCTCCATGTCGGTCTTGATCTTTTCGCGCTTCGGCGGAGCCACCTTGTGGTCACCAGTGATCACCGGGCCGGGGTTCTTTCGCAGCCATTCGATGCATTGGCGGATGATCCGCGTCGACTGACGCATTTCTTCCATCCGGCACAGGTAACGGTCGTAACAGTCCCCGTTCTTGCCGACCGGGATATCGAAATCGAGACGGTCGTATACCGCGTAGGGTTGCTTCCTGCGCAAATCCCAGGCAATGCCGGAGCCGCGCAGCATCGGCCCGGTAAAGCCCAGAGCCAGCGCCCGATCCGCCGGTACCACGCCGATTCCCACGGTACGTTGCTTCCAGATGCGGTTTTCGGTGAGCAGCGTCTCGTAGTCGTCGCAGCATTTCGGGAAGCGCTCGAAGAAATCTTCGAGGTAATCGAGCAACGACCCTTCACGCGCCGCATTGAGATCTTTGGTGCGGGCCTCGTTTTTGAAGCGGTTGGGCTTGTATTTGGGCATGGTATCGGGCAGGTCGCGGTAAACGCCGCCCGGCCGGTAATATGCCGGATGCATCCTCGCTCCGGATACCGCTTCATAAGCATCAAACAATGCTTCACGCTCGCGGAAGGTGTAGAGGATCATCGTCATCGCGCCGATATCGAAGGCGTGCGAGCCGATAAGCATCAAATGACTGAGAACCCGGGTGACTTCATCAAACAACACCCGAATGTACTGGGCGCGCTCCGGCACTTCGATACCAAGCAACTTTTCCACCGCGAGGCAATAAACGTGCTCGTTGCACATCATCCCCATGTAATCGAGCCGATCCATGTAGGGCACGCACTGCAACCAGGTACGGGTCTCAGCGAGTTTTTCAGTTCCGCGATGCAGCAGCCCGATATGCGGGTCGGCGCGCTCGACCACCTCACCATCGAGTTCGAGTATCAGGCGCAGCACCCCGTGCGCCGCCGGGTGCTGCGGGCCGAAGTTGATCGTGTAATTGCGAATCTCAGACATGACCGGTATCCCCGTAACCTGCTTCGCGCACGACACGCGGCGTGTTCTCACGCGGCTCGATCGTCACCGGCTGGTAAATCACCCGTTCCGTCTCGGCGTCGTAACGCATCTCCGTATACCCCGAAACCGGAAAATCCTTGCGCAGGGGATGCCCCACGAAACCGTAATCGGTCAGGATTCGGCGTAAATCAGTGTGGCCGGAATACATGATGCCGTAGAGGTCAAACGCTTCACGTTCCTGCCAGTTGGCGCTCGGCCACAGATCGCAAACCGAATCGACTGCCGGAAAATTATCATCCGGACAAAACACCTTGAGACGCAACCGCCAGTTGTGCTCGATGGAAAGCATATGCAGGACCGAGGCAAAGCGCCTGCCGGGTTCGCAAGCAACGTTGCCGTAAGCCGAATAATCAACCCCGCAAATATCCATCAACTGCTCGAACCGCAATTCGGCGTGATCGCGCAAGGTACGGGCAGCCGCCAGATAATCTTCCGCGCCCACCTCGATCATGATCTCGCCCCGATCCTTGGTCAGAGAACGCAGACGTCCTCCCAGGACAATCCGTAGAATCTGGCTCAGGCGCTCAAGTTTGGCACTCATTTGAACTCCATATCACTTCAGCGGCGCGCAATGGTACTCGTGCGCTTGATCTTGTTCTGGAGTTGCAGCAGACCGTAAAGCAGGGCTTCGGCCGTAGGCGGACATCCCGGAACATAAACATCGACGGGCACGATCCGGTCACAGCCGCGCACCACCGAGTAGGAATAGTGGTAATAACCTCCGCCATTCGCGCAGGAACCCATCGAAACCACCCAACGCGGTTCGGCAAGCTGATCGTATACCCGGCGCATCGCCGGGGCCATTTTGTTAGTGACCGTACCGGCGACGACCATCAAGTCGGAATGCCGGGGGCTGGCGCGGAAAATGATGCCGAAGCGGTCGAGATCGTAACGAGCCATCCCGGTGTGCATCATCTCGATCGCACAACAGGCCAACCCGAAAGTCACCGGCCACAAGGATCCCGTGCGCGTCCAGTTGATGACCGTGTCCAGCGACGTGGTTATGAAACCTTCACGAAAAATACCATCGATACCCATGTTTCATTCCCAGTCAAGTGCGCCGTTCTTCCACTCGACGATGTAACCGATAATCAGGATGGCAAGAAACACCATGACCGACCCGAACAGGAACCACACTGCCGCCTGGGCGGCGATGAACTCATTGAACACCGCTGCCCATGGAAAAAGGAACGCGATTTCAAGATCGAACAGAATAAAGAGGATGGCAATCAGGTAGTAGCGGACATCAAACTTCATCCGGGCGTCTTCGAACGCATCGAAGCCGCACTCATAGGCGGCCATTTTCCCTGTGCCTGGCCGGTTCGGCCCAAGCATCTTGCCAAGAAAAAACGGCACGACGCCAAAGGCAAGTCCGATAAAAACGAACAGCAGAATCGGCAGATACTCGGACAGATACTCGTTCGGCATAATCATGTCCCTCCATTTCCCCTGGTTTTTCTTGTGTTGTCTGAAACCCCGGCAAACCGTCATCAATTTGTGGTGCCGACGATGAGACTCGAACTCATACGGCTTTCGCCACTACCCCCTCAAGATAGCGTGTCTACCAATTTCACCACGTCGGCCCAGCAGGCGGCGAGTCTATGTCCTTTCGCCACCACATGCAAAGCATGCTACGTCATATACAAAATCCATCGCATCGTATAGAGTTAAGAGTTTTTTTGCTTCGGTCGGCTGCCAATACGCCAGGTTGATCTGACTGATACCCCTCGACTATTCCGGAATCTCGCCCAGGTTTCCTTTCCCGGACGGATCTGCATCAGGGGCAGGTGCGGGAACGGGAACGGGAATTGTACCCGGAACGCTTTCGGCAGGAGTTGAAACGCCTTCCATGACGCTACTGGAGGGTGCTTTTTTTGTATTCGCTGCCAGGTACGCCAAACTCAGGCTGGTAATAAAAAATACCGTCGCCAGTACCGCCGTAGTCCGGCTCAAAAAATTGGCCGACCCGGACGCCCCGAACAGGCTGCCCGAAGCGCCGCTGCCAAAAGCCGCCCCCATGTCGGCCCCCTTGCCGTGCTGCATCAGGACAAGGCCGATCATGCCAAGCCCTGCCAGAACATGAACCAGCAATACCAGACTAAAACCCGTAGCACCCATCAGTACCTCAAAAAAACGTGGGGCTCAATCGTCCCCGTTTGCTATCGCCGCACGGCAAATAGCCATGAAATCCTGCGCCACCAGCGACGCACCCCCGATCAATCCGCCATCGACATCAGGCATGGCGAAAAGCGTCGCAGCATTATCCGCCTTGACACTGCCGCCATAGAGAATGCGTATTCCCTTTGGCGCGCCGTGATCTGCAAGCCAGCGCCGGATGGCTGCGTGCACCTCCTGTGCTTCGTCCGCGCCCGCCGCTCGCCCGGTGCCAATCGCCCATACCGGCTCGTAGGCAATGACCACTCCCGACAACCCCTGTACACCGACGGATGCCAGCACCGCATCGAGCTGACGGCCAACCACCTCCATCACCCGCCCCGCCTCGCGCTCGGCAAGCGACTCACCGACACAGACAATGGGTACGAGTTCCGCCCGCAACACCGATTGCGCCTTGCGTCCAACCGCAGCATCATCCTCACCGAACAGCGCGCGCCGCTCGGAGTGACCGACGATTACATAACGGCAGCCCATTTCCGCGAGCATTTCCGCGCTCACTTCGCCGGTGTACGCACCGGACTGAAACTCACTCACCGTCTGTGCGCCCAATGCCACACCGGCCAGAAGCGATGCCGCCTGTGCAAGATACGGAAACGGCACGCACACCGCCATCTCCACCCCGGCCAACGCACCGCAGGCCCCAATCAGGGCCTCGTTCGCCGCCAGACTACCATTGAGCTTCCAGTTACCGACAACCAGTTTTTGCGCCATGGACGAAAAGGCGTATACAAAGATTTGCGATTATACAGACACGCGTCAGGTGCGCCAAGAGCGATGTTTTTGAGTAGCGTTTCGGCTCGAAAAATCTTGTTGAACACGCGTCTCGCGCAATCTCCGCCATTTATGGCGGAGTCAAGCGAGACAAAATATAACTTGGCGCCGAAGGCACCCCAGTACCGTATCGAGGAACCCCCTGCCTTCAAGCAGGGGTGACTCAAAGATGTGAGCCAAATACTTACTCCTACTCGCAGCTGGTCGAAATTTTAACCCGAATGAATATTCGAGAACCAAATTGGCCACGATAGTTGACAAATTCCAACCAGATTCAGTACGCTGATTCACGGAAATTCATTTATCGTAATCAACATAACAGTCTCAAAAACCGGATTACATCCGTCGTCAGGAGTTCAAGTATGAAGAAGACGATGACCTTCCCAAAATTCGATGCGGAACTGAACACGGATTGCTGCGACCCGTACAACAATGCGGAATTGACGCTGACGCTTCGTTTGGGGTTCCGGCAGATCAATCCCGCTGGCACCACCAACGCCGGGACGCATCCTGACGCTGGCGGGCAACCGCACAAGATTATCAGATGGAACCCCGCCGCCTGGTCGAGCTGGAAAGCGAGATTCGTCTCCTCCGCCCAGTCGTTTTGGACGGGCAAGTTTTGGTTGATCAATGATTCACTCAGTTTTCCCCACAACAACCGAGGGGTCATTTATTTTCCGAATGTCTGGTGCCGCTTGAAGCTTATCGGCAATGAGGCGACAGTGCCCGGCAATCATCGCACAATCGATGTTGTGCGCCTCGATCCCAGTGAGAACTGGTTTGGCTCACATGCCACGCTTTATGACAGCAAGGACATGGACAGCATCCACAAGAAAACAACCTCCACAGGCAATAAAGTGATGCAGCGCGCCCATGTGCACGAAGTCGGTCATCTGCTCGGCCTCAATCACGTCGATGTCGGCAAGCCCCATTGCCCGGCATCGGGCGACACAAATGCCTATGCATGCTATGGCGTCTCTGATCACGACATGCAGTCGCTGATGGGTGCGGGGATGCAGCTACGGCCTGAACATGCCTATCCCTGGCGCGAGTCGTTGCGCCATTTCGCGCTGGAGGACATGTCTTCGAGAGCGCAGTCGGCGTTGCGTTCTTTCAGCCATGCACGATCTCTCCTGGGTACGGTCATTACATCATTGTCATCGGTGTGGCCGGCGAAGATGCGGCGGCACTATCCGAGAACCGAGGCGGAAATGAAGGCCGGAACGCCCGCCTCCACCGTACGACCGCAGCGAAGAGGTATTTAAATGAAAAAACAGGCGAAACCATCGTGGGGCGCGGCTTCTGTTGCAATATTGGCCTTGGGAGCGGTCTTGACATGCTTGCCGATGAACTCAGCGTATGCAAAGAAACCGACGAGGTGCAACGATGATGCAGTAAAACAGTCGGTCTGTATCTATCAGGCCATCCTTGCCGACGTGGATAAAACTTACCCCATGCGTGGCGGCGGCGGGATCGGTTCAATTGCAGAAACCTCGACCAGGAAATACAAGGTGAGGATCTTTCAGGAGGGGCACACAGATCATGTGGACTACACTGTCAGGATTGGCGCGGGCGGAAAGGTTGAGATTGTCGACAAGAAGGAGAGCACAGAAAGCCATGGCCCCCCACACACACCATTGGAATTTCCAATGAGTTGGAGTTGGGCGATTGCACCTATATATCATATTTTTTTCCCCCCGAGCACTTTCCCATTCCGTCATTCCCGCGTGTTTTTGGCGGGAATCTTGCGTCTTTTGTAATCCGATGAAGAAACAGGCGAAACCATCGAAGGGCGCTGCTTCTGTTGCAATATTGGCCTTGGGAGCGGTCTTGGCATGCTTGCCGATGAACTCGGCGTATGCAAAAAAACCGACGAGGTGCAACGCGGATGCAGTATCACAGTCGATCTGTATCTATCAGGCCATCCTTGCCGATGTGGATAAAACTTATTACCCCCTGCGTGGCGGCGGCGGAATCGGTTCGATTGAAGAAATCTCGACCAGAAATTACAAGGTGAAGATCTTGCAGGAGGGTCACACAGATCATGTGGACTACACTGTCAGGATTGGCGCGGGCGGAAAGGTTGAGATTGTCGACAAGAAGGAGAGCACAGAAAACCATGGGCCTCCACACACACCATTGGGGCCTCCAATAAAGCGGTAATCGCTGGTTTCGGCGTACTGCTACAAATCGCCCGCCTCCACCATACGGTCGCAGCGATCTGACCGAGCTTTCGATATGAGGTAATATCGCGCCCTTGCACGATCCGTTTCCTTACCGTGCTGCTTCATGAACGATAACACCCTCCCCCCCGACGATTCCGCTTCCCCGCTTTCTTCCGACGTGCTTCCGCTGGACTGGTACGCCGAACGCGCCTATCTCTCCTACGCGATGAGCGTGGTGCGCGCTCGCGCGCTGCCGCAGGTCGAAGACGGCTTGAAACCCGTTCAGCGCCGCATTCTTTTTGCGATGAACGAAATGCGCCTTTCGGCTGCGGCCCGGCACGTCAAATCGGCGCGGGTCGTAGGCGATGTGATCGGCAAATATCACCCGCACGGCGACTCCAGCGTCTACGACGCGATGGTGCGGGTGGCGCAGGATTTTTCACTGCGTTACCCACTGGTCGACGGGCAGGGCAACTTCGGCTCGCGCGATGGCGATTCGGCAGCGGCGATGCGCTATACCGAATGCCGCCTGACCCCGATTGCCGAACTCCTGCTCTCCGAAATCGACCGGGGAACGGTAGATTTCATTGCCAACTACGACGGCGCCTTCAGGGAACCGCAATTGCTCCCGGCACGGCTACCCTTCGTGCTGCTCAACGGCGCTTCCGGCATCGCCGTGGGCATGGCAACGGAAATTCCCCCGCACAACCTCAATGAAACCGCCGCCGCCGCGATCTTCCTGATCTGCAACCCCGAGGCGACGCTCGACGACATTTTGAACATCCTGCCCGGCCCGGATTTTCCCGGCGGCGGGCAGTTGATTTCCACGCCGCAGACCATCCGCGAGGTCTACACCGCCGGGCGCGGCAGCCTGCGGATGCGGGCGCGCTGGCATTTCGAGGAACTGGCGCGCGGACAGTGGCGCGCCATCGTCGACGAACTGCCGCACGGCGTTTGCGCCGCAGAAGTGCTGGCCGAAATCGAATCCCTCACCAACCCGCAACCCCGCGCCAATAAGAAAGACGTCAGCGCAGAACAAAAAAATCTCAAGCAACTCGTGCTGGGCGCGCTCGATACCGTGCGCGACGAGTCGAGCGACAAGGCTCCGGTACGCATCGTGCTGGAGCCGCGTTCGAGCCGTCAGCCGCGCGATGAATTCATGGCGGTATTGCTCGCGCATACCAGCCTGGAAACGTCCGTTTCGGTCAATCTCACAATGATCGGGCGCGACGGCAGGCCGCAGCAGAAAAACCTGCTGCAAATCCTCACTGAATGGATCGACTTCCGCCATCTCACCGTGCTGCGCCGCAGCCGCTTCCGGCTCGACGAAGTCGAACGGCGCATTCACATCCTCGACGGGCGCATGATCGCTTTCCTGCGCATCGAAGAAGTCATTCGCGTCATCCGCGAATCCGACGAGCCCAAACCGGCACTGATTTCCGCCTTTGGGCTGAGCGAGACGCAAGCCGAGGACATTCTCGAAATCCGCCTGCGTCAGCTTGCCCGCCTGGAAGGATTCAGAATCGAGAAGGAACTGACCGATCTGCGCGAAGAACGCGACAGCCTGCAACGGCTGCTCGATAACCGCGCCGCACAGACCCGCCTGCTGCTGAAAGAAATCGACGCCGATGCCAAAAAATTCGGCGATGCCCGCCGTACCCTGATCGAAGCCGTCGCCCCCGTCGCGCCTGCCGAAATCAGCGTGCCGGATGAGCCGGTGACGGTGATCGTGTCGAAAAACGGCTGGGTACGCTCGCGCCAGGGCCACGGCATCGATCCCGCAGGCATCAACTACAAGGCAGGCGATTTTCCGCTGGCCGTCATCGAGACGCGCAGCACCTGGCCGCTCATCGTGCTCGACACGCATGGACGCGCCTATACGATCGGAGTTTACGATCTGCCGAGCGGACGCGGCGACGGCGTACCCGTTTCCACCCTGATCGATTTTCAGGACAGAGGCAAACTCGCGCAGGTGGTGAGCGCCGAACCCGAATCCATGTGGTTCTTTGCCAACAGCGGCGGCTACGGTTTCATTTGCGCGCTGGCCGACGCGGCCGGACGCCAACGCGCAGGCAAGGCGTTCATGACGCTCGAAGGATCGGAAACGGTGCTTGTCCCCGCGCGGGTCGCCGGTCAATGGATTGCAAGCGCCTCAAGCGCCGGCCGGATATTGGTCTTTCCGCAAGCCGAAATGAAAGTCCAGTCCGGTGGCCGCGGCGTGATCGTCATGGCGCTCGATTCGGACGAACGGCTGACCGCCGTTGCCGTTCCCGCCGATGACGCCCCGCTCACCATCGAAGGCATCGGACGAGGCAACAAACCCGCAACAGTTACACTGAGTCCCGCGCAACGCGAAGGTTTGCGTCACCGCCGCGCGCGCAGGGGTACACTGCTGGCTTCAAAAATCAAGCCAGAACGCATATTCTGAATCCCCACTGCGAAAGAGACAATCCGGCTGCTACACTAGCGGCTCACGCCATCAACTTTCTTCTTCTCTCCATGCTTGCCCCGATCGAAAACCGCATCGCCGACGAACTCGGCGTTTCCACGCATCAGGTCGCCGCTGCCGCGCGTTTGCTCGATGATGGCGCGACGGTTCCCTTCATCGCGCGTTATCGCAAGGAAGCCACGGGCGGATTGGACGATACGCAATTACGCACGCTCGCCGAACGGCTGGACTACCTGCGCGAACTGGAAGAGCGCCGCGTGACGGTGCTCTCATCCATCGAAGAACAGGGCAAACTGACCGCCGAATTACGCGAACAGGTCGAGTCCGCCGAAACCAAACAACGGCTGGAAGACCTCTATCTGCCTTACAAGCCGAAGCGCCGCACGAAGGCGCAGATTGCCCGTGAGGCAGGGCTTGCGCCGCTGGCCGAGGCGCTGCTCGCCGATCCGGGACTGGAACCGGAGAGCGCCGCGCAGGAATACTTGAACCCCGATGCAGGCTTCGAGAACGTCAAGTCGGTGCTCGATGGGGCGCGCCAGATTCTGATGGAAAATTTTTCGGAAGATGCTGCCTTGCTGGGCGAACTGCGCCAGCTTCTCCACGATGAAGGAGAAATCCGCTCCGCAGTGGTGGAAGGCAAGGAAAACGAGGGGGCAAAATTCCGCGACTGGTTCGATTTCCATGAAGCGGTTGCCGCGATGCCTTCGCATCGGGCGCTGGCCTTGTTGCGCGGGCGCAACGAAGGCATATTGAAACTCACGCTCGATCTGCCCCTCCCCGGCAACGACAACGCTCCCCATCCCTGCGCGCAACGCATCGCTGCCCGCTTCGGCATTCGGAACGAGGGGCGGCCTGCCGACAAGTGGCTCACCGAAACTGCACGTTGGGCATGGACGGTAAAAATATCGCTTTCGCTGGAATTCGATCTGATGGGCACTCTGCGCGAACGCGCTGAAGAAGAGGCCATCCGGGTTTTCGCCCACAACCTGAAGGATTTGCTTCTCGCCGCCCCGGCGGGCGCGCATTGCGTGATGGGACTCGATCCCGGCATCCGCACAGGGGTGAAGGTGGCGATAGTGGATGCCACGGGAAAGCTGCTGGATACAGAAACGATCTACCCGTTCGAGCCCCGGCGCGACCGCGCGGGGGCGCTCACCACGCTCGCGGCGCTGGCGCAAAAGCACTCGGTGGAACTGGTAGCCATCGGAAACGGCACGGCTTCGCGCGAAACGGATGCGCTGGTGGCGGAATTGTGCGCCAACCAACCGGCGTTGCGGCTCACGCGGGTCGTCGTCTCGGAAGCGGGCGCATCGGTATATTCGGCCTCCGAACTGGCCGCGCGGGAATTCCCCGAACTGGATGTCTCGCTGCGCGGGGCGGTGTCGATTGCACGGCGGTTGCAAGACCCGCTGGCGGAACTGGTCAAGATCGAACCAAAGTCAATCGGCGTAGGCCAGTACCAGCACGACGTCAACCAAAGACAGTTGGCGAAGAATCTGGACGCAGTCGTCGAAGACTGTGTCAACGCAGTCGGAGTGGACGTCAACACGGCATCCGCGCCGCTGCTGGCACGAATCTCGGGACTCAATACATTGCTGGCAGGCAACATCGTCGCATACCGTGACGATAACGGCCCGTTCCGGGATCGCCGCACATTACTGGAAGTCGCCCGCCTCGGCCCGAAGGCTTTTGAACAGGCGGCAGGCTTCCTGCGCATCCCGAACGGGGATAACCCGCTGGACGCCTCGGCTGTGCACCCGGAAGCTTATCCGGTAGTGGAGCGCATCCTCACGAAAACGGGCAAGGATGCGCGCGCACTGATGGGAGATGCGGCTTTCGTCAAAAAAATCGATGCGGCCGAATTTACGGATGAGTGTTTCGGTCTGCCGACAGTCAGGGACATCCTCGCGGAACTGGAAAAACCGGGCCGCGACCCACGCCCGGAATTTCGTACCGCGAATTTTCATGAAGGCATCCGCTCGCTCGCCGATCTCACTGTCGGCATGACGCTCGAAGGAGTCGTCACCAATGTCACAAATTTCGGCGCGTTCGTGGATATCGGTGTGCATCAGGACGGTCTGGTGCACATCTCGGCGCTTTCCGAGCGTTTCGTGAAAGACCCGCACAGCGTGGTAAAAACCGGACAGATCGTGAAAGTGAAGGTGCTCGAAGTCGACCTGCCACGCAAACGCATCGCGCTGACGATGCGTCTGGCCGATGAAACTCCCCGCGCAAAGAAAAATCGTCGTGATAACGATCCTTCGCGCACCAGTTCTCGCCCCTCCGGACGGGTAGCCCCCGCGCGCGCAGCCAAAACCCGGCCGGAAGCAACCGAAGGAGCACTGGCATTGGCCTTTGCCCGCGCCCTGAACAAATAAAAAGCATGGAAATCCTCGACATGAATTCTCCCAGTTCCATCCAGCGTTTTTTGCTAGAAACCCTCGACATCCGCGGAGCCGTCGTCAAGCTCACCGACGCATGGCAAGCCCTGCAACACGAACGCGACTATCCTCCTGCCCTTGCAAGACTGCTGGGCGAAATGGCGGCAGTCTGCACAGTGATCACCGGAAATCTCAAACAGCCCGGACAGATCACGTTTCAGGTACGGGGCAACGGGCCGATCAAATGCCTGATGATCAATTGCACCGAATCCCTCAATCTGCGCGGTTTCGCCAAGGCAGACGCCTTCAATCCCAACGAAAAATTATCGTCGCTCTTCGGGGATGGTCAGTTTCAACTGAGCCTGGAGGCAAAAGGGCTGGAACAGCCTTATCAGAGCATCGTCTCGTTCGAAGGCAACAGCGTTGCCGAAGCGTTCACGCACTACCTCGAACAGTCCGAACAGCAACCCGTCGGGCTGTGGCTGGCCTGCGACAAAGACGCCAGCGCGGCGCTTTTCGTGCAAAAACTCCCCGGAGCGGACACGAAAGACCCCGACGGGTGGACGCGCGTTCTGGCGCTGGCGGAAACCGTGCGCAATGAAGAACTGCTCAAACTGGATACCGACACCCTGCTTCGCCGTCTCTTTTCTGAAGAAGATGTGCGCCTTTACCCCAGCCGGGCTGTGACGCACGATTGGCCGCGCGACCCGGAGAGAATCAACGATCTGCTGCTTTCGCTGGGTGAAGAAGAAGTTCGTGCGATGCTTGCCGACAGCGAAGAACTCATCATCCGTGAAGAACTATCGAACCAGACTTACAGGTTCAAGTTAGAAGACATCAATACTGTCTTCCAGCCGAGGACGCTGCATTAAGGAACATCTGCATTACCCCTGCTTTCACCGCTTGTCATCCTGCTTGATACCGCAGGATCCGTGCGGCGTCTGGATTTTGCGACTTCGCTTCGCTACGCGCAGAATGACGGGGGGGGTGCAGAGAATCCTTAGGTGTAATGTTTCAATATCCGTTCTACGGCTTGCTGTAACAATCATCGCCGTTGCCTCCCGATGCAATCATGCGTCGTTGAAAGCGCAGTCCGGGGCCTTTTTGTCACAAAGCGGTTCCTTTGTTTGGCACAAAGAAACTGGACATGTCCACGCCTTCCAGTTCAAGCAGCTTTATCTTTTTGTCGATACCCCCGGCAAATCCCGTCAAACTGCCGTTGGAGCCAACCACCCGGTGACATGGGATGATGATGGAAATGCCATTATGAGCCACAGCCCCGCCCACTGCCTGACTGGACATGCTTTTTTTATTCATCCGAAAGGCCATTTTTCTGGCGATTTCTCCATAGGTCATGCACTGACCGTAAGGAATTTCGCAGAGAATGTCCCAAACGCCTTTTCTGAATTCGCTGCCTATGGGGGCTAATGGTAAATCAGAAATAGGCGGCTTTCCGCCTGCAAAATAGGTGTCCAACCATTTTCTTGCTTTAGTAAAAATCAGTAAGTCGGATTTTTCCTCAATACTGCCTTTCAGCGTTTCCGCGAAATATTTTTGCTTGCTCATCCAAAGGCCAATAAGGTTGTCGCCATCCCCGCCCAAAGTGATCTCTCCCAAAGGAGAGTCGTATGTTGTCGTGTAGAACATCATAGTCTCCCTATTCATGTAACGAGTTCCAAAGATTGATCGTCGCGTAGCTACGCCAGGGACGCCAGACTTCGGCCATCTGTAAAATTTCTTGTCCGGATAACGGGGCAAGAGCCTTTTTGATGCCCAAATCCGTGTGCGGAAATGCATCCGGCCAGCCCATCGCCCGCATGGCGATGTATTGGGCAGTCCAGGCGCCAATGCCTGGAATGGTCATCAATTTTTTGATTTCCATTTCCGGCTGTAGACAAAGCGTGAAATCAATCTCTCCAGCAGCGATTTTTTGCGCCAGCCCCAAAATGGTGTTCGCCCGAATACGCGTGACACCGAGAGGACAGAGGTGATCTGAAATTTCACCTTCCAGGGCAAGAATATCGTGTGCGGAAGGGAATATGCGCGTCAAACCCGTAATACCCGTATCAACAGGAGTGCCATACGTTTCAGCAATTCGTCCGGCCAACGTGCCAGCCGCTTTCACGGTTATCTGCTGCCCCAACACGGCTCGCACGGACATTTCGAAAGGGTCGAAACACCCTGGCAATCTGGTTCCCGGCACACAAAGACCGGGGCGAATGTCGTTCATCGCCGACAAGGTTTCGTAAACCGCGTCCGGGAAACAGAAAAGATCAAACAGATCGCGCACGCGGGCGAGCAAATGCGGCAATGCGGGCAACAATTCCGGACTGACAGTGATGGTCAGTGCATTTTTACAGGGTTTGTGCCCCACCTGTAGCCAACCGTAAATATATTTATTTTCTGCCGTTACATAATGAACAGTACGCATATAGGTATCGTCGGAAACCAATTCCACTCCGGGAATAGCTCTCTGGTTCAGAAAATCCAGAATTTGCCGCCAACGATATGGCGGACGATAGCCTGACATCAACGTAACATTGGTACTGTTTTCTTTTTTCGCGGATATTTTTTTCCGTAATGCCGTCGGGGGCATGCGATATTGACGCTTGAACAGATCGTTAAAACGCCGCAAGCTGCCGAAGCCAGCCGCCATGGCAACGTCCATAATTGAAAGGTTTGTGTCCGTAAGCAGGTTTTTAGCGAGCAGCAATCGGCAGGTTTGAAGATATTGAACCGGGGAAACTTTGAATTCTTCCGTAAATGCCCTGCGCAGGTGCCGATCTGAACAACCAAGCCGACGTACATATTCAGCGATGTTCTGACCACTTCCGCAGTTTTCTTCCAGCAGCCTTGCAGCCCTTCTTACCAGCGCGGAAGTAGCGTCAATGGGCGCGGAACCAGGGGCCAGTTCCGGCCGACACATAAGGCACGGACGAAAACCGGCATGTTCGGCTGCGGCGGCGGATTGATAAAACGTGCAGTTTTCTTCCCGCGGCAATTTCGCCGGACAAACGGGCCGACAGTAGATACCGGTGGACGAAACACCCACGAAAAAGCGTCCATCAAATCGTGCGTCTTTCGCTTTAAACGCCGCGTACCACACGCGATTTTCCCCGGTATGCATGGCTCAGTCTCCTTTTAAAAAAGTAACCTGCCGCGCGAAAAATTACTCGCCATTTTCGGCCATACATGCCTTTTTAGTAAAACAATTTCAGGACTATCGAAATATCGGGCTCTCCAGATAGGATCGCATCACGTTGCTCACACGGTCGATTTTGGCGTAATGCAAACGCTTCTGCAGACCGTAATGTCTATTGACTCCGCATCTGCCATCGGTGCAATCGAGCCAGCACTTCGTTCTTGGGAAGACGGCAACGCTGGTGATTCGAGATGCGTGTGAGTCCCTCGTGAAGCATCGCCGCACCGATTTTCCCGGACATCTCCATCTGATCGAGAATCCAAAGTAGCCCGTAGACCACACACTGCCGAGATAGCGCCTCCGTTCGCAGCAGCTTGTCGCCGGTCAGCAGTACGTGATTCGGGCGCCGCGCATAGCTCGGTGCGAAGCAGTCAGGAAGTGACAAACCTGACCGTAGCGTGCGTAGCTGCTGTGCAAAAGTCACTTCATCCGGCGTCAACGCGACGACACCCAGGCCAAGCTGACGCAACAACTCTCCGTTATCTGCTGCCAGTTCCCGCTCATACAACAGATCAGGTACCACCATCGTAAGTCCGCTGGAAAACGCAGGTTCCAGAAGTCCGCCACGTTCCAGGTCTATCAGGACGGAAGTATCCGAGACCAAAATAATCATGGCTGCTCAGACGGATTGCCCCAGAAGTCGGCGATCCAGCTCTCGGATGCTGATATTCAGCAACTCTGCGGCACGGGCCTCTGAAATGACACCTTCGGCTACCGCCCGCAGACACAGTCTCTCCATGCGCTGAGGTACTTCAGCCGGGAAACGATGGGGCTCGGAGGACGACTGGCTGTTCCAGCCCAGATCCTTTATTTGAGTCCATAACCGCCCGTAGGCAGCCTTGGAAAGGATGCCGAGTTGGGCACATCGCACCACTAATGACGCGATACTGACCTTGAAGATATTCTTCAGCTCTGCCAACTCGCCAATAAAAATCGCTGTGCGATGTGAGCCCACCAACCGCAAGACCATATCCTTATCCATCAGGAAGGCTCCCGCGAATCGATCAGCTGCCTTCTCCTGCTCTGCGTCGCTTAGCCCGCTGAAACGCAGGATCAGGTGCGCCAACTCATGGGCAAGCGTGAACCGTTGGCGCTCGCCATTGTGTTTTCGGTTAATGACGATCACTGGTACATCCTCTTGATCTGGACGGCACACGAACGCCTTGGAGCCGGACACGTTCTCCGGCAAGTCCAGGGCGATCACCTTCACCCCTTTGTCCTCCAGCAGTTCGGCCATGGAGGGAATCGGGTCATTCCCCAGGTTCCATAGACGCCGCAAGGCGTTGGCAGCCTGCTCTGCGTCTTCGATGCGATTGATTGCGAAGTCTTCGCCGGTAGGCGCGTCCCAAGGCTGGTCGGTGCCGGGCAGCAGTTCTTCCAGCTCCAGATAGTGCTCGACCTGGCCTAGCACCGACGCTTCTACGGCTCGCTCCTCCTTGACTCCAGCATGCGGCGCTTTGCGAAAGTCCACGCCCGTCAGTTTGATTTCACGCTCGCTGAGCAGATATTCCGGCAAGACCTTCAGTGCCTTGGCGAGCGCCAGCAGGATGGTGGAACTCGGCATCATTTCGTTACGCTCATACTTACCGATGGCCTGCGCCGAAACCTGTCCCTGGATGGCAGCCTCCAACTCGCGTAGCGATAACCCCAAGGCCTCACGCGCCCTCTTGAGGCGGTTTCCAATCATGGCGTCCTCCGCATTATTGGTTTACATATTGACTAATTAAATGATATTTTGTAAACTCAATTTCGTCAACTTCAATGATCGGACAGGGCAATCGCATGAATGTCATTGTCGTCGACTATTAGAAATATTTGTTTACGATCAATGCATTATGAAGGGGCCGTTCACAGGGGCTTGATTTGTGTAGTTTTCTGTCTTTTTGGAGTGTTCCATGAAGACGGAAGGCAAGCTGCGTTTGGCGGACGTATTCGTATCGATCACCGACCCCCGGCAAGCGGGGAAAGTCGAACACGATCTGGTCGAATTGCTGGTGGTAGCGGTCAATGCGGTGCTGGTGGGAGCCGACACCTTTGTCGAGATTGAACTGTGGGCAACCGAGAAACTGGATTGGTTGCGGGGCTACCTCAAGCTGGAAGCGGGCATCCCCTCTCACGACACCTTTGGACGGCCGTTTGGGCTGATTGACCCAACGCAATTCGAGGCAGCCTTTCGGCGCTGGGTCGAAGCGCTCCTGCCCGCATTGGGTGCGGATGCTGTGGTGGCAATCGACGGTAAGAGCAGCCGACGCACGGGCAAGATAGATGCCACACCGCTGCACCTGGTCAGTGCGTTTGCCGCGCAGGCTGGGCTGGTGCTCGGGCAACGGGCGACGGCGGCGAAGTCCAATGAAAAGAGCGCCATTCCTGAACTCTTGGCCACCCTGGCGCTGGAAGGCTGCATCGTCACCCTCGATGCGATGGGAACCCAGAGCAATATCGCCCAAGCCATCCGCCGCCGCGGTGCCAATTACATCCTGGCGGTCAAGAACAACCAGCCGATCTTGGCCGATTCGATGCGCGAGTTCTTTGAGCAATTCAAGGCTAGCCCGGACAGCACCCCTCATGCAATGAGCCAAACCGTGGAGAAGAATCATGGACGAATTGAGACACGGCGTTGCTATGCTTTCGATCAACTGGCGTGTTTGCACAAACCAGAGCAGTGGCCCGATCTGAAATCCTTCGCAGTGATCGAGCGCAGCGCGAGATAAAGGGCAAGACGACGTTCGAGCGGCGCTACTATCTTACGAGCCTCGCCCCCGATGCCGATCAGCTCTTGCGAGCGATCCGCGATCACTGGAGCATCGAAAACCGC
>JAITMK010000051.1 GCA_031277415.1 Azoarcus sp.
GGGTCGACGAGCACGATGTCCAGAAGATCTTCGGCAGGCAGATCAAGCGTGGCCTTGAGGAAATCGGTCAGCGGGCCGGTGTTTTGGGCGTCACCGAAAATCAGCTTGAAGACCTGGTCATTGCGGGGCGAGAGGAAGGGTTGGGGCATGCCGAGTTCTCCGGGTTGTTTCATACAGCATATGCTATATGGAATGATAACTCAAGATGCCGTTGTGTTTTTTGCGCGAAAAACCCCAACGTCACGAAGTTCCGGACGGTAGAAATGTAGGACAATCCCAAACATCGGGATTCGCAAGCTCATCCCGACCTACGCGGGTTAGAGCGTTACGTGACGTCACGGACGCCCCGTATCAAGAGCATCATGAATTACATTTCAGGTGGGCCTAGGAACACCCTGCGTTATCTTCCGCGCCCTCTGACATATCCTGATTCGAGTGGAAATATGGAAGAAAACCAATGGGACAAAATTGTGCGGACATGAAAAAGAACTTCATCCTTTCAGCCTTGGTTGCCCTTGTTCCGGCAATCTATTTTCCCCCGGCCTTCGCTGATCAAACGGAGAAACAACCCATGCAAATGGCGCAGAAACCCGTGTTGAAAAACGCGCAAGATTTCATCGAATTCTTCCGGCGGGGTGGAGAGTATTACGACAGGCAATATCTTCCGAACCTGATGACCGATAACCGGCCCGACCCACACGCCTTGAAGGTACTTGGAGAGGCGCTACTCACGGACAATGACGATGTGCGCGATAGAATCGTCCGTCTTTTGCAGGAGGTTGCATATCTCGACTACCCCGCCTATGAACTGCGCACCCCGGAAATCATCGACTTGCTGATAGGCCCCGGTTTTGCCAAACTGGACGGAGCCAGAAGTGATGCGATGGATTTGTTGCGCGGACGTGCGTCCACGGCCACCTTGTCCCGCTATGGAGACGTTTTCCTGAAAGCGTTGAAGGAAGACCCAGGCGGCTCTGTCCTTCTGCTCATCGCCAAAGCCAAACCCGAGGGAGCCAGGGAAGAGGTGGATCGCTTGTCCCAGTTGCCGAGGTGGAAAGACAATGAATCAATGCGCATTGCCCGCGCGGCCTTTGGGGATACGAGCATCGAGGACGAATTCATTGCCGGTGCCAAGCAGAAAGAAGATGCGGGCGATGGGATAGGTCTGGGAGAAGCCTTGAACCCGCTTGTCCGGATTGGCACGCAGCGCAGCCTGCAAGCCGTCTGTCTGCGTATGAGGTCGCCGTTGATCATTCACCGTCCAGGGGTACAGCAAGAATCGGTGCGTCTGAGAGTGATGAGTGCGCTGATCTATGCCTTCCCGGAAGAGTATGACCTGCTTAAACCGAGCAGTGTCTGGGAAGACACCGACTACATCCGGGTAGAGAAGTTTTGCACTCAAAAAACGGGGGTTCGCTACGACGGCATCCCTCGCCCGGAGTTCTTCACAACCCTTCCAGATGTGCGAGCTGAATAAGGGGGTTCGCTACGATGGCATTCCGAGAACGCTGTTGGTCGAGTTTCGGCAAGCTGGTCATGTCAGGCATGCTGCTTTTCCTGCTGCCGTCGATATGCCACGCTCAGTGGAAACCGGAAGTAGCGTACCTTATGTACTTTGCGATCTTCATCATCATCGCTATAGGTACAGCATGGATATTGCTCTTCTTGCGTGCTATCCAGGTGTGCCTGCGCCGCCCTCACTGGCCAATTTGGAAGCGGACTTTCGTACTCGTGTTGTCTCTACTTTGGCCGCTGCTGCTGATAGCTCTTTCTGATTAGCTTGGTTGACCTGCCCAAATTTGCGATGCTCCGCATCGGATGACACGCCACCCGGATGACGATGCAGGCTTGAGCTTTTGCGCAACCAGCCCCAGACTCCGATTTCCCCTGCGTACTCGGAGTGAACCCATGAGCAACAGCAACAAAAAGCCCTTCGTGCCAAGGCTGAGTCCTTCCGAGAGCCGTTTCGCGAAACCGTCCCTTCAATGTTGGGATTCGCTTCGCTCATCCCAACCTACGGGTACGAATGTTTGAAGTAGCATTGACATGAACCGGCTTGAGCATCTGCGTTCCAAACTCGACAAACTCGACGACGAATTTTCGCGCCGTGTCCGGCGTGATGTCGAAGTGCCTTGTTCGCCGCATGTCACCCTCGATGGGCGGGCTTTCACTGCTTTTTGCAGCAATGATTACCTCGGGCTGGCGGGAGACTCGCGGTTGGTTGAAGCACTGGCCGAGGGCGCGCGGCGGTGGGGTGTGGGCGCGGGGGCTTCGCATCTGGTGTCCGGCCATTACACCGTGCAGCATGAACTTGAAGAGCGGTTGGCAGCTTTTGTCGGGCGCGAACGAGCGTTGGTGTTTTCCTCGGGCTTCATGGCGAACATGGGCATCATCCCGGCGTTGGTCGGGCGCGGCGACGCGATTTTTGCCGACCGCCTGAATCATGCCTCGCTGATCGACGCCATGTTGCTCTCGCGCGCCGATCTGCATCGCTTTGCGCATCTCGACACCGCTGCGCTGGAACGGCAACTTGCGGCAAGTTCGGCGGGGACGAAACTCATCGTCAGCGATTCGGTGTTCAGCATGGATGGCGATGTTGCGCCTCTGCGGGAACTGATGGCGCTCGCGGAGCGGTTCGATGCGTGGCTCCTCATCGACGACGCGCACGGTTTCGGCGTGCTCGGGCCGCAAGGGCGCGGCGCACCGGCGGAAGCGGGCATCAGCGGCTGGAGGCTCATCCAGATGGGCACGCTTTCCAAGGCCGCCGGGGTTTCGGGCGCATTCGTCGCCGGTGAGGCGGCCGTCATCGAATGGTTGATGCAAAAAGCGCGCACCTACATCTTCACCACGGGTTCGCCCCCGGCGCTGGCACATGTGCTGCTGGCGTGTATCGATCTCATCGAGTCGGGTGACGAGCGCCGCGCGCATCTTGCGGCGCTGATCGAACGCCTGACAAAAGGACTCGCGCAGGAACGCTGGAAACTGCTGCCTTCGCGCACGCCGATTCAACCCCTCGTCGTAGGTGACAACGCCGCCGCGCTGGCGCTTGGGGAGGCGCTCATGGAAGAGGGGCTGTGGATACCGGCGATCCGCCCGCCCACGGTTCCCGCAGGCAGCGCGCGGTTGCGCATTACGCTTTCGGCGGCGCATACGTTTGCCGATGTCGAGCGCCTCGTCGAAACTGTCAATCGCCTGGAAAAAACCCTGTGAGCCGAAAAATGTTTTTCCTGCACGGTTGGGCAATGACCCCGGCAGTGTGGCAACCCCTGATTGCGGCGCTCGGCGCGGAAAAATTCGATTTTGAACTATTCGCTCCCGCTCTGCCCGGTCACGGTGAACACGCTGCCGATGCAGTGCCTTCGCTCACTGCCTGGGCCGATGCGCTCGCCTCCGGCCTGCCTTCTGGGGCTACCGTGATCGGCTGGTCGCTCGGTGCCTTGCTCGCGCTGGAACTTGCCCGCACCCGGCCTGAGCGCGTGGAGCGCCTGATTCTTTTCAATGCTACGCCGCGTTTCACCTCCGCGCCCGATTGGCCTCATGCGCTGGACGCAACGGTGATTGCTTCCTTCACCGGCGGATACCTCGGTCAGCCAACTCAAACCCTGAAACGTTTCCTGACCCTGCAAACACTGGGAGACGTTTCCCGTCGGCAATTGTTGCCCCAACTCGAAGCCGCCGCCGTTCCACACGCCGGGCATCCCTTGCCCATGCTCGCTGACGGGTTGAAAATCCTTGCAGAGAGCGATTTGCGCTCTCAAATCACGGAAGTCAGGCAGCCGGTGCAACTTGTCCACGGCAGCGATGATGCTCTGATGCCGGTCGAGGCTGCGCAGTGGCTTGCCGCCGCCTTGCCTCGCGCCCGCCTGACCGTGTTTGGGCACTGCGGTCACGCACCCTTACTGTCGCGCCCGAATGACTGCGCGGCGCTGATCCGCGCCGGTTTCGATAACCCATGAGTAACGTTTTCGGTCAATACAAAAGCAAGGTTCGCCGCGCCTTCGACCGCGCAGCGCCCACTTATGGTTCCGCCGCCCATGTGCAGGATGCAGCGGCGCAACGCCTGCTTGCTTTCAGCCGCACGCAACCGTCGCCCGCTCACGTGCGCCGTGTCCTGGATGCCGGGTGCGGAACCGGGCAACCGCTGGCCGCGTTATCGGCGTGTTTTCCGTCGGCGCAGTGCATCGCGCTCGATTTTTCCACGGCAATGCTGACGCACGCCGCGCGCGAGGGCAGGGCGGCGCACTTCGTTTGCGCGGATATCGAACGTTTGCCGCTGGATGATGCGTCCGTCGATTTTTACTGGTCGAGCCTCGCATTCCAGTGGTGTTCCCCGGAAACGGCGCTCAGTGAAGTCTGCCGGGTTCTCTCGCCGGGAGGCGTGGCGCGGATTGCGACCCTCGGTCCCCGGACTCTCCATGAATTGCGCACTGCTTTCAGTGCGGTAGACGACGGTGTGCACGTCATCGACTTTACCGGCGTGGAAGATTGGCTGACAGCCTCCGGAATCGCCGGACTGACCGTTCAATTGTATATGCAAGAAACATTATTCGATTTTGCCTCCGATTTACGTACACTTCTTGGTAATATCAAGGCTATTGGTGCACGCACTGTTGGAAATCGTGAACGGCAACGTACTCTCGGACGAAAAGGCTGGCAGGCGCTTCGGTCCGCATACGAAACCTTCCGCCGCCCGGACGGTTTGTTGTCGACAACGTATGATCTGATCCTGCTTGCCTTGAGGAAACCTGCATGAGCGCATTCCGTGGCTGGCTTGTCACCGGAACCGATACCGGGGTCGGCAAGACGTTTGCTACCTGCGTACTCATTCACGCAGCGCGCGCGCAGGGACTTACGGCGCTCGGCATGAAGCCGGTGGCATCAGGGGCCGAAACCGTCGACGGCAGGATCATCAATGAAGATGCAGCGCGGTTGCAGGCTGCCGGAAGCTTCGATCCGGGGCTGGAATGGATCAATCCCTACTGTTTGCGTGCGCCTGTTTCCCCGCATTTTGCGGCACGCGACGAGGGTGTTCACATCGAGCCAATGCGCATCCGCCAGGCATTCGGCGAACTTGCACGGCGCTGTGACTGCTTGTTTGTCGAAGGCGCTGGAGGGTTTCTTGCGCCCCTGGGCGGAGAGATCGATGCCTCCAGCCTTGCGCGCGAACTGGATTTACCTCTTATTCTCGTAGTGGGCATGCGGCTGGGTTGCATCAACCATGCGTTGCTTACTGCCGAAGCCATTCTTTCCCGCAATTTGCGGCTGGATGGTTGGATTGCAAATTGCCTATATGCAAACATGCCACTTTTGTACGAGAATACGAACTATCTGAGTCACCGTCTTGATGCTCCGCTCTTGGGAACGTTACCTTTTGTGCCCGATGCGGATCTCGATACGTTGGCACACCTTGTTACTTTGCCTTGTTAGCCATATAGAGATACCGCATATCGCCAGGAGTTTTATCCATGGACACGGAAAACGCTGCTGTACCAGAAGAACCTGTTTCGACTGACATGACCACGAAGGAGGCGATCAATGATGAGCCCCAATCCTTGCAGCCGGAAACCACCTCATCTGAACCTGTACCTGCATCCGAACTCGTATCATTTGAATTAGAAGCCAAACCCGAGCCCAAACCCGAGGCCGAAGCCAAACCTGAGCCTGAGCCCGAGCCTGAGGCCAAACCCGAGCCTGAACCCGAAGCCGAAGCTGTATCTGCGCCTGAATTTGTATCCGAGCCTGAGCAGCCTGTGTCCGGATTGGTTTCTTCCCGAAAAGGAAGCAAAGTATTTGCCATTTTCGCGCTGATTGTCGCCACTATTGGCATCGCAATTTTCGGCATCTACTTTTATAAAGATGATTCACAGACGGCTGAAGTGCCACAGGTTCTGGAAATTGTCCAACCCGATGCGACAATGCCGCTCTCCGAAACCGTAGCGTCCCAGGAGGACGAAAAGGCGAAAGAACCCGAAAAACCACAGCCCGAACTCAAACAGCTGACTCGTGCCGAAATCGACAAAATCAGTCCGCTTATAGAGGATGCTTTGAGCAACAACGAGGCTGCCAGAGAGTACTATCGGCGCGGTGACTACGCGAACGCATTGATGCATTACAAAAAAGCTCTGAACGATTATGAGCAATTACTGCCGTATTACGAACAGTCCTTTGGCAGAGAAAGTAGCAATGCGGTTACAATCCAGAAAAATCTTGCCGCGATATACAATTCCGTCGGCGAGGTCTATCGCAGTCAGAATAATTACACTGAAGCTTTGAAGTGGCTCGACAAGTCTCTGAAGATTCGAGAAAGCGTACAGGGCACAGATCATCCGGACACGGCAAGAACCTACAATAGAATCGCTCTGGTATACGACACTCAGGGGAAACATGCGGAGGCGATAAAGTGGTATCAAAAAAGCCTGTCCATCTACGAAAAAACGCTCGGCAGTGATCATCCTGATACGGCAAAGACCTATAACAATCTGGGCTTGGCCTATCTTCATCAGGATAATTATATCGACGCAATGAATCTGTTCAAAAAAGCAGCGGAAATTCAGGAGAGAGAGCAGTCCGACAAAAAACATAACGCTGCCCTCGCCTTGAATAACATGGCCGAGGTCCATCGGGCTAAAGGTGACTATACGATTGCACTACCGGAATATCTCAAGGCTTACCAGATTCTGCTGGACACGCACGGTGAAGAACATTCAATCACCAAGGGCGTGATGCGCAACATGACGCGCGCCTATGAAGGAATGATGCGTGACCGTAAAAAATCGGATAATCCTGTCCCTTCTGTCCCGTTTGACGAATGGCTTGTGACGTCCCTGCAATGATCCTTTGGAGCCCCTGCAAAACCCATCTGCCATTCCCGCCGCCAACTTCACGAACGAAGGCGAAGTAACCGCGCAGGCGCTGAAAGAACACCGCGAAATGCTGTAAAGGATGGCGGGTTGGGTGTAGGTTGGGTGTAGGTTGGGTTGAGCTTGCGAAACCCAACGTCTTTGTGGTCGGGCAGATGTTGGGTTTCGCTTCGCTCATCCCAACCTACGCGGGCTGAATCAGCCCTGAAAATCTCCAGCCCTTGCCTGTAAAGCGGCAAGGGCTGCCAGTCCGGCGGTCTCTGTACGCAGGACGCGCGGCCCCAGCCCGACCGTCCGGCTGCCGGTGTGCAGGCAAAGCGACAGTTCCTCGTCGCTCCATCCGCCTTCGGGGCCGACGAGAAAGTGAATGGACGAAGGAACGGGCTGAATCGCCGAGAGGATCTCGCCGCCGGGGACAAGAACCAGCCGCACAGCCTCCTGAGCCTGTGCGAGGTATGCGGCAAGGCTTTGCACCGGAGCGACGAAGGGCAGCCGGTTGCGTCCACACTGTTCACAGGCGGCAATTACGACCTGCTTCCAGTGTTCGAGTTTTTTGTCGGCACGCTTGTCGTCAAGGCGCGACACCGAACGCGCAGCTTGCACGGGAATGATGCCGACAGCCCCAAGTTCCACCGCTTTCTGGACGACCCAATCCATTTTGTCGCCGCTTGTCAGTGCTTGTACCAGGACGATGTCGAGCGGCGACTCCCGGTTCACCTCATGCCATTGACCGTCGACCGCTACCGCCAGAGACGCGCGAACATCGAGTCGCGCATGCAGTTCGCCACCGCTTCCGTCAAACAGCACTACAACATCGTCGCTGCCGAGGCGTAACACCTTCAAGGCATGATGCGTGGCGGCAGGCGGAAGCGTAACTTCTCCCGAGTGCGGTAAAACGCCGGGAAAATAAAAACGGGGAGGCATTCTGACAAGCAAAAAATATTATAATAGCACGTTGAATCAAGTATTTATTCGGGTTTTGCGCTCAAGAAAAGTGCGTGCCGACGCCAAAACCAGGGCGTAATTCAAATCGGAGCCGGTTTTACGATGAAAGCAATGATCCTTGCCGCAGGCCGGGGAGAGCGTATGCGTCCGCTCACCGACCAGTGTCCCAAGCCACTTCTCGCCGTGGGCGGCAAACCATTGATTGTCCGGCACATCGAACGCCTGGCTGCTTCCGGGATTACCGATCTCGTCATCAACCACGCTCACCTCGGGCAAATGCTGGAAGCTGCGCTCGGCGACGGAAGTTCTCTCGGTGTCAGCATCCGCTGGTCGCCCGAACCGCCGGGCGCATTGGAAACTGCGGGCGGCATCCGTCAGGCCATCCAGTTTCTCGGAGACGATCCTTTTATCGTCGTCAATGGCGACATTTATTGCGAAGCGGATTTCGCGCC
>JAITMK010000062.1 GCA_031277415.1 Azoarcus sp.
CGAGCGCGAACGCATGATCGCCGATTCGCGCGAAAAACTGCGCAGAGATATCGCCTCCATCAAAAATTCGGCCGAGAGGGAAAGCCGGGAAGAAGGTCGGAAAGAAGGCCGGGAGGAAGGTCGGGAAGAAGGCCGGGAGGAAGAACGTCTTGTGATTGCTCGCAACGCGATTCAACAAAACCTGCCTGTCGAAATCATCATGGCCTTGACCGGCCTACCCCGTGAGACCATCCAAACCTTGGCTCGCTAAATAACCCTCGCCCTGTCCTCTCCCCGCAAGCGGGAGGGAACAAGGTAAGAGATTAAAGCCGGTTTTTAACGTAAGAGCCGGGAGCATCCTCCAATACTTTCAATGCTCCCGCCGATGGGTCGCGGGCGTCGACTTTTTTGTCGCCATTGTGCCCCGTAACCCACTTCTGCCAATCGATCCACCACGACCCTTCGTGCTGCTCTGCCCCGGAGAGCCATTCGTCTGCAGTAGGAGCGAGTTCGGCGGCAGGGTCGATCCAGTGTCCGTACTTTTTGGCGGCGGGCGGATTGACAATGCCGGCAATGTGCCCTGAACCGCCCAGCACAAAACGCACCGGCGCGCCGAAATGGGTCGCGCCCATGTAGGTGCTCCTCCACGGAGCAATATGGTCTTCAATGGTGGAAATGAAGAAACACGGCACATTGATCTTGCCAAGATCGAGCGGTACTCCGCCGATTTCGATACCGCCCGGTTCGACGAGTTTGTTTTCCAGGTACATATTGCGCAGATAAAAACTGTGCATCTTCGCGGGCAAACGGGTGGAGTCGGAGTTCCAGTACAGCAGGTCGAACGGAAACGGGTTCTTGCCCATCAGATAATTGTTGACGACGAACGACCAAATGAGATCGTTGGCGCGCAACGCATTGAAAGTTCCTGCCATCTCGGTACCTTCAAGGAAGCCGCGCTTGAACATTTTCTCTTCGAGACTTTCGACCTGGGCTTCATCAATGAATACCCCCAATTCGCCCGGTTCTGAAAAATCGGTAAGCGTCGTCATGAAGGTTGCCGAGGCAATACGTTTTTTCTTTTTGGCCGCGAAATATGCTAACGCCATGGCAAGCAGTGTGCCGCCGAGGCAGTATCCAATGGCGTTGACTTCCTTTTCCCCGGTCTGCTTCTCGATGGCATCAATCGCGGCAAAAAGCCCCTCCTCCATGTAGGAGGAAAATGTTTTCTCCGCCAGACGCTCATCCGGGTTGACCCAGGAAATGACGAATACGGTTTGCCCCTGCTCGACAAGCCATTTGATGAAAGAATTCTTCTCGCGCAGGTCGAGAATATAGAACTTGTTGATCCAGGGAGGCACGACAAGCACCGGCCGCTTGAACACTTTGCCTGTCGTGGGCTGATACTGGATCAGTTGCATCATATCGGTTTGGAAAACAATTTTGCCCGGCGTGGTGGCAACGTTCCGGCCCAGTTCAAAGGCCGAAGTGTCCGTCATGCGCACGCGCAAGTTGCCGTTACCGTCTTCGATATCACGAAGGAGATTGTTCAGCCCCTTGATGAGATTCTGCCCGTTGCTGCGCACAGTCTCCCGAAAGACTTCAGGATTGGTAAGCGCGAAATTGGAAGGAGAAAGCGCGTTGATGTATTGGCATGTGTAGAAACTGACTTTCCGGGCTGTCTGCTCATCCAGCCCTTCGACACCGTTGACGGTCTCGTGGATGTGGCGCGCGGTAATGAGGTAGGACTGTTTGATGAAATCGAACATGAAATGTTCTTGCCATCCTTCGTCACGGAAGCGTTTGTCACTGTTCGAGGGAACGGCCACCGGCGCAGGATCCATTCCGGCGAAGCGAAGCATGGCTTGCTGCCACAGGGTAAAGTAGTCCCACACCAGATTCATTTGCGCTTGCGCAAGCTTGTAAGGGTTGGAGAGCAGCCGGGCCATCATGTCCATGAAAGCCCGGGAAATACCCAATTCGTCCGACGGGGGTTGGATGCCTTTCCGGAGCCGCCGCTGTACGTGCTCGCTGATCAAGTTCGAAGCCCGGTGGGCGATTTCGGCGTAAACGCTGGCAAGTTCTTCGGGGTTGGGTTGTTCAAAGGCGGTTTGTTCCGTGACAACGCTCATGGGAAATCAACTCCTGACTGACAATTTTATGACAAAATGGTAAAAATTCATACCTTTCTTTATGAATTCAGACGAGAAAAGGCTTCAATGACTTCAGGCGGAGCCTGGACGAGTTCGATCAGGACACCTTCTGCGCCAATGGGAAATTCTTCGTTGCCCTTCGGGTGCAGAAAAGTGATGTCGTAACCTGCCGCGCCCTTGCGGATGCCACCGGGAGCAAAACGCACGCCTTGAGCAGCAAGCCATTCGACCGCGCGCGGCAGATCGTCGACCCACAGGCCGACGTGGTTCAGCGGCGTCGCATGGACGGCGGGTTTTTTCTCCGGGTCGACCGGCTGCATCAGGTCGACTTCGACCTTGAAGGCGCCACAACCCATCGCACAGATGTCTTCGTCTACGTTTTCACGTTCGGATACGAAGTTGCCCGTCACATCGAGTCCGAGCATATCGACCCACAAAGTACGCAGTTTTTGTTTGTCTGCGCCTCCGATGGCAATTTGCTGAATGCCAAGTATCTTGAACGGACGATGAGGCATGGCGGGCGAGCTCCCAGGGTAAGTAACAATGAACACAAGTAAAACCTGTGCATTTTAACATGCTGTCTCCGTCGTACCGGTAACGGATTACCCTATATGGCGCCTTCCCCCGTGCTCAACTTGGTTTTCACAAACGCCACCAGCGTCTCCACCGTAGCAAAGGTGGAACCATCGATTTCGTCGTCACCGATAATGAAGCCGAAACGTTCTTCGAGCAGGTTCAGCACACCCACTACCGCCATCGAGTCCAGTTCGGGCAACGCGCCCAGAAGCGGCGTATCGGGCTGAAACGACATCGCATGCCCTTCAAGGCCCAAGGCTTCGTCAATGATTGCCAAAACTTCCCGCGCAACATCTTCCAATTTGAAATCCGTCAATTCCCAACTCCGATCCGATCTTTCCACCCGCAAAGGGGATGCTCATCTGTAAGGGCGCCGCTATTATAGGCAGTCTTTTTCCAGGCTCAACCCGGCACCGCCTTAAGGAAACCAAATCAGCAGATAACGTACCACGCCTTCCTCAATGTCCGCGACACTTCTTCATCACCTGATTCGCTCTTCCGCTGTCCGCGCGCCGGAGGCAATTGCCCTGCGAGCGGGGGGGATTTCTCTTAATTATCAAGAGCTTGCCAGTGCCGTTGATGCCATCAAGGGCGGACTTGTTCGTCTGGGCCTTGCCCGAAGTGAGCGGGTTGCAGTCTGGCTCGACAAGCGGTTCGAGACCGTTATCACTTTTTTTGCCACTGCGGCGGCAGGCGGCGCGTTCGTGCCGGTCAATCCGGCGCTCAAGCCCGCGCAGGTCAGCCATATTCTGCGCGACAGCGGCGCGAGTTTCCTCGTCACCAGCCCGGAACGCCTTGCCGGGCTTGCGGATGTGCTCGCCACCTGCCCCGGCTTGCGCCATCTGATCCTGACCGGCACATCGGAAGTCAAACCAGCCGCCCGAACTTTTGCCACGCATGGATGGAACGAAGCGCTGGCACTGGCTCCGGAAGTTTCCGGCCACCGCGTCATCGACTCCGACATGGCTGCAATTCTCTACACCTCGGGCAGCACGGGGCTTCCCAAGGGCGTAGTGTTGTCCCACCGCAACATGGTTGCCGGAGCCCAAAGCGTTGCCCATTACCTCGAAAACCGCCCTGACGATGTGCTGCTCGCGGCGTTGCCGCTGTCGTTCGACGCCGGTTTCTCGCAACTGACTACGGCTTTTGCCGTGGGCGCGCGGGTGGTGCTGCTCAATTACCTGTTGCCGCGCGATGTGCTGAAAGCGATGGAAAACGAGCGCGTAACCGGCCTGACCGCCGTGCCGCCGCTCTGGATACAACTTGCGCAACTCAAGTGGCCTGCGGGTATCGACGAACATCTGCGCTATTTCGCCAACACTGGCGGACATATGCCGCGCGCCACGCTGGATCGCCTGCGCACCCTGCTGCCTTCTGCCCGCCCCTATCTGATGTACGGCCTCACCGAAGCCTTCCGCGCAACCTATTTGCCGCCAGAAGAAATCGACCGCCGCCCCGGTTCCATCGGCAAGGAGATCCCCGGCGCCGAAGTGCTCGTATTGCGCGAGGACGGCAGCGAATGCGCGCCCAATGAACCGGGCGAACTGGTGCAGCGCGGATCATTGGTCGGCCTCGGGTATTGGGACGATCCCGAAAAAACCGCCGAACGCTACAAACCCCTGCCCTTGTGTGCCGGCGCTCGCGCAGCGGGATTGACAATGCCGGAAATCGCGGTTTTTTCCGGCGATACCGTTCGGCGTGACGAGGATGGTTTTCTGTATTTCGTCGGCCGCCGCGACGAAATGATCAAAACATCGGGGTATCGGGTCAGCCCCACCGAAATAGAAGAGATCCTCCACGCAACGGGGCTGGTCGGGGAATGCGCGGCTTTCGGCCTGCCTCACGACACGTTGGGGCAAGGCATCGCCGTGGCCGTCACCCCCGTCTCCGGCTGCACAACCAAACCGGAAACGCTTGTGGCACAACTCTTGAGTGAATGCCGAATTCATATGCCGACTTACATGATCCCAGCCCGGATCGAAGTGTGGCAGAGCGGATTGCCACATAATTCAAACGGTAAAATTGATCGCCCCAGATTATTCCGCGAGTTGTGCAAAATAGCCGGAACAGCCCCGGAAGATCGCGTAGAGTAAGCGAAAACGTGTCGAGAGCTTATTCCCTGACATTCGCGAGGATGAAGCAAAACAAGCGTTTCCGAAGCGCCCCTCGGTTGCTTCGATAAACCTCGCCGCTCATGGCGAGACGAGAGAGAGACCAGCATGTATGGCGCCACAGGCTTCACCAAAAACCGTTTCGGGGCACTCCCTCCATTCA
>JAITMK010000075.1 GCA_031277415.1 Azoarcus sp.
GTTGATGATTGCGCTGGATACCAATTTTCTGGTGTACGCACATCGCGTGGATAACCGCTTCCATACCGTCGCCGCCAGATTTGTAAACGAGTTGGCTGAAGGCAAGTCCCCGTGGGCCAGTCCCTGGCCCTGCCTGCATGAGTTCTACAACGTCGTTACTCATCCACGCATTCATGCCGTGCCGACGCCGATTGATATTGCGCTGAACCAGATCGACGTCTGGCTGGAGTCTCCTACGCTGCATTTGCTCTCAGAAACCGCCGAGCACTGGCCAACCCTGCGCGAGATTGTCAGCCGCGCCAAGCTGCAAGGCCCGATGGTGCACGACGCACGCATTGCTGCGCTGTGTCTTGCGCATGGCGTGCGTGAGTTGTGGAGCGCGGATCGTGATTTCAGCCGCTTTCCCGCGCTCCGTGTGCGCAATCCGCTGATTCAACCATGACCGAAGGCGCCGCCCCCCACCGCATCGAACCCATCGCGCTTGACCTGCCCCCGAAAATTCGTACCACGGACAATTTGAGACAGTGGGCTTCCAACGCAAGAATGAAGCCAACCTCCGTGAAATCGCCCCTGTTTCCAGGAGAATTTTCTAATGACAACCCCGGAGCAAATTGACATCTGGCGTCAATCTCCCTCTGAACACCAGCGCCTGGAGTTCAAGGAAGCCAAGAATACGATCCGCAGGATCGGTGCCTTGTTGCTGGCGCGACGCTTGGAGGACTTCCTGGATGTTTCACGTAAGGCACCGCGCGTCGTCGTATACTCAGGCGTATCGAAACTGGAAACTCGCCTGGATCAGACAGGTAGTCGCGGCTATGCCGTGGGGTTTCAAAGACTCATTCATTTCGTCATGACGCAGTTGCCTCAGAATGAAGTGATCGAGGATGCGCTACGCAAGGAAGTCAAACTTGTGCCGGACGTGGTGATTCGTGAACTCATCGCCAATGCACTCATTCATCAGGATTTCCGCCAAACGGGCGTCTCGGCGATGGTCGAGATTTACAGCGACCGAGTCGAGATATCAAATCCCGGAGAACCGCTTGTGCCTATCGAGCGTTTCATCGATGGCTACCAATCACGAAACGAACGTCTCGCAGGTCTGATGCGTCGGATGGGCATCTGCGAAGAGAAGAGTAGCGGCATTGATCGTGTCGTTGAGGCAGCAGAGGTGTACCAACTGCCCGCCCCCGATTTCCGTTCGGACTTCCAGCGCACGTCCGTCGTGCTCTACGGCCCGCGCCCCTTCGAGGAAATGGATCGCAGCGACAGGGTACGTGCCTGCTACCAGCATTGCGCCCTGAAGTGGGTGATGTCAAAGCGCATGACAAACCAGTCGTTGCGCGAACGATTTCACCTCGGCGAGGATAAAGCAGCTATCGCATCTCAGGTGATTGCGGCCACAATCGAAGCTGGGCTGGTCAAGCCGGATGAGAGCGTTGGCGGCTCCCGAAAGTTTGCACGCTATCTACCGTTCTGGGCTTGATCGATGCCTATTTAAAGGGAAAGCGGAGTTGACGTGGCGGAAACTTGTAAACAATTGAAATAAATCGATTTTGTTATTTAAGGCTTTCCTCAAATCGTGCGCGAACTGATCGGTGTGACGCCTGCGGGCAGGTCAGTCACCAGTCACAGGAGTAGCCCCAGGCTGTAACGAATCGAGTTTTATACTTCCCGGAAGTCAGTAGTTGAATGTCGCGCAGACTCGGGCATGGGTCGATTTCCGCCTTGCCTGCCGCCTTGGTGTTTCTGATGAGTTTATCGGTCAGCTTCATGTAAGCCTCGCTTTAGCCCTGTTATTTGCGAGCCTACTCCAAAATACACCCAAACCCGCTGGGATAGAGTGAAACCAAGTGAAACTGATCGAGACAACAAAAAACCCGAAAACCTTGCAGTTATCGGGATTTTTGGATGATCTGAAACAAAATGAAATGTACCACTGGTGCCGGGAGAGGGACTCGAACCCTCACAGTGTCACCACCGGCGGATTTTGAGTCCGCTGCGTCTACCAATTCCGCCATCCCGGCCACGTCGTATGGGGAAAGCGTGGCATTATCCCCGAATCTCCTCTCTAGCGGCAAGCATTTGATGTCTTTTACTGTTGACGATTTTGATTACGCACTTCCTGCCCACTTGATTGCCCAGGCGCCGCTGGCCGAACGTGACGCCAGCCGCCTTCTGGTTGTGGGGCGGCCTCTGGCCGACCGGCATTTTGCCGATTTGCCGGAATTCATCCGCCCGGATGATTTGCTGGTGTTCAACGATACCCGTGTGCTCCACGCCCGCCTTTTCGGGGTCAAGGAGAGCGGCGGCGCGGTCGAGGTGTTGCTCGAACGCTCACTCGGTCCGCACGAGGCATTGGCGCAGGTGCGTGCTTCCCGCTCGCCCAGGGCGGGGGCGACCTTGCGGCTGGCCGATGCGTTCGATGTCACCGTACAGGGCCGGGTCGGTGAGTTTTTTCATCTGCGTTTCCCCCAGGGCGAAAATCTCGTCGATCTGATCGAACGCTACGGCAAAATGCCTTTGCCACCCTATATTCAGCGCGAGGCTGTCGAAGCGGATGAGGGCCGTTATCAAACCGTTTATGCCCGCGCGCCGGGTTCGGTGGCGGCGCCGACGGCGGGTTTGCATTTCGATGAAAGGATGCTCGAAACCCTGGCCGGATGCGGCGCGAAATCGGCATGGCTGACTCTGCACGTGGGCGCAGGGACGTTTCAGCCTGTGCGCGTGCATGATCTTGCCGAACATCGGATGCACCGCGAGCGTTACATTGTCCCACCCGCCACGGTCGATGCCGTCGCTGCCACGCGCCGGAAAGGCGGGCGAGTGATCGCGGTCGGGACGACCAGTTTGCGCGCGCTCGAAGCGGCGGCGTGCCACGGGGAACTTGTTGCGGGCGAAGGAGAGACGGAGCTTTTCATCCTGCCGGGTTTTCGCTTTCGTGTGGTCGATGCGCTCATCACCAATTTTCATCTCCCGCGTTCGACCCTTCTGATGCTGGTGTCGGCTTTCGCGGGCAGGGAGACGATTCGCCGTGCTTACGCTCACGCGATTGACCGGGGCTACCGGTTTTTCAGTTATGGAGACGCCATGTTTCTGACCCGCGATAATGGGGTGATTTACGATGCGGTTTGAACTTCTTTCCACGAGTGACTGCGCGCGCCGGGGACGCTTGTTTTTGAATCACGGCACGGTCGAAACACCCGCTTTCATGCCCGTAGGAACTTATGGCACGGTCAAGGCGATGACCCCGGCGATGCTGGCGGAAAGCGGCGCGCAGATTTGTCTGGGCAATACTTTTCACTTGTGGCTACGGCCAGGGCTGGAAGTCATCGCCGTACACCGGGGGCTGCATGGCTTCATGGGTTGGGATAAACCCATTCTCACGGATTCCGGGGGATTCCAGGTATTTAGCCTTGGAAACTTGCGCAAAATCAGTGAAGAGGGCGTGCGTTTCGCCAGCCCCATCGACGGTGCACGCCTGTTGTTGACGCCGGAAGTATCGATGCAGGTGCAGACGGCGCTTAACTCCGACATCGTGATGATTTTCGATGAGTGCACGCCCTGGCCGGCCAGTTTTGATGAGGCCGCGGATTCGATGCGTCTGTCGCAGCGCTGGGCCAGGCGTTCGCGCGACGAGTTCGACCGTCTCGACAACACCAATGCGCTGTTCGGCATCGTCCAGGGAGGGATGTACGAACCGCTACGTGATGAGTCGCTCGCCATGCTCGTGGACATCGGCTTTGACGGTTTCGCCATCGGCGGGCTGTCCGTGGGAGAACCCAGGGAAGACATGGCGCGCATTCTCGCCCATACCGCACCGAGGTTGCCCGCGTCCAGGCCGCGCTATTTGATGGGGGTTGGCCGTCCCGAGGACATCGTTGACGCGGTTGCGGCAGGTATCGACATGTTCGATTGCGTAATGCCTACCCGCAACGCGCGAAACGGCTGGCTATTTACCCGTTATGGTGACATCAAGATAAAGAATGCCGCCCATAAGACAGATCCACGTCCGCTCGATGCCGATTGCGCCTGCTATACATGCCGCAATTTCAGCCGTGCCTATCTCCATCATCTGCATCGTGCGAAGGAGATCCTCGGATGCATGCTGAACACAATTCACAACCTTCATTATTATCAATGGCTTATGTCAGAAATCCGGACAGCGGTCGAGGTGAATGATTTTCGCGGCCTGATGCAGCGTTTTCGCGCCGAACGGAGCAAAGGCACGGAATGATCTGCGGGACAAGCCCGGATTTTATGAAACGCATTGGCCGCAGACTGGCGTAACCGCAGGATTCGTGCTATATGTGTACCATAGAACCGTGATTTATTGCCAACATAATGTTCAGTTTTTCGGGTCGGCAAGGCAAATGTCGTAGCGTTCTCAGAGCAGCGTGCCCGTATCCCTGTACGAACAACATACCATCAAATCAGTGACTGACCAGGCAGCTTTTCCTCGAATACGCCATCCCCGCCTGTTTGTGCTGCGTAAGCGGCTGGCTTTGCGGCTGACCATCGTCGCAATGATGGCTTTGATGCTGATACCAGTATTTGCTGTGGCGATACTGGGAATTGGCCTTTTGGGCGCGTATGGCGCCTGGAACCTCCTCGGAACGGAGTGGCCGGTAGCGGGGTTTTTCTTTGCCGCCGTGTCGATTACCGTAATGGCTTTCTTCGCTGTGCGGCTGATATCCGTGCTGTTTGTGCCATTGCCCCTACCAGAGGGAATACGTCTGTCGTCGGATGATGCCCACAATCTGCATCAGTTGATCAAGAGCGTGGGCTGGGTACTCGAAGCCGGACGCATCGATCATGTCTGGGTGACGCCCGAGATGAATGCGGCGCTTCTGCAGCGTCCGCGCTGGGGGGGGATCGGACGAATCGAAACGCATCTTTTCCTGGGGCTGCCATTGATGCACAGTGTGACATCCCCGCAACTGATGGCGGTGCTGGCACATGAAATTGCCCACCTTGCCATGCAACGTAAAGGGGCAGGCAAGTATGGCGCCTTGTTTCGAGCGTGGTTGTTGCGGACGCTTGATCGGATTGGAGACGTATTTCCAGCCATTGGCGCGCAAGTGGATTGCTGTCTGGATCGCTTTTACCGCAACATGGCTCGTCTGGCACGTATCGAGGAATTCGAGGCTGACGCACACGCGACCAAGATCGTCGATGCTGATTTGCTTGGCGATGCCCTGACTGAAGTCTCACTCAAAGAACAGTTCCTGTCCAAGGACTACTGGCCGCGTGTTCTGGCTCAAAGCATGGTGCGAGCAAAACCACTGGTCCGGCCATTCCGTGAGCTGTGCCTGGGAATGACAGTTGGTTTTTTGCGCCATGCAGTGGCAGATGATGGCATCATTTCAGACAGCGAATCGCCACCGCGTTCCATGCATCCAACGACCCGGGAACGTCTGAGTGCCTTGCGTGCATCGCCCACTCTTTCTCGTGGCAATTTGCCCACGGCGGCAGACCATTATCTGTCACCCCTGTTACTCACCCTGGCCTGGGTATTTGATCGCGCCTGGTGGCGGGGTGTGCGCCCGGATTGGCAACTCACATACCGAATAGCCCGCCACGAACACAAGCGCAGAAAGTAGAAAGCCTGCATGAAATAATGCCCTGTCGACGCATAAGCACCCGGGTTATGCTTTGAACCGTTTTAACGCTATGCTGATCTCACGGCTTAAGCGTAGATCATTCCAATGAATGGCTGCTCACGATCCGGCGGTAATCGCGCTGACCAAGCCAAGAACTAATTATCGGAGTCCCTCGCTTGAAGGCGTGTGAATCGACACGGTGGTTCAATAAACCACTATCGAAAAAATTCGTTTTCAAACTCGCGCAGACCAAGGAAGAACTGGAAGCCTGCTTTCGCCTGTTGCATGATGAATATGTGCGGGCAGGGTTCATGAAGCCTGATCCGTCCGGAATGCGGGTAACGGTTTACCATGCATTGCCGACGACTTCGACGCTGATGTGTCGTTATGGGGAACGGGTGGTGGGAACGGTTTCGCTGATACGCGAAAACGGCCTGGGTTTCCCAATGCAGCGAGCATTCAATCTGAGTAAAATTTTACAGCCCCCCGGCAACGTGGCAGAGGTCTCGGCACTGGCTATAGACAGCCGCTTTCACGCGGCAAAAAGCCGGACCATGATGCCATTGCTAAAATTCCTGTATGAATATGCGGAATACCGATTTGATACACGCCACCTGATAATTGCTGTCCATCCTGAGCATATTGGTTTTTACGAAAATATCCTGTGTTTTCGGCGACTGGAGTGCCCTCCGGCAGATCATTATGACTTTGTCAATAACATGCCCGCAATCGGTGCGCATCTCGATCTTGAAAAAGCAAAAGAACTTTTTTTCAAAAAGTATGCCGATGCTCCTCTGGAGAAAAACCTGTTTCATTATTTCGCAGAGGCTGCGCTACCCAACGGCCAGTTTCCTCACCAGCGATTCGATGCCACAACCGATCCGGTCATGACGCCGAAGTTGATTGACTATTTCTTCAACGAGAAGACAAAAATATTTTCCACCCTGGATTTGCGGCAAATACAACTGTTGTGCACCGTCTATAGATCTCCGGAATATCAGCACTGCTTGCCACAATTGCCGGAGAGTGCGTTGCAGGATTCCGTCCGGGACCGCGACCGCCGTTACCCGGTCAAATGCCCCGCCTACCTGCAAATCAGCCAAACTGGCGATGCCTCCAGCGGCTCCGTCGATTCAGACGATATTGCGCTGGCTGTCTATGAGTGTTCGGAAAAGGTTTTTTATGCTCATGCCGACAGGCCGTTATCGGTCGGCTTGAGCGGGAAAGCCGTCCTGGAATTGGGCGCGAACGGGTTTGAGCGCTGCACCTTGCCCGTGGAAGTTGTGCGTTTGGGGCGGCACAGTAGCCGTGCGGCCATGTTACGTATCCGTGATATTCCGGACGAACAATGGCTACGGTTCATCCGTGCTCTCGGTGACGACAACAAACCTCTCGCCAGCGAGATCGAAAACGGCTTCCGTTTTAGTGACGATATATAGGGAACCCCTGCAAAACCCCTCCTGTCATTGCAGCGCAACGCGGAGCGAAGTCGCAGAATCCAGATGCCGCATGGATCCTGCGGTATCAAGCAGGATGACAGGCTGTGGAGGCAAGGTAACGCAGAGTTTCCATAGGTGTCTGCGGAACCAGATATTGCTGTTCAGCGCGAATGCTTGCGCAGACGCTGGATAGCATGGATTTGAGCAACCGCTTCCATCAATTCGGCCTGAGCCTTGGCGTAGTCGATCTGAGCGCTCTTGTTCACAAGGGCTTCCTCGGCCTTGCGTTTGGCGTCGAGCGCCTTGGCTTCGTCAAGATCCTTGCCACGAATCGCAGTGTCGGCGAGCACCGTCACCCCACTGGGTTGAACTTCGAGAATGCCGCCGGCCACGAAGATGAGCTCTTCTGTGTCCTGGTTCGGAACCTTGATTCGTACCGCGCCCGGTCTGATCCGGGTCATCAACGGCGTATGGCCGGGCAGAATGCCGAGTTCGCCTGATTCACCGGGCAGGGCGACAAATTCCGCCAGACCGGAAAAGATTTGCTCTTCTGCACTGACAACATCCACATGTACCGTCATGGCCATGGTCGATCCTCTGGAGCAAGCCTTCGCGCGAAACAAGCCGCGCGAAGGTGAAAACAAAGTGAGTTACTGGAGTTTGCGTGCCTTTTCAATCGCTTCCTCGATACTGCCGACCATGTAGAACGCCTGTTCGGGCAGGTTGTCGTATTCGCCGGTGACGATGGCCTTGAACCCGGCAATGGTGTCCTTGAGGGGGACGTATTTGCCGGGAGAGCCGGTAAAGACTTCAGCAACGTGGAAGGGCTGCGAAAGGAAACGTTGTATTTTGCGGGCCCGCGCCACGGCGAGTTTGTCTTCGGGTGAGAGTTCGTCCATACCCAGAATGGCGATGATGTCGCGCAATTCCTTGTATTTTTGCAAGGTCTGTTGCACGGAACGCGCTACGTTGTAGTGCTCCTCACCGATGACCAGCGGATCAAGCTGGCGGCTGGTGGAATCGAGCGGATCGACGGCGGGGTAGATACCGAGCGCGGCGATGTCGCGGGAAAGCACGACGGTGGAGTCCAGGTGCAGGAAGGTGGTGGCGGGCGATGGATCGGTCAGGTCATCCGCCGGGACATATACGGCCTGGATGGAGGTGATGGAACCGACCTTGGTGGAAGTGATGCGCTCTTGCAGGCGGCCCATTTCCTCGGCCAGCGTCGGCTGGTAGCCCACGGCAGAAGGCATCCGGCCCAGAAGGGCAGACACTTCCACACCGGCCAGGGTATAGCGATAGATATTGTCGACGAAGAAGAGGATGTCACGGCCTTCGTCGCGGAAACGTTCGGCCATCGTCAGGCCGGTCAACCCCACGCGCAGGCGGTTGCCGGGCGGTTCGTTCATCTGGCCGAACACCATCGCAACCTTGTCGAGAACGTTCGAATCCTTCATTTCATGATAGAAGTCGTTGCCCTCGCGGGTACGCTCACCTACGCCGGCGAACACGGACAGGCCGGAGTGCTGCTTGGCGATGTTGTTGATGAGTTCCATCATGTTGACGGTCTTGCCGACACCCGCACCGCCGAAGAGACCGACCTTGCCGCCCTTGGCAAACGGGCAGATGAGGTCAATGACCTTGATGCCGGTTTCCAGAAGTTCGACGGAAGGTGAGAGCTCGTCGAATCTGGGAGCTTTCTGGTGGATCGCCCGGCGCTCCTCAGTGGGAATTTCACCGGCATCGTCGATAGGCCGCCCCAGCACGTCCATGATGCGGCCAAGGGTAGCGGGGCCAACGGGAACCGAGATCGGTCCGCCGGTATTGGAAACTTTCATGCCGCGCCGCAGCCCGTCGCTGGAACCCAGCGCAATGGTGCGTACTATGCCGTCACCGAGTTCCTGCTGCACTTCAAAGGTGAGATCCTTTTCGACAAAGGAGCCTGCGGTGTCTTCGAGCTTAAGGGCGTCATACACTTTCGGCATGGTTTCGCGGGGGAACTGGATATCCACCACTGCGCCAATACACTGAACGATCATACCGTTACTCATCGTTTTTCCTTGTGTCAATAATGTTCGTCAGACCGCGGCGGCTCCGCCGACGATTTCGTTCAATTCCTTGGTGATCGCGGCCTGCCGGGTCTTGTTGTAGACCAGTTGCAGTTCGCCGATGACGTTCTTGGCGTTATCGGAAGCGGCTTTCATCGCCACCATCCGCGCGCTTTGCTCGGAAGCCATATTCTCGGCAACCGACTGGTAGACCAGCGCCTCGACATAGCGCACCAGCATGTCGTCAATCACGGCATACGGATCCGGTTCGTAGATGTAATCCCATTTTCGGTCGGGAGTACCCAGCTTGTCGCCGGTCAGCGGCAAAAGCTGTTCCATCACCGGCTCCTGCTTCATCGTGTTGATGAAGCGGGTATAAGCGACATAGATGGCATCGAGTTCATCGTTCTGAAAAGCATCGACCAGAACTTTTACCGACCCGATCAGTCTTTCGAGCGCCGGTTTGTCACCGAGTTGCACGACATGCGAAACAATGCCAACCCCCAGGCGCTGCATGAAACCAAAGCCCTTGTTGCCTATGCAACAGGTGCGAATTTCGGTCACGCCGGAGCTTTCCCAGGATTTGAGCGCATTGACCGCAACACGCTGCACATTGGTATTGAGACCGCCACACAAGCCCTTGTCGGTTGTCACCAGGATCAGCCCTACCCGCTTGATCTGTTCCTTCTGAACCAGAAATGGATGTTCATAACCGATGATATCGGCATGAGACAGATGCGCAGCAAGCTGGCGGATTTTCTCGCAGTAGGGACGAGCGGCGCGCATCCGATCCTGCGCTTTGCGCATCTTGGATGCCGCCACCATTTCCATGGCTTTGGTGATCTTGCGCGTGTTCTGCACGCTCTTGATCTTGGTACGGATTTCCTTTCCGCTAGCCATTTTCCGTCTCCCCGGCCATCATCACGCCCAGCTCTTCTTGAACTCGGCAATCGTGTCAGCCAAGGTCTTTTCGGCATCAGCGTCAAGTTCGCACTTTTCCAGAACACCCTCCACAAGCTTGGGCTGCTGCGTCTTGATGTATTGCAGCAAACCGGCCTCGAAAGCCAGCGCACGATTGCTGTCGATGTCGTCGAAGTAGCCGTTGTTGACGGCGTAGAGAACGAAGCCCATTTCGGCAATCGACATCGGCGAATATTGCGCCTGCTTCATCAACTCGGTGACGCGGCGGCCGCGTTCGAGTTGCTTGCGGGTAGCGTCGTCGAGGTCGGATGCAAATTGCGCGAACGCAGCCAGTTCACGGTACTGCGCAAGGTCGGTACGAATACCGCCGGAGAGTTTCTTGATGACCTTTGTCTGAGCCGCGCCACCGACGCGGGACACCGAAATACCGGCGTTGATCGCAGGGCGGATACCGGCATTGAAAAGGTCGGTTTCAAGGAATATCTGGCCGTCGGTAATGGAGATGACGTTGGTCGGCACGAAAGCGGACACGTCACCGGCCTGGGTTTCGATGATCGGCAATGCAGTGAGCGAGCCGGTTTTACCCTTGATTTCGCCGTCGGTGAATTTCTCGACATAGTCGGCATTGACGCGCGCAGCACGCTCCAGCAGACGGGAATGCAGATAGAACACGTCGCCGGGATAGGCTTCGCGGCCCGGCGGGCGGCGCAGCAGAAGCGAAACCTGGCGATAAGCCCATGCCTGTTTGGTAAGGTCATCGTAGACGATCAGCGCATCGCGCCCGCGGTCGCGGAAGTATTCGCCCATCGTGCAACCGGCGTAAGGCGCCAGATACTGCATTGCGGCAGACTCGGAGGCGGTCGCTGCAACAACGACGGTGTACTCCATCGCGCCATGCTCAGTGAGCTTGCGCACGACGTTGGCAACGGTCGAGGCTTTCTGGCCGATGGCGACATAAACGCAAAAAACGTCCTGGCCCTTCTGGTTGATGATGGTGTCGACCGCGACGGCAGTCTTGCCGGTCTGGCGGTCGCCGATGATGAGCTCGCGCTGACCACGGCCGATGGGCACCATCGAGTCGATGGATTTCAACCCGGTTTGTACCGGCTGCGACACGGATTGCCGCGCGATGACACCGGGCGCGACTTTCTCGATCTTGTCGGTAAGCTTCGCGTTGATCGGGCCTTTTCCGTCGATTGGCTGGCCGAGAGAATTGACCACGCGGCCAATCAGTTCGGGGCCGACGGGTACTTCGAGAATACGCCCGGTCGCCTTGACGGTGTTGCCTTCGGTGATGTGTTCATATTCGCCGAGCACAACCGCGCCAACGGAGTCGCGTTCAAGGTTGAGTGCCAAGCCGAAAGTGTTGCCGGGAAATTCCAGCATTTCGCCCTGCATCGCATCCGCCAGGCCGTGAATACGACAGATGCCATCGGTGACGGATACGACCGTGCCTTCGTTGCGCGAAGTCGCGGCAAGTTGCAGGTTCTGAATCCGGCTCTTGATCAGATCACTGATTTCAGAGGGGTTAAGTTGCATTCGATAACTCCTGGTTCTTAAGCGCGGCGGCCATACTGGCAAGCTTGCCGCGAACGGATGCGTCGATGACCTCGTCGCCTATGGCGACGCGAACCCCGCCGATAAGTTCGGGGTCAATGGTGACAATAGCGTCGATGCGTGCCTTGAAGCGGGTTTCGAGGTCTGCTGTGAGCGAAGCCAGCGTGGCGCCGTCGAGCGGGAAGGCTGAAGCAATCCGGGCCTCCAGAACGCCTTCATGTTCGTTTTTCAGAACGACGAACAGGTTCCGGATTTCCGGGAGTACTTGCAGACGTCCGTTCTCCACGAGGACGCGGACGAAATTGCGCTGTTCGTCGGTCAGTTCTCCGGCCACGTCCAACAGCAGTCCGGCAAGCTGATCGGCGGACGCCTCGGGATCGGAGATACATGCCTGCATGTCGGCATCTGCCACGATAGCGGCAAGCCGACTCAGGAGTTCCAACCATGACGCCAGCGCATCTGCCCCGCGAGCCAGCTTGAAGGCAGCATCGGCATAAGGGCGAGCGATGGTGACGTTTCCAGCCATGACTTATTGCAGTTCCTGTTTCAGGTTGGCAAGCAGTTCAGCATGCACCTGGGGGTTGATCTCGCGGCGCAGGATTTTTTCCGCACCGGCGATGGCCAGCATGGCAACCTGATCACGCAGTTCATCCCTGGCGCGTTGTGCGGCCGCATCGGCTTCAGCCTCTGCGGCCTGCCGAGCCTGCTCGACGATGCGTGCAGCTTCAGCACGGGCATCCTCGGCCAACTGACCGGCGTTCCGTTCAGCGGAAGCGCGGATATCCCCGGCAGACTCGCGGGCTTTGCGCAATTCTTCGACAGCCCTTTTCTCAGCCAGCGCCAGATCAGACTTCGCCTTGTCCGCAGCAGCGAGACCGTCGGCGATTTTCTTTGCGCGCTCGTCCAGCGCCTTTACGATAGGCGGCCAGACGAGCTTCATCGTGAACACCCCGAGAAAGACAAAGACGACAATCTGGAAAAACAGAGTTGCGTTTATGTTCACAGTTCCTGTCCTTAAAAATAATGGTCAGAGGAACGCGCGAACCGATCAGCTAGCAGCAACGAACGGATTGGCGAAGGCGAACATCATTGCGATACCGACGCCAATCAGGAACGCGGCATCGATCAGGCCGGCCAGAAGGAACATTTTGGTTTGCAGGGCATTCATCAGTTCAGGTTGACGAGCCGAGGCTTCGAGATACTTCGAACCCATGATGGCGATGCCGATACAGGCGGCAGAAGCGCCCAACGCAACGATCAAACCAGCGGACAGTGCGACAAGACCGAGGACATCCATGTGATAACTCCTTGAAACAGTAACAGTTGAAGTTGATAGAAGAAAACCCAGCGGGAAGCCCCGCAACGACGACAACGAAATATCAGTGTCCTTCGTGTGCCTGACCGATGTAAACAAGAGTCAGCATCATGAAAATGAACGCCTGAAGCGTGATGATAAGAATATGAAAGATGGCCCACGCAAGACCGGCCACCACATGGGCAAAGGCAAGCATGGCGCCGGTCGTGGAGAACGTCCATGAGGCGCCCATCAGGGCGATCAGCATGAACACCAGTTCGCCTGCGTACATGTTGCCCCATAGCCGCATGCCATGGGAAACGGTCTTGGCCAGAAACTCGATGATCTGCATGAGGAAATTCACCGGCCACAGCACCGGATGCGAGCCGAACGGGGCGGTGAAGAGTTCGTGCGCCCAGCCTGCTGCGCCCTTGATCTTGACGTTGTAGAACAGGCACAGCACCAATACCCCGACGGACATGCCGAGCGTAGCAGAAAGATCGGCGGTCGCCACGACGCGCAGGGAGGCATGGCCATCGTTCGTCGCCACTTGCCAGAGTAACGGCAGGCCGTCGACCGGGAGCAGATCCATCGCGTTCATGAAGAAAATCCACACGAACACGGTAAGCGCCAACGGTGCGACGTAACGGCGCGACTCGGGGCTGTGGATGATGCCCTTGGCCTGATTGGCAACCATTTCGACAAGCACTTCGACACAGGCCTGGAAACGCCCCGGTACGCCGGAAGTGGCCTTGCGTGCGCCCAACCACAACAGAAACACGGTAAAGAGACCGAGGCTGATCGAGAAAAACAGGGTGTCGTAGTTGATGACCGACCAGTCGACGATTTTGGCTTTTTCCCCTTGAGGTAGAGGGGGCGAACTGTTCAGGTGCCCAAGGTGGTGAACGATGTATTCACCCGGGGTTTTCGCGTGCGCTGTAGTCATGTTCGAGTTTTCACCAAAAATGCAAACAGATTTGCCTTTACCGTCAGCGCCAGACCGATCAGGAATGCTCCCCAATGAAGATCCCTGTACAGCACTGCTGCCAGGATGAGCAAGCCTGCCGCCGAGAGGAGCCTGACAAACTCTCCAGTCATGAACGCCATAACTTTATCATGCTCTTTGCGCCAGGATGCCAGCCACAGGCGCCAAACGAAAAAAACACTTGGCACCACGTAGGCCAGCCCCCCGCACATTGCGGAAAAAAACCCTCGTGCACCGAATGCGGCACCTGCAACTGCTGCCGCCATGAGTGTCGCTGCCAGTTGCAGCAAAATTGCCTTGTGCATCCTCCCCCCACCGACGTGTTCTTATCGCTCTGGTTGCCGGGATAACTTTAATTCTGGGGGACTTGTTTCAACAAGTCAATCGTTGGCGAGTCAATCCTTAGTGGAAAAATGCCGTACCCCCGACACAAACGACAACCCAAATAATCCTTACGGCATACCGAAAAATCTCACCGCAGACGCCCGAGCAGGCCGTCGAGTTGATCGAGACTGGCGAAACGGATCACCATTTCTCCGGCGCCCTTCCGGTTTGTCCTGATCTTGACCATAGCGCCGATTGCATCGGCGATTTCTTCCTCCAGTTGCAGTAAATCCCGGTCCGGGGCAGGCACAATTTTCTGAGGACGCGGAGCAAGAACCTGCCGGGCAAGTTTTTCGGTTTCGCGCACCGAAAGTTGTCTGGCCGCCACCTGATTGGCGATGAGAATCTGGTTGGCCCCATCGAGCGGCAACAACGCACGGGCATGTCCCATGTCGATATCGCCTGCCATCAGCAATTCCTGCACGGGTTGCGCGAGATTGAGCAACCGCAACAAATTGCTCGTCGCCGGGCGTGAACGCCCCACCGCGTCGGCAGCCTGCTGATGGGACATGCCGAACTCGTCGATCAGCCGCTGGATGCCACCAGCCTCTTCGAGCGGATTGAGGTTTTCGCGCTGGATATTTTCGATCAGCGACATTGCCAACGCGGCATCGTCTGGAATTTCCCGCACCAGACAGGGCACGACATCCAGCCCGGCGATTTCCGCCGCCCGCCAGCGCCGTTCGCCAGCGATGATCTCAAAAGCATCGCCAGACATGGGACGCACGAGAATGGGCTGCATGATTCCCTGCGTTTTGATCGAGGCCGCCAGTTCTTCGAGCGAACCGGGGTCCATGCGGGTGCGTGGCTGATATCTGCCGGGGCGCAGAATTTTCAGCGCAAGGGACTGCAATTCGCCCTTTTCGGCATCATCGTCACGGTTGGCCGCCAGCAGCGCGTCGAGCCCGCGGCCCAGGCCCTTGAGTTTGGGTGGCGTCATATCGTTTTATGAAATCAAATGATTGTGTTTCAGTGGTTACAGCGCCTTGACCCGTTCGATCAACTCACTGGCAAACGCAAGATAGGCTTGCGCGCCACGCGATGAACGGTCGAACGTTACACCCGGAATGCCGTGGCTGGGCGCTTCGGCCAGGCGGACGTTGCGCGGCACGACAGTCCGGAACACCTTTTCGCCGAAATGGCTTTCGAGTTGAGCCGAAACCTGTTGCTGCAAAGTGACGCGGGAATCGAACATCACGCGCAGCAAACCGATGATTTTGAGGTCGTGGTTGAGATTGGCATGAACTTTCTTGATCGAATTGACCAGATCGGAAAGCCCTTCCAGCGCGTAATATTCGCACTGCATCGGGATAATGACCCCGTGCGCGGCGCAAAGACCGTTGAGTGTCAATAGCGACAGCGACGGAGGGCAGTCGATGAGTATGAAATCGTAATCGGCTGCGCACTTGTCCAGGGCTTCCCGCAGGCGTTTCTCGCGCCGTTCGAGATTGACCAGCTCAATTTCGGCACCGGCCAGATCGCGGTTGGAAGGCAGGATATCGTACCCGCCCGACGGGGAGGCAACCCGCACCGCCTCCAGGGCATCCAGTCCAACCAGCAGGTGATAGATCGAATGTGTGAGCTTGCGTTTGTCGATGCTGCTGCCCATCGTGGCGTTGCCCTGTGGATCGAGATCGACGAGCAGCGTGCGCTGCCCGGACTGGTGCAGCGCGGCGGCAAGATTGACGCTGGTGGTGGTCTTGCCTACACCGCCCTTTTGGTTGGCCACGCAAAAGATGTGTGACATGGTCGTTGAATGAGAATTTTCCGTAACGCGGTCAGACCGCCAATCTGGCGATGATAACTTGCCCGGCGACATGAGGGGAAATGCAGGGCAAAAGAAATACAGAAGTTGGGAATGAGCGCGCGCTATTCGCGCCGAAGCACCAACAGATGCCGTTCGGCTTCAAGTCCCGGAACCATGAGCGGGTGCGCGGCTTCGAGTTGCCATCCGGCGGGAAGGGCGGCGATTTCGGCTTGTGCTTGTGGCAGCGCACCCTTCATTGCGTAAAGCGCGCCGCCTTCCTTGACCCAATGGCCTGCCAGATGCACAAAGTCGCCCAGGCTGGAAAAAGCGCGAGAGATGACGCCTTCCACACCGCCGCCGGGAAAATCTGTCGCCGGGATCGTTTCGGCACGCCGGTTGATGAGGGTGAAGTTATCCAGCCGCAGTTCGATTTTCGCCTGCTGCTGGAAACTCGCTTTTTTACCGGCCGCTTCGACCGAATACACCGCGAGGCCGGGACAGGCGAGCGCGAGCGGAATGCCCGGCAGTCCGGCGCCCGAACCGATATCCGCCAGTGTATTCAAACGGTTCGCCCACGGCAGTACGGCGAGCGAATCAAGCAAGTGATGAGTAACGACTTCCCCGGGATTGCGGATTGCGGTGAGGTTATGGACACGGTTCCATTTCAGCAGCAATTCGCCGAAGGCGAGCAGGCGCGCGTGGAGTTCCGGCACGGATTCCGCCGAGCCGATTCCCAGCGCGGCGAGACCTTCCGACAGTTGAGCAGCGTGAGCTGCAAGCATACCGCTCACGACCGCCCCGCCATATCGAGACGCTTGAGCCACACAAGCAGCAGCGAGATGGCTGCGGGGGTCACGCCTTGCACCCGGCTGGCCTGATCGATGGTCTCCGGGCGCGCTGCACTGAGTTTCTGCCGTACCTCGTTCGAGAGTCCGCTCACTTGCGCATAGTCGATGTTCTCCGGCAGACGCAAGGCCCCGGCCCGTGACTGGCGTTCGATTTCATCCTTCTGACGGTTGATGTAGCCCTGATATTTTGCGGCGATTTCGATTTGCTCGATAACCTGTTCATCGTCACTGCCAAGTTCGGGCGCACCCGGCAGGGACTTCAACTCCCGCCAGGTGACTCCGGGACGGCGCAGCAGGTCGAAGTATCGGGTTTCGTTTTCCAGAAACTTGCCGAGTGTCCGTTCCTGTTCGCTGACAGGAATCGCTTCGGGGCGCGCCCATGCTGTTTTCAGCACACGATTACCGCATTCGATGGCTTCGCGCTTGGCGCTGAACGCAGTCCAGCGCACATCGTCCACCAGCCCGAATTCACGCCCTTTTTCGGTCAGACGCAGATCGGCGTTATCTTCGCGCAGTTGCAGGCGATATTCGGCTCGCGCGGTAAACATCCGGTACGGTTCGGAGACGCCGCGCGTAATGAGGTCGTCGACCATCACGCCAATATAGGCTTCATCACGGCGCGGGCACCACGGCTCAATGCCCCGCGCTTGCAGCGCAGCGTTCAGTCCCGCAAGCAGCCCCTGCGCCGCAGCTTCCTCGTAGCCGGTCGTGCCGTTGATTTGTCCGGCGAAGAACAGACCGCCGATGTCGCGTGTTTCCAGCGATGAACGCAGGTGGCGCGGATCGAAATAGTCGTATTCGATGGCATAGCCGGGACGCAGGATATGCGCATTTTCCAGTCCGGCGATGGAATGAACGAAATCCAGTTGCACGTCGTAGGGCAGGGACGTTGAAATGCCATTTGGGTAAATTTCATGCGTATCCAGCCCTTCCGGTTCAAGAAATACATGATGGCTGTCGCGGCTGGCAAAGCGATGAATCTTGTCTTCGATAGACGGGCAATAACGCGGCCCCACGCCTTCTATCACGCCCGTATACATCGGCGAGCGGCCGAGATTGGCGCGGATGATGTCGTGGGTGCGGGGATTGGTCTGTGTCACCTGGCAAGGAAGCTGCGCCGGATGTTGATCGGGATGCCCCATGAAGCTGAACACCGGCAGCGGTGTATCGCCGTACTGAGTCACCATTTTTGAAAAATCAATGGTGCGTGCGTCGAGCCGGGGAGGTGTGCCGGTCTTGAGCCGCCCTTGCGGCAAACCAAGTTCTTTCAGGCGTTCACCGAGGCGAACCGCAGGCGGATCTCCGGCGCGACCCGCCGGATAATGTTCCAGCCCGATGTGAATCATGCCGTTGAGAAACGTCCCGGCGCAAAGAACCACCGCTTGCGCCGTGAAGCGCAAACCGATTTGGGTAACAACGCCGCGAACCTGTCCGGCTTCTACGATGAGATCATCAACCGCCTGCTGGAAAAGCCAGAGATTGGACTGATTTTCCAGTCTTCGCCGGATGGCGGCCTTGTAAAGCGCACGGTCGGCCTGAACGCGGGTTGCCCGCACTGCCGGCCCCTTGGAAGCATTGAGGATACGGAATTGAATACCCGCCTCGTCGGCGGCAGCAGCCATCGCCCCGCCAAGCGCGTCGACTTCCTTGACCAGATGCCCCTTGCCGATACCACCGATGGAGGGATTGCAACTCATTGCGCCCAGGGTTTCAAAATTGTGGGTCAACAACAAGGTTCGGCAGCCCGTGCGTGCGGCAGCCAGCGCGGCCTCGGTTCCGGCATGGCCTCCGCCGACGACGATGACATCAAAATGAAAAGAGCGGGGCATTTTCAATATGGCAACAGCAAATTGGCAAAAGGCAGGCTGTTCTTCCAGCGATAACCGGAGAAATCGCGTAGATCGGTGGAAAGAATACGGCCTTCCTCCAGTTGCTCGGCCAGGATCACCAGCGAGGCATCGGCCAGATCCATCGGCAAGTCGCGGTAACGCCGCATCAGGTAACTGGCACGGGAAAGCGCGTCTTCGTCCAGCGGCGGCACGCTGGCCGCGCCTTGCGCAATGGCATCCATGAATTCGAGCGCCTGATACACGCCAACACGCGCCACCAGCAGGTGGCAGACTTCGGTCAGAACCGGCCAGGTCGTGGCGAACCCTTCGCTGGCCCAGCGTTTGGCCGCTGCAAACGCAGCGGCGTGGTAGCGGTCGCGCCGGTTGTTCAGCGCAATCCAGAAACCGCTATCTGTAAGTACCACGTGGTTCCTGTACCGAAAGTGGAATTTTTTCTTCCAGCGACTCGCTCAGATAATCCTTGTAGCGAGCCGACAAATCCTTCGGACCTTCACCCGAACCAATGAAACCCGCCAGCAAGGCCAGCGGGTCACGCGTTGAACGCGCATGGGCTGCGTGATATTCGCGCAGTGCGGCGCGCAACAGGTCGGATGCCGACAGGCCGCTGCTTTCCAGCAGTTCCTGAAAGCGTGCCGCATCATCGCCGGAAAGGCGGGCATTGATGCGAACGTCGGGGGGGAAGGTATCGGGGGACATGATTGAACTCGTAAAGGGCTTCTCTGCACCCCCTCCTGTCATTGCAGCGCAACGCAAAGCAAAGTCGCAGAATCCGGACGCTGCATGGATCCTGCGACTTCGCGCAGGATGACAAGCTATGGAGGCAGGGTAATACAGAGGCTTCAAAGATGTCTTAAGTGTATGACGCATTTTTCATAACGTCAACTCTGTTTTTTCAGATATATACCCCAGTTCTCAACTCACCGGCAACGCCGTCTCATCCACGACCCGGCGCAGGACGAAACTCGTATGCACGCCTGACACTCCGGCAATGCGGGTGATGCGCTGCAAAAGCAATTCCTGATAAGCGTCCATGTCCGCAACAACGACCTTGAGTTGGTAGTCTGCGGACTGGCCGGTAATCAGCAGACATTCGAGTACTTCAGCAATTTTGGAAATCTCGGACTCGAAGTGGGCGAAACGTTCCGGCGTATGGCGATCCATCGAGATGTGAACCAGCGCGGTCAGGGAAAAACCAAGGCGGCGGGCATCGAGCAAGGCGCGGTAGCCGGTAATGAGTCCCGATTCTTCCAGCGCGCGCACCCGGCGCAGGCAGGCCGA
>JAITMK010000104.1 GCA_031277415.1 Azoarcus sp.
TGAGCGCCCCAAAAAACCAGAGTGGACGACTTTTTGACGCAGTTTACAAGCCCTCACGCCAAATAACATGCTAAAAGTGCAAAAATTATCATGACAAATAGGTGCAATCGCCCTGCCTCGGGAGGGAGGCTATAGAGTTTGCGATGCTTCGCATCGGGGTGGAGAAGGATGAGTCGGCATCACCCCTTGCCACCCTTGCACGCGCGAAGCGCGCTGACCCGATAGCTCCCTCGTACACGGAAAGCATCATGCTACGATCCGAGGATCATTGAAGCACGCAAACAGGGTTTTTCATCGAAAACTAACTCCGGTTTGAAACCTCCCCCTTTAGGGGGATAATCCCGCTTGGGAGAGGCGTAACCTCTTCCAGGCGTTGTTGTCGCCCGGTTACGGGCGTGGATTGAAACGCGTAAACAATCAAGGTCTGAACATGAACCGTGCCGACACCCAAGCGCCCGATACGGGCGATTTTTCCGGCCTGGAATGTGATCTGCTCGTGCTCGGCGGCGGACCCGGCGGTTATTCTGCCGCTTTTCGCGCTGCCGACCTGGGCTTGAAGACAATCCTCGTCGAACGTTACCCCACTCTCGGCGGCGTTTGCCTCAACGTCGGCTGCATCCCCTCCAAAGCACTGCTGCACGTCGCCGCCGTCATCGAAGAAGCCGCGCACGTTGAAGCCTGTGGCGTGAGCTTCGCCGAGCCCGGGATCGATCTCGACCGCTTGCGCGCTCACAAGGACGGCATTGTCAAAAAACTCACCGGCGGTCTTTCCGGGATGGCAAGGGGCCGCAAGGTGCAACACCTGCAAGGAATCGGGCAGTTCATCGATCCCAACCATCTGGAAGTTGCCACCGGCGACGGAAAGCAGGTTGTGCGATTCAGACAGGCCATCATTGCTGCCGGTTCGCGTGCGGTGAAGCTTCCCTTCATGCCGGAAGATCCGCGCATCGTCGATTCCACCGGCGCACTGGCCCTGCCCTTCGTGCCCAAAAAGATGCTCGTCATCGGCGGCGGCATCATCGGGCTGGAAATGGCTACCGTCTACAGCACCCTGGGGGCGCGCGTCACCGTGGTGGAACTGAGCGATACCCTCATGCCCGGTACGGATCGTGACCTCGTGAAAGTCTGGGAAAAGAAAAACGCAGGCCGGTTCGACCGCATCCTGCTCAACACCGGCGTCACCGCCGCCCAAGCCGGAACCGAAGGCATCGAAATCACCACCTCCACCGGCGAAAAGGAAACCTTCGACCTCGTGCTCGTCGCCGTGGGCCGAGCGCCCAACGGCAATACCATTGCCGCTGAAAAGGCGGGCGTGTCCGTCACCGAGCGTGGATTCATCACCGTCGACCATCAGCAACGCACCAACGTCCCACACATTTTCGCCATCGGCGATATCGTCGGAAACCCGATGCTTGCGCACAAGGCCGTGCATGAAGGCCACGTCGCCGCCGAAGCCGCCGCCGGACTGAAAACCGCGTTCGATGCCCTGCAAATTCCCGGCGTCGCTTACACCCATCCCGAAATTGCCTGGACAGGCCAAACCGAGGAAGCCCTAAAAGCGCAAGGCCGCACGTTCGAGAAAGCCGTTTTCCCCTGGGCCGCAAGCGGCCGCGCCATTGCCAACGGCGCGGAAGAAGGTTTCACAAAACTCCTGTTCGACACCGAAACCCATCGCGTCCTCGGCGGCGGCATCGTGGGCACCCATGCGGGCGACCTGATCGGAGAAGTCTGCCTTGCCATCGAAATGGGTTCGGACGCAACCGATATCGCCAAAACCATCCACCCCCATCCCACACTATGCGAATCCATCGGCATGGCAGCGGAAGTCGCGGAAGGAAGTTGCACGGATTTACCCCCGGCAAAGAAGAAGGGGTAGAAACAAACGTCAGGGATGCTCTGTTTTATTGAACTATCTGCCAACAAAGCACGATGAAATCCCCTCTCCCGCTTGCGGGAGAGGGTGCCCCGAAGGGGCGGGAGAGGGTGGCGTTGGATTTCTTTTACAATAAAAAATGGACGCAAACGAATTATTCGAACTGTCCTCAGGTATCTTGATTGTTTGTTCCACTTTGAAGGAGAAATATCCATGAGAGCCATTACAGCAATATTTTGCTTTTTCGTTTTTTCATTTGCTGCGCATGCTGCCGACAAACCTGACAGAGGACTTGTTTTTGAGTATCTGGAACTGGCCCGCTTCGAGGAAGTGATCAACGCGTCGATGGAGATACAGAGCCCGCAGTTGTCACAATTGCTCAGCGGCTTGCCTGATATTGATCAAGCGGAGGTAAATAAAATAATGCTGGCGATGCGGGAAGCAATGGGTTGGGAAGCCATCAAAGATCAACTGGCAGACCTTGTTGCCAATCTTTTTACAGCAGACGAGTTGAAGGCATCCATCGCATTTATGAAAACGCCTTTAGGCGCTTCTGCTACCGCTAAAGGCAAAGAGTTCTCTGTGCAATTCGGTGCCCTGATGGAACAAAATATGTTGAAGTTCATGCAAAAATATTTCGCCCAACAAAACTAGGTATTCCCTGCAAAACCCCTCCCGTCATTGCAGCGCACCGCGAAGCGAAGTCGCAGAATCCAGACGTTGCATGGATCCTGCGGTATCAAGCAGGATGACAGGTGGTGGATAATAGGGTAATGCAGAGTTCCCCTAGGCAGCCGACCCAGGTACTCCGCGCCAAGACCAAGCGGGGTCTCTTGTGTTATGTCCTCAGTTGTCCTTGTGTCCAACTTCGGCGCGAGACGGGGGCGTTCAGCCTCCGATTCTTCTATAGAATCAGTGCGATAAACATACAAGGCGCCACAATGTACTTTTCACAGGAACCCTAAATGGCTGGTACACGTTTAACCATCGCTTTGTTTGCAACATTTTTGAGCGGTTGTACGCCAACCTACAGTGCCCCACCAAGAGAAAATCCCACCCACCAGGCACGCCTGGATGAGTTGTTGGGGGGGAGTAAGGGGCACGCCGAACTCGACGCCTACAGGGCAACCATCACCACCAAGATTCGGCGCAACCTGATCCGTCCCCCAGAACTGTCCGGCAACTACGAGGCCGTATTTGAAGTCGAGCAGATCAAGACCGCCAGCGGAGGCCAGATCGTCAACGTTAAACTCAAACAGTCCTCGGGCAATCGCACGCTCGACGATGCGATCGAGCGTGCGATCCACAAATCCGACCCCTTGCCGCTACCTAACAATCCTGCCTTGTTCCGGCGAAAACTCGTAATTACCTTCCGCCCACTGGAAAACTAAAGTATTTATTTGGTATTTTTCACCTATCTGGCCTCGTCACGAACATCAACTCGAGTCACCCCGGTACTTTTTCGGTCAGGGTGACTTAAAATCCATGCCACCGAATACGACGAAAATCACGCTTTGGGCATCCGCCCTTCCCCGCTAGAATTACGCTTTTTTGCGAACGGCAAATTTTTTCGCCATCCTTTCGCCATTCCAAACATCATCCTCAAGGAGAAACCCCATGCCCATCAAGGTTGCCATCAACGGTTTTGGCCGCATAGGCCGCTGTACGTTCCGCGCCATTTACGAACAGGGACTACAAAACGAATTCGACGTCGTGGGCATCAATGCCCCCGGCGATTTCGCTACCCATGTTCATTTGCTGAAATATGACACCACGCACGGACGCTTCAACGCAACGGTCGAGACCGAAGGCGGCAATACCCTGATCGTCAACGGCAAAAAAATCCCTTTTTACTTTACTATGAACCCAAAGGACATCGACTGGGCGCAGTACGGCGTGGAAATGCTGTTGGAATGCACCGGAGCATACACCAGCAAGGAAAAAGCGCAAGCTCTGCTGGCGCAGGGCGCGAAGAAGGTGCTCATCTCCGCGCCGGGCGGTAACGATGTGGATGCCACAATCGTCTATGGCGTCAACGATAACGTGCTCGCACCCTCCATGACGGTCGTCTCCAACGCTTCCTGCACCACCAATTGCCTCGCGCCGGTCGCCAAGGTGCTCTCTGAATCTGTCGGCATCCGGCAGGGGTTGATGACTACCGTACATGCTTACACGAACGATCAGGTCTCGGTTGATGCGTATCACTCGGACCTGCGCCGCGCGCGCGCCGCAGCAGCCAACATCATTCCGACAAAAACCGGCGCGGCTCAGGCAGTGGGGCTGGTACTGCCGCAACTCAAGGGCAAGTTCGACGGCTTTGCGCTGCGGGTTCCAACCCTGAACGTCTCGCTCGTCGATCTGACCTTCACCCCGGAACGCCCCACGACGAAAGAAGAAATCAATGCCCTCATGACTGCTGCCGCCAACGGCCCATTGAAAGGCGTCCTTGCGGTCAATTCCGACCCGCTGGTGTCGTCCGATTTCAACCACACCACGGTATCTTCCACGTTCGACGCCACGCAAACGCGCGTCCTGACCGGCGCTGACGGAGAAACGCTGGTCAAGGTACTGTCATGGTATGACAACGAATGGGGCTATTCCTGCCGGATGCTGGACACGGCGCAGGCATGGATGCGCGCAAAATGAAGATTTCATCGAAAACTAACTCCGGTTTGAAACCTCCCCCTTTAGGGATCCTCTGCAAAACCCCTCCCGTCATTCTGCGCGCAGCGAAGCGAAGTCGCAGAATCCAGACGCTGCGTGGATCCTGCGGTATCAAGCAGGATGACAGGAGACGGAAAAATAGGGTTTTGCAGGCTTTCCTTAGGGGGATAATCCCGCTTGGGAGAGGCGTAACCTCTTCCAAGCGTCGTTGTCGCTCGGTTACGGGCGTGGATTGAAACATCCATAAAACCCCCCACGCAATTGTCTTGAGCCTTGCCGGAAAACCGCCTCGCCATTAGACTTGCGAAATTCAATCGTACATTGTTGCGTTCATGCCCCGTTCAGCCTCCTCCCGGTCAGTCGAATTCCTCAACATGAATCTGGACGCGGTTCTTGTTGTACTGGATCGCGCCGACCCTGCCGGGTTGGCCGATGCAATGCACAGGATGCTCGGCGGTCGGCCGGACACTTTCAACCAGGAACCAGCCATCCTCGATTTTTCAGCGCTCGATGCGCAAGAGAAAATCGACTGGAACGGTCTGTTGTCGCTGCTGCGGCGTTACCGCCTGCAACCGATAGGAGCACGCGGACTGGCCGATGAAACGCTTCTCGCGGGAGCGCGCCGTGTCGGTCTGGCAATACTCGACAGTACACCAATGGCTGCGGGAAAACCTTCCCCGGCAAAGGCGGCGGAGCCTCCTCCTGCTGCTGCCAACGAAACATTGAATTCCGGCTCGGCTTCCGGCCCGTCAACCCCCGCCCTGTACATCGACCGGTTCGTGCGTTCAGGGCAGCAAATCTACGCGCAGGGAGGCGATCTCGTGTTACTTTCCGGCATCAGCCCCGGATCGGAAGTCATTGCCGACGGCAACATCCATTGTTTTGGCCCCCTGGCAGGCCGGGCACTTGCCGGGGCGCGAGGGGACGCCAGCGCGCGGATCATTACAACCTGCTTCGGCCCGGAGCTGGTTGCGGTCGCCGGCATCTACCGCACTTTTGAACGGGGTGTCCCTGAAAACATCGCAGGCCGCGCGGTTGTCGTGCGCATGAAACCTTCGGCAAAGAATCAATCCATTGTTATCGAACCGCTCCAGATCAACTGAAAATCAACCACACAAGGGGAAAAAGTGAGAGTCATCGTCGTTACTTCCGGCAAAGGCGGAGTAGGCAAGACCACCACCAGTGCAGCATTCGCTTCGGGGCTGGCCTTGCGCGGTTTCAAAACAGCGGTCATCGACTTCGACGTCGGCCTGCGCAATCTCGATCTCATCATGGGGTGCGAGCGGCGCGTGGTTTATGACCTCATCAATGTCATTCACGGCGAGGCCAAGCTCCATCAGGCACTCATCAAGGACAAGCACTGCGACAACGACAATCTTTTCATCCTGCCCGCCTCGCAGACGCGCAACAAGGAAGCCCTCACCGAAGAAGGCATCGAATCCATCTTCAAAGAGCTTGAGAGCATGGGTTTCGACTACGCGGTCTGCGATTCGCCTGCCGGAATCGAACACGGCGCAATCATGGCGCTCACCTTTGCCGACGAGGCTGTCATCACCACCAATCCCGAAGTTTCCTCGGTTCGCGACTCTGACCGCATCCTGGGCATCCTGCAATCGAAGTCCCGGCGCGCGCGTGAAGGCAGCGACCCTGTCAAGGAACACCTGCTGCTTACCCGCTACGCCCCCAAGCGCGTCGAAAACGGCGAGATGTTGTCCTACAAGGACGTGCAGGAGCTCTTACGCATTCCGCTGCTCGGAGTCATTCCCGAATCTGAAGCCGTTCTTCACGCTTCAAACCAGGGCGTTCCCGCCATCCACCTCACGGGCACGGACGTGGCGGAAGCCTACGTCGATGTCGTTTCCCGCTTCCTTGGCGAACAGCACCCGCTACGTTTCGTCAATTTCGAGAGACCCAGCTTTCTCAAGCGCCTGTTCGGAGGCAAGTAATATGTCATTTCTTAGTCGTCTTTTCGGCGAAAGAAAGAAAACGGCTGCCATTGCCAAGAACCGGCTGGCGATCCTGATTGCGCACGAGCGCGCGCCGAATTCCGCAGCACGGACGGATTACATCCCGGCCATGAAGGATGAACTGCTCCAGGTCATTTCAAAATACATTCACGTCAGCCCCGACGCCATCAATATCCAGTTCAGCAGGCAGGAAAACTACGAGGTCATGGAGGTCAACGTCGTTCTGCCCGAGGACGCGGAACCCCGGCCCTTGCAGGCCACCCCGCCGCCCCGTATCTTCAACACACGGCGGCCACATAAGAAATCCTGAGCAGAGGCCATGCAGGGGCGAAAAATTTTCGCCCCTGTGGCCGGATCAGGACGAATCGGTGTTTTTCGTCAGTCCGGCAAAGGCGTGATGGAGGTAGAAGCCCATTGACCAGAGCGTGAGCGCGGCGGCAATGTAAATCAGGATGGTACCCAGGATGGTCATGTCCACGCCCAACAAAGGCGCATTGAACAGCAGCATTGGAATGGCTACCATCTGCACCGTCGTCTTGAGCTTACCAATATAGGCAACCGCCACGCTTGAGGATTGTCCCTCCCTCGCCATCCACTCGCGTAGCGCCGAGATCGTGATTTCGCGGCCGATGATGATGACGGCCACAATCATATCCAGGCGGTCGAGTTGAACCAGCATGACGAGTGAAGTGGTCACCATCAGTTTGTCCGCCACGGGATCGAGGAACGCGCCGAAGGCCGAGGTCTGTTTCAGAACGCGGGCCAGATAACCGTCCAGCCAGTCGGTAATGGCAGCAGCGCAAAAAAAGACGGTGGCAAGCACGTTTTGTTGCTCCATGCTCACCCAGGTCTCCGGCAAATAAAAAACGCCGATGAAGACAGGTATCAGGGCAATACGGCCACAAGTCAATATGTTGGGAATGTTAATGCTCATGCCAGGGTGCAGCGGAGGTTTTCTCTCGCTTTGAAGATTTAACGCAGTGCGGAGTATATCTGTTCAGCCAGTTTTCGGTTGATTCCATCGACACGGCACAGGTCTTCAATGGCGGCAGCGCGCACCCCTTCCAACCCGCCGAAGGCCGAGAGAAGCGCACGGCGGCGCGCGGGGCCGACACCCGGAATGTCTTCCAGTTTCGAGCCAAGCCTCGCCTTGCCACGGCGGGCACGGTGGCCGGTAATGGCAAAACGGTGTGCCTCATCGCGAATTTCGATCACCAGATGTAATGCGGGGGATTGCCCGCCGAGCGCCATGCTCTCCCGCTCATCCGGAAAAATCAGCGTTTCCAGCCTCGGCTTGCGCCCTTCTCCCTTGGCAACGCCTACGATATTGACCGCATCCAGCCCGAATTCGGACAGAACGGCCGCTGCCGCGCCCACCTGTCCGCGTCCGCCGTCGATAAGAATGAGATCGGGGCAAACACCCTCTCCATCCGCAACCCGACCATAACGGCGTTCGAGTACCTGGCGCATGGCGGCAAAATCATCGCCGGGCGAGATGCCGCCGATGTTGTAGCGCCGATATTCGCCGTGCTTCATTGCGCCGTCGATGCACACCACGCAGGAGGCCACGGTAGCTTCCCCCATCGTGTGGCTGATGTCGAAACATTCGATACGCGCCGGGACATCGGGCAAATCAAGCGCCTCGGACAAGGCACGCAGCCGCTCCCCGGTGCGGCTCGTATCCCGCAGGCGGCTTTCGATGGCCAAACGGGCGTTTTTCTCCGCCATTTCCATCCAGGCTTTTTCGGCGGCATGGCGAGGCCGGGCCAAAAGCGGCGGGTGTTCGGAGATTTCGGAAAGCGCCTCGCGCACCGGGCCGGGATCGAGCGCAATCAGCAAACGCGCCGGTAACGGATGTACGGCGTAATGCTGTTCGACAAAAGCCGCCAGTCCGTCACCCGCGTCCAGCGCCGCCGTGCCGCTGGGAAACTGGGGCCGATCTCCGAGATGACGGCCGCCGCGCACCATTGCAATGTTGACGCAGACCCAACCAAGCGCCTCCACCGAAGCAATGATGTCGACGTCCTCATCCTTGCGGCTGTCCGCAAACTGGCGGTGCAACACCGTTTGCAGCACCCTGATCCGGTCACGGCAAGCCGCCGCCTCCTCGAATGCCAGCCGTCCTGCGGCAGCCTGCATGTGCGCGCTCAGATCATCGATGACCTCGCTCGCCTGACCATCGAGAAAACGGCTTGCCAGCCGCGCATCGGCGGCATAGGCATCACGATCTATTTCCGCCACGCAAGGCGCGCTGCAACGCTTGATCTGCGCCAGCAGGCAAGGCCGCGAGCGGTTCTGAAAAACACTGTTCTCGCAAGTGCGCAGCCGGAAAGTCTTTTGCAGCAATTGAATGCTCTCGCGCACTGCATGCGCGCTGGGAAACGGGCCAAAGTAGCGCGCGCCCTTCTTGAAAGCCCCGCGATGGAACGCGAGACGGGGAAATTCATCCCCCGACAGTTCCACATAGGGATAACTCTTGTCGTCCCGAAACAGGATGTTGTAGCGCGGAGCGAGGCTCTTGATGAGATTGTTTTCGAGAATCAGCGCCTCGGCTTCCGAGCGCGTCGGAGTAATGTCCACGCGCGCAATTTTCCCTACCATCATGGCGATGCGCACGCTGGGCTGCCTGCCCCGGAAATAGCTCGACACCCGGCGTTTGAGGTTCTTGGCCTTGCCGACATAGAGCACATGCCCGTCATCGCCGATCATGCGATAAACGCCCGGAGTCTCGGGCACGGTACGCAGAAAGGCACGCGCGTCGAACGGCGCGTGCGCGGCTTGATCCTGGTTATCCATTCGGCCGCGTGGCACCACTGAGCGCCGCGGCCACTGCCGAATGGTCGGCGCCCTCTTCCGTCGCCAATACGGCCGACACTTTCTCGCGCGCCTGCACATATGGCGGATGCTGTGCGAGCGCAAACGCATCATCCAGCCACGGACGCGGCGCAGGCACGGCATTCAGGCGGGCACGGGTAGCGTCATCGATCTCTGGCATTCCGCGTGACAGAAGTTCGGCAACGAGATCGGGACGATTGCACACCAGCCACATATCGCATCCCGCGCGCGCCGCCGCCGTCACCCGCTCCACGACATCCCCGGCCACGAGCGTGGCGCCCGCCATGTTGAGGTCGTCGCTGAAGATGATCCCCTCGAAACCGAGCCGCTCGCGCAGCACTTCCTTCAACCAGAAAGAAGAAAACCCTGCCGGTCCGGCACGACCCGGTTCGGCGTTCGGATAAACGACATGCGCGGGCATCACCCCCGCCAGTTTTTGCAGCAACCCTTGCCGGTATGGCCCCATGTCCGCATCCCAGAGCGAATCGAACGAGCGTTCATCGATTGGAATATCGTGGTGCGAATCGGCTTCGACATAGCCATGCCCCGGAAAATGCTTGCCCACCGCGCCCATGCCCACATCCGCCATGCCCTCGACGAGCGACAGGGCCAGAGAAGTCACGATGGCCGGATCGCGGTGAAACGCGCGGCTGCCGATAGCGCGGCTTTTTTCGTAATCGAGATCGAGCACCGGCGTAAAAGAGAGATCGATGCCATGCGCGACAAGCTCGGCAGCCAGTACGAACCCCACTGCGCGGGCTGCCGCCAGCGCCTCGGCCTCATCGCGCATCCACAGGTTTCCAAGCGTGCGCATCGCAGGCAGGCGCGTAAAACCATCCGTCCGGAAACGCTGCACCCGCCCGCCTTCGTGATCGACCGCAATGATGAGAGCGGGGTTGCGCAGGGCGCGAATCTCGCCGGTCAGCGCACGCAATTGCGCAGAATCGGAATAATTCCGGGCGAACAAAATGACACCGCCGACCCGCGGGTCGCACAGGCGCTCGCGCTCCTCATCGGTCACCGTCAGACCGGCAACATCGATCATCAGCGCGCCGCGCGGCATCTCAACAGGAAAAGTGTGCGGTCTCATGTTTCCTCCCGGCGTTCAATGACTGCAAAAGCAACGGCGTAATCCTTCTCGTCGGTCAGGCTGAGAAGCGCCGTCAAGGCATTCGACCGCATATAGGCGGCAAGCGTTTCATCATACGTGAAACCGGGTTTTCCCTGCTCGTCATGCTGCACGCCCAGCGCGCGCAAAGTCGCGGGCGGCGACAAACCAATGCCCAGCGCCTTGCCGAACGCTTCCTTGGCGGCAAAACGCTTGGCGAGAAACCGCGCCTGATTGCGGTCGGCCTGTTGCTGCCACTCACCCCACTCGCCCTGCGCCAGCACACGCGCCGCAAACGCCTCACCGTGGCGGTCGAGCGCCGCGCGTATCCGCGCAATCTGGACAATATCGGTTCCGATGCCGTAAATCACGCCCTCATCCCTGTTTCGTGCACTTCAGTCCGGTCACAATTCTGCCCTCGTCTTTCCTGCTCAGCCGAGCGCACAAAAAACGCCAAAATCTTAGCCACAAACCGGTATGAAACGCACCCTTGCTGCCAGAGCGGTCTTGGACGGTATTCATACGCTTCGGAAGGGTATTTACACGCTTCAG
>JAITMK010000111.1 GCA_031277415.1 Azoarcus sp.
AGCACACAGGGCGACCCGGATGGAACACCCTGTGGGAGGGCTGGCAGCGCTTGCAGGAGCGCGTTCAGGGATTGCGCTTGGCGCGGGAACTGGAGGGGAAAATGTGATAGAGAGACAGCCCTCAAGTGGGAGGCTATAAAGTCAGCGCGCTTCGCGCGGGTAAGGGCGACAAGGGGTGATGCCGACTTATCCTTCTCCATTCGATGCGAAGCATCGCAAACTCTATAGCCTCCCTCCCGAGGGAGGTGGCACGCCGAAGGCGTGACGGAGGGAGTCCGGCGTGTCAGTTACCCCACCTGCGGACATCACTCCATTTGAACCGCTGCCGCTTCATCCAACCGATATATGCGTACCCATGCGTTTTGACTCCCTCCGTCACGCGCTACGCGCGTGCCACCTCCCTCAAGTGGGAGGCTATAGAGTCAGCGCGCTTCGCGCGGGCAAGGGCGACAAGGGGTGACGCCGACTCATCCTTCTCCACCCCGATGCGAAGCATCGCAAACTCTATAGCCTCCCACTTGAGGGAGGTGGCACGCCGAAGGCGTGACGGAGGGAGTCCGGCGTCTCGGCTATCGAAAATGAAAAAGGGGGCTTGCGCCCCCTTTTTCATTTCCCTTGCGGGAAAAGCATCAAGAAACCGGATTACAGGCCCTTGCGGCGACGGCGAACCATCGTGCCAATCATGCCAAGACCAGCCAGCATCATGGCGTAGGTTTCCGGTTCGGGAACCGCTGACGGCGAGGCGCCTATGTTGAAGTTGTATCTGCCGGCGTAATCGCTGCCGGTCGTACCGAGGATTTTGAGTGTGTACTGAGACACAGACGAATCGGCAGTAAACCAAATTGCATCTTTCCAGTAACCCGCTTGGCCCGGATTGAAATAGTCATCGAGCAAAAGCGAGGCAATGGGGTCAATACTGTTGTCTCCTGTAAACAACTGGACAGTGAGACTCGAAAGGTTGAGATACGCCTCCGCCGAAAACACCATATCGAGCAAGATGGTGTTGTTCTGGAGATCGCCCGCTACCGTAAAGGTAAATTCGTGCTCGAAAGCAGTATTACTGCCGACTTTATAGCCATCACCGACCAGCAATTTGTCGAATGAAAGCTCACCGAGCTCACCGAGAGGGCCGGCTTGTGCGCCAGCAGCAAAGGCGAGTCCCAATGCGACGGCGGCGACTGTTTGTTTGAGTTGCATGATGTATCTCCTGCTGGTGTTGGGGGCGAACAGACACTGCAATATGCGGGCGCCTGCTCGATACTAAAGTCAAGAAAATACCAATCAAACTTGACTTGCCTTTTCACCAGCACAAATCGTGCCTAAATTGTATGTTATTGATTATTAAAGATTTACGAAAAATCAGTAAAGTACTAATGTAAAAATTTTCGACATTTTTGAGTTAATGAATTGATAAAGTATTGTGGAAAATACGTACAAAACTAAAAATGCATAATGAAACGCTAATTGATTTTTAGGATTAATAAAATGCATTGAAAAACACGGATGTAATTTAAAGAATCGCACAATGGAATGCTTATTTATTCCATTATTTTATATCGCTAATATTTATTTGAATTGAATAGTAGAATGCAATACAAATCTGCGTTTCATTAGAGCAGTTTCGGTTTAAAGCAGTTTTTGTTTAGTCGTGCACAACATGAACCGGTTTGCCCGGATTTTTGTGGATTTCCGCTCTTTAAGGGAACCCCTGCATTACCTTATAACCCACCACCTGTCATCCTGCGCGAAGTCGCAGGATCCACGCGGCGTCTGGATTCTGCGACTTCGCTTCGCTGCGCGCAGAATGACAGGAGGGGTTTTGCAGGCTTTCCTTAAGGGGATGATGCACTCTGTAAGGGCGTTGCGTGCAACGCCCTTACATTTACCAGCATGCGGAGGAGGTTTGCGAGGGCGTTGCACGCAACGCCCCTACGATGCCGTGCATGTTCAACGCTTTCTCTTCGTTTCCTTGATGAGCGGGAATCCAGTTATGTATCACCCAAACCGCTCCAATTCCAAAGCAACACAGCTATCGTAAAAAATCCCCTGCCACACCCTGGAAATCGCTTTTCCTGAATATTCCGTATTTACGAAAAATGATTTCGCCCCGCCGGTTGATGAGCAACGTGAACGGCAGGAGGGCTTCGTTATTGCCAAGCGCTTTCATCAAGGGAATCCCGTGTTCGCCTGCGAGCGCGGCGGGGTAGTCCACTTCGTAAGCGGCAAGAAATTCGCGAACCTTGACCGGGTCTTCTTCCAGCGCAATGCCGAGCACGATCAGCCCGCGTTCCTTGTACTCCGCCTGTAGCGCGGCAAGTACCGGAAACTCGTCGCGGCAGGCAACGCATGCACGCGCCCAGAAATTGACGATGAGCGGTTTGCCCCGAATATGGGAAAGCGTCATCGGCTTGCCGTAAATATCGGTCATAGGGGCTTCAAAGAGATCATCCAGTCCCTCTTCCGCTTTCGCTCCAACGGCGAGCAAGACGAGAAACAACACACCGGCAAGCGTTTTCGCCGCTTTCACAGCAAATCTCCCCGGCGCAGATGAAAATAGCCCGCCAGCGCGGCGGAAAGCCCCAATAGGGACGGATAGGCGAGGGCGTAAATCCGGTACCCCCCTGAGCCGAAGAGGTCGAAGATGACGTAGGCGGCGGGACCGAGCACGACAAGTTGCGGATCAAACATCGCCAATGCGGCGGTACGGAATACTTGCAACGGATTCACCAGCGCAATGGTCACGACGGTTTTGGGATCGATGTGATTCTGAATCATGACCCCCTGCAGGATCAGGTCGAGAAAGAGCAACAATACGAGCCAGAGCATGAAGGCTGCCCCCTGCGCCGTATCCGTGCTGCGCGCCACAGCCGAAATGAACATGCCCAGTCCGAGGAAACACAACGCCATCGCGGCCAGCAATGCCGTGTAATAGCCGAATACCGACCACGGAATGTTGATTTCGCTGGAAATTCCCCAAAGCACCGCGCCCAGCATGGCGAGGAACACCGGCGCGAAGATGACTGCGTAACGCCCGAAAATCTTGCCCCAGAACCAGGCGCCGATTGAAACCGGCAGAGACAACAGGTATTCAAATACGCCTGCTTCGCGGTCTCCCGCTACGGAACGTACCGTGGTAATAAGTACGAAGATCGGCACAATTACCATCGCCAGTTGAATGTACGTCACCAGCAGGCGCGACAGGCCGATGAAACCCAGCACGCGCGACTCCGACAGGCCGAACACGAACAACAGCGCAACGATTCCCCCGAAGACCAGGGTGTAGACCAGAAACCAGGGCGCACGTAGCGACTCCGCAATGTCGAGCCTGGCAGTAAGAAGCAACTGTCTCATCGGCCTTCCCCATGCCCATGGTCATGCCGATGCGCCTGAATACGCTTCAGGACTTCATCAAAGCCAACGGTGTTCTCGGCGGCGTTTTCCACTGCGGCAAGGTTGAAGCCCATCGGGGAAGTGCGTTCGATGTAGCGCGCCGCGCGCGGGCCGAGCCAGCGTAGCGCGTCGCGGCTGCCGGGCGGGCTGTCGAAATCGGCCACCCATACGCGAACCCCTGCCTCTTCTTCCGGCACTTCCCACCAGGGGCGGGTTCCGGCTTTTTTACTCGTCCTTTCCGACCAGGCGATGAGGCAGCCGATGTCGTCGAATTTGAATACTCCCCTGTTCGGTTTGCCGCGCACCAATTCAACGGCAAAGCGATGATCGGAAATCGCCATGTTGCATTCGGCGCAGGCATCCCGATCCCAGTGGATCGGTTCCATTCCTTCCGGCCAGTTGCCGTGTTTCTCGCAGGCGGCAAGCATCAGGGAGACGACAGCAACTGTCACGAAAAGCGCATGTGGATAACGCATTCAGGCCCCCTCCCGGTTGAGACGGTCGATCGTAACGCGCCCCAGATCCATTTCCACGACGCGGGTAATGATTGCGGACATTTCGGAAAGGCGGTGGCAGGAAATGAGCATGGTGGTGTTTTCCTGACGTTTCGCAAGCAGGTCGAAAAAAATCTTGCGGGCTTCGGGGTCGAGATTGGCCGCCGGTTCATCCATCAGCAGCACACAGGTATCGCGTCCCAGCGCAATGGCAATGAGCAGTTTTTGCTTCATGCCGCCCGACAGGCGGAGGAACTGCCGTGAGCGGACGGCGGCCACATCCAGCCCGAGTTCCTCGGCGATGCCGATCATGCGTGCTGGCGCAACGCCACAGAGCGAAGCCGAAAATTCGAGGAGTTGCCCCACCGGCATTTTGAGCGGCGGCGGCAGTTGCGGCACGAAGCCGATCTTGTTGAGCACTTCGCAACGATGTTTGCGCGGATCCAGCCCGAGCACCCGCACCACACCGTCGCAGGCGTATTCGCCAAGCAGGCAGCGAATGAGCGTCGTCTTGCCCGCACCGTTGGAACCGATCAAGGCGACACGCTCGCCCGCCTCTATGGATAGCCCGATACCATCCAGCACCCGCGCCCGGCGAAAAGTCTTGACGAGATTTTCAATAAAAATCATACGGTCGGTTGTCCATAAGCCCTCCCCCTCAAGGGGAAGAAGTAACTCTAAGGAACCTCTGATTTATTCCGTTCGCCCTGAGCCTGTCGAAGGGCAAATGGTGCATTGGCAGGGGCTTCGACAGGCTCAGCCCGAACGGTTGGTATTTGTTCAGAGGCATCCCTAAAGCAGTTCCGATAAACCTTTGACTTCATAAAGCAGCGCCCCGGTCGGACAGACATCCACGCACAGGCCGCAGCGCGTACAGTCGGGACCAAGCCCCATCTGCGCCTCAGTGGCGCGCCCCTTGATCGTTACATCGAGCACATGGGGCACCAGACACACCTTGCGGCAATCACCTTCATGAAAACACTGTTCGACGTGGTAGCTGACCCGTAACGGAGAAATCGTCCCCACCACACCGTAGGTCAGGCCGATCGGGCAGACGTAGCGGCACCACGCGCGCCGCGACCAGAACACCTCGAAGAGCAACAACAGAAACACCCAGGCCAGCGACAGCCCCGGCCCGTAGATCAGCGCACGCGACAGGATGCCGACAGGCGAGAGCGTCTCGAAAACCGTATAGCCGGTCACGAATGCCAGCACGGCAAACAGGAGCCAGAACACGGTGCGCGTACCGCGATGAAACTCGTGCTCGGTCACGATCTTGCGCTGCACGAGCGTGAGGTGAATCTTCTCCGTGAGTTCCGAGACCAGGTGATACGGGCAGACCCAGGAACAAAAGCTGCGCCCGCCCAGCATCACCCAGAGCAGGAAGACCGTAAGCGTGCCGATGATGAGATTCACGATGGTGTGCTTGTGCGCCAACATCACCTGTAGCGCGGCATTGAGGTCGATGAGATGAAACCCCGCGAAGCGCGAACCCGTCAGTGCGCCTTCGAGTAGCTGAATGTCCAGCCAGAACGAGAACACGAATAACAGATTCACCGCCGCAAGCACGATCCAGCGCCGTTTACGCCATATATGGCGCGGTTTCAGACGCGCCTGTTCGTGCAGGTGCTCCTTGATGCGGGATTTATCTTCCCGCTTGATCTCCATGATCCGGCGCACTTCTTCGGAGATTTGCCCCGAATTCCGCCCCGGTTTTTTGGGTTCCACGCCCAACATGCACAGAAAATTTTCAACGAGGCGGTGCATTTCAACCCCCCTCCCCGTTCGTCTTCCAGACCGCTCGCGTCTCGATTTCGATAGCCGCCGGTTCTGCCGGGCAGATCATTTCGCACACGCCGCAGCCCACACACTGTTCCAGCACGACGGGCCGGAATCGGCGGTTGCCGCCGGAATCGGTAAAGGCTTCCAGCTCTATGGCATCCTTGAACGGGCATTCCGTAACGCACAGGTCGCAAAGCTCGCGCTCATAAGGATGATCGCGCACGGCAATGGGTTTCCAGCGGTTGAGATGCGTGTAACGCATCCGCCCCTTGAATGCCAGGCCACGCGCGGGACCGAAAAACCCCTTGCCCTGCACCGCCAGGCAGGCTTCCGGCCGCGTCAGCCGCGCCAGTCCCATGCGTTCCTTGAGATCGATGGCCGGTTCCGGCATGTCCACCCTGGCCTTGAGCACCGGCAGCCTGGCCATCCCGGCTCCTTCACGCGTCGGCAGAAAATTGGGTTTCTTCTTGGTTAGTGCGCCGGTCGGACACGCGAGGATGCATTGCATCACATCGCAGGAAAAATCGCACGCCTGATCACGGGCCACGATGTAAGGCGCGCCGATTCCGGCCCCTTCGTCGATATCGCCCAGCCGGATCGCTTTGACCGGGCAGACCTGCAAGCACTGCCCGCATTTGATGCAGGAAGCGAGAAAATCATCTTCATCGAGCGCGCCCGGCGGGCGCAGCCGTTGCACCCGCGCGCGCAAAACCGGCAAGACGCCAAGAAGCGATGTTCCAAGCACCCCGGCCAACAGCATGGCCGAACGGATGAATTTGCGTCGAGCGCGACGCGCCTTTTCCACCGGCACCTTTGGCCGGGAAACCGGATCCGGCTCTGACCCGCTCATGGCGCGCGCTCCCGCCGGGGCTTGGAGAAACGCGGCTTGTTATCGCGCAAAATGAGATGGGGTGAAGAGAACGGCGCGAGCCGTTCCAGAAAATTGAGCAATTCCAGCGACGGCGAAGCGCGGAAAAAACTCGCCATCGGAAATTCCATCCAGATCTGGTCGGCCCAGGCGTAAGACTCGTGTGGGGTATCGCCGACACCGTCGCCGTCGATATCAAACCCCTGATAGCTGTCCCAATAGTTGCCTTCCCAGAAATTTTTCTCCGGATTCTCGGATCGTCCACCGTAACTCACATCCGCCAGATTGCCCTCGAAAACGTTGTTGCGCAGGTTATTGTTTCCCGTCTCCGAATTGAACAAAATGGCGATGCCGTTATAGGCGAAGTGGTTACCGTTGATTTCGATGGTCGAATCCGGCTCGAAAGGCGAGAGATCGGAACTTATACCGACACCGCAATAAATGATTTCGTTGTTTTCGATCACCGTGCCGGAGGCTTCCTTGAAACCGATACCCATTCCCGTGGCTCCGGTGGAATGAGAAATGAGGTTGCCGCGCGCCGCACCGCCGTGGGTGTACATGAAGTACACGCCCACCGCATTGTTCTTGAACTGGTTGTTTTCGACGATGTTGTCGTTCGAAAACATGAAATGAATGGAATAGCGGCTGCGTTCGCCGATGTTGCCGCGATACACGTTTCGATGCGAATACCAGGCCACCATGTCGCGCGAATCGGTGACTTTATTACCCTCTATCAGATTATCGTGGCTGTACCACAGCCGCAGACCGTCACCCCGCATGCCGAGATCGACGGACTTGGAACGAATGTGGTTATGGCGCACCACGCTGTGAGAAGACTGTTTCAAGTCGATACCGAACAGGCAGTTGTCGACGATTAAATTCTCGATCACGTTGCGGTTTCCGCGCACGTCGAGACAGGCATCATCCGTGTCATGCGACGATCCGGAACCGGTGAGCCGCAACCCGCGCACGACGGAATCATTTGCGTTGAGCGCCATCACCGTACCCTTGTCGCCCGCATCAATCGTAACGGCCCCTCCCCCTTCGATGATGAGCGGTTTGTCGACGCTGACCGGCCCGGAATAAACGCCCGGCGGCGGGCGCAGCGTGGAACCCGGCGCTGCGGCATCCACGAGCGGCTGGAATGGTTTCAGACCATGAATGCGCGGGTCGCGCTCCAGGAGCATCCAGACCGGCTTCGGGCGATCAATGGTCACGCGCGGCAAACCGTCGCCACCGCTCCCATGATAACTTTGGCTGGCTTTGTCCCCGAACGATTCCAACTGCCCGATTCCTCTCTGCGGGAACAAAAACATCAGGCATACGAACGCGACAAAAATTCCAGCGCGAAAGCATGCAAACGGCCCGAACGCGCTGAACTGGATCTTCATTCCATATCCGGGTGTTCACGCAACTGTTTTCGGCGAATCAGAAGCGCCAGTCCCAAACAAATGAAAGCCAGCATCAGCAACGCGAACCCCCAGGTCGGATAGGAATACGTCAAGAACTGCGCCACCTCGCCTTCACCGAACACCGTGGGCATGAAGGGTTTCACCGTAAACGACCCCCAGGGATGCAGGTTGTGACCGAAGTACCACAGCCAGCCCGAGTACGTTATCAGGAAGAACAGCGGCAGCAGCGCGGGAACGGCAACCAGCAACAACTGGAAATTGCGTGTTTTCGCCACACCAGCCACCACGATGCCCATGCTTGCGATCAAACCGAATATCACGATTAGAGAAATGATCCGTACATTTTCACCCCAGGCCGCGATGCGATCCGGCTCCTTGAAGAACCTTCCGGCTTCCCGGACGTAGTCCTGCACCTGGACATCGAGTTGCCCGTGCATTAACTGATCCATGATCATCCACGCCGCTACCGCAAGGAAACCCGCGCAGAGCCAGGCAAGCCGCACCCAGCGACAAGGCAAAACGAACGCCACGATCATCACCGCGAAAAATCCGAAGAAAAATTTCGCCAGAGGCCGTTCCACAGGCGCGCCCGTCTCGATCGGGAACATGCCGACGTAGTGGTTGATGATGTTCATCTCATGCACGCAATCCAGTCCCTCGGCACCCTTGTCGACGTTTTTCTGCGCATCGAGAATAGGGTTCCACCGCTCGGTCTCGTGCGAAAGATCGCCCTGGATGATTTCACCCGCCATGCGTGTGCCCGCGCCCGCCGCCTTGCAGCCGTTGGCGACACGGTCAAAATGAAAGTGAATGCGAATACCGTCCGGAAAAGCTTCCTCCGGGTATTGGGGCGCAGTAAGCGATACCCACCAGATCGGTAAAAAGTACGCGATCACTATCGCCGCCAGCCCCACCAGCGCCAGAATTCCTGCGATTACGTTCTGGTTCTCCGCGAGTACGTTCCGCTTCTTCGCGAGCACGTTCAGGTTCTTCATCGCTACTTCTTGGCAGCTTTCTCTGCGCACATCGCGCCGGGCATCTTCAGGCTCGCCTGGTATGCCGAAATCGCCACCAGCATGTCATCCGTGTAAGGCTTGATGGCCACTACCATCTCCGGGTTGGAGTTGCGGCGTTTGCCATCGCGGATATGCGTCATCTGGGTCAGCAGATAGTTGTAGTGCTGTCCGGCAATCACCGGATAAAACTTCGCCTTGTCGCCTTCGCCATTCTTGCCGTGGCACTCCAGGCATTGTTTCTCGTAGAGCCCTTTGCCCTTGGCGATCTGCTGTGCCGCATCAGAGCCTTCGTACTTGCCGTGGTCGAGAGGAATGCACAGGCTTTCGATGTAGGCGGCTACGTCGGCGAGTTCCTGCGGATCGGTCAAGACCACTGCAAACGGGTACATCGTCGGGTTGTCGCGCAGACCCGCGCGGGTGTCGGCCATCTGTTTGATGAGCACCGTCGTATGCTGGCCCGCGAGTTGCGGGAAGGTGCCGTCCGGCCGCCCCGCCCCGTTAGGCAGGTGACAAGCGCCGCACACTTCGTAGGCTTCTTCTCCATTGACCTTGTTGCCCTTGAGTTTGACCGCCTCGATCTTCTCGCCATCCTGGGCGTTCCAGGTATAGCCCTTACTTTCGATCCCTGCTGCTTTCGGAGCCGGTGGCCCGGCGAAAGAGACACTCAGCGTCACAACGCCTGCCACTCCCAGCAAGACCGTAAATAAAAGAGATTTTTTCATCGGAGACGCCCCTTTTTTTAGACTTCCCTTTCCGGGAAAGTGACCCGGGAAGAACCAGAACCGCAATGGCCGCGCCATATTGCCAGGTTCTTGCCCGGCGTAAATTGAACTCTTGAGCCTTACTTCAGCGTTTCCAGCCAGACAGCCAACGCCTTTATTTCCTCATCGTTCACCAGATGCATGATGCCCGTCATCGCTGCGCTTTGGCTGTTGGCACGCGCACCGCTCTTGATGTCTTTCATCTGTTGTTCTGCATAGGCCGCACTCTGCCCCCCGATCTTCGGATAGTTTGGCAACAGCGGTTTGTTCCCTTTCGCACCGTGACAGGCAACGCACGTTTTTTCGACATACAACACCGCTCCATCTGCTGCGGCAACGCTTACCGGGAGCGCGAACGCCCACACGGCGGATAAGGCCAATAGTCGTTTCATGGTTTTTCCTTTTTTGCAGTGGAGCGCACCTCTCCGCCTTACCTTGTGTGCGGCTGAAAGCACCACACGCAAGGCAGGGGAGAAGTTACGGATCACTTGATCTTCTTGGCACCTTTTTGCTCAAGATAAGTCTTGGCGCGCAAGCCGATGTCGGCGGCCTTGACCTGATACTGGAAGACCTGCTCGGCCCACAACATGGCCTGCTCCCAATCCTTCTTCGCGGCAGCGGCTTCGTGCTTGGCCTTGGCGTCAGGGATCTTGCCCAGTTGATCGGTGGCATCCTCGACCATCGCCACCACATCCGGGAAGTCCTTGAAGTTGGTGCTGGTAATGAAGCCCACCACCGTGTCGATCACCGCCTGCGTCTCGGCAATCGCCTTCAGCTTCGCCTGGTAATCCTTCTCGGTATAGGTCGCCTTGGCGATTTCCTTCTTCGCCGACGGCTTCCAGCCCTTCGGTTTCACCAGCAGATAGCCCTGCATTTCAAGGTGCAACGCGGAGCAGAATTCCGTGCAGTAGTACGGATACACACCTTCCCTGTCCGCCTTGAACTTCACCGATGCGGTCTTGCCCGGCTCGATCGACGCATGAACGTTGTAGGTGGAGACGGTAAAGCCGTGGGTTTCATCCTGGGCGCGTTCAAGATTGGTAAGGTAGATCGTCACTTCGTCGCCCACTTCCGCTTCGATGATTTCAGGCGTGATGTGCGAACGGATCAACGTGCCATACACCGTCACCTTGTTGCCTTTGCGTTCGGTGCGCTCCTCGCCCGCGCGGACGGCACCCGGGTGTGGTTTATCGGTGCGGCTGTTGGTGCCCACCTTGTAGCGCACGCCCGGCTTGAGCTTGGAAGCCTCGATAGCCACGGCATAGTGCGGCTCACCCATCGGCAGCGGCATGTCGTAGAGCAGTTGCATCTTTTCATTGCTGATGTCGATGAGTTGATGGTTCTGCGGATGCAACGGCCCGACCGGGTTGAAACGATCAATGGAGAGCTTGTTCAGCGCCACCAGGTAACGTCCCTTCGGGTCGACAGCATCGCCTTCCATCGTCATCAGATGGCCGATGTTGTAATGCACCGAAATCTTGTCGAGTACCTTGCCATCGCAGAAATTCCACTTGGCAACCTGGGAGTCGACATACAGCGAGGTGTAGGCAATGCACTTCTTCGAGTCGAATTGCGTGTGCAACGGCCCCAAACCGAGCGCCACTTGCTTATGCAGCGCATCCTTCATGCCGATCACCGGAATGCCGTAGGGGTCTTTCGATTCAAACTTGCCCGCCTTGATCACGGCCATGATTTTCTCGAAAGAATAGACGGACACATGCGTATCGAGCTTGCCAGAAACGATGATGAACTTGCCATCGGGCGTCACATCCACGCCGTGCGGCGACTTCGGCTCAGGGATCAGGAAAAGCACGCCTTCCTTCACTGCCGTATCCATCATCAACACGTTGTGACCGTTGATTTTCTTTGCCTTGCCCTGCGCGACGAGTTCGGCGGCCTTCTTCCAGTTAACCATGTGCAGGTAGTCTGTATCCTTGGCCGAGCAACCCGCCTCGAACGGCGGACGGCCCCGCTCGATACCGCCTACATAGCGCTCAGAGCAGAAGGAGTTCGAAAAAGACCAACCATCCGACGGCCCTTTGCCGGCATCTGATATGTCTTGCGAGTACGGCGGGAATTCAACCGAGAAAGATTTCGCCACGTCGATGCGGCCTGCTGTACGGTCGAACTTCCAGTACGTGATCCCGCCGCGATACTTCTCGTTGAACTCTTCCAATGGATAGAATTTCTTGCCTTCCAACGGCGCGGCATACTGCGCGGTTTCGATGACATATTCGGTATTGGGCGTCACAAACGCGCCGCCGTGTTCCGACTTGAAGATCGGGTTCGCCACAATCTGCTTGGTCTCATAGTCCCGCAGATCGACCACGGCAATGCGTGGATTCGCCTTGTCGTTGATAAAGAGGAACTGCCCGTCGTATTTTCCATTGGTCTCGGAAATGGCCGGGTGGTGCGAATCGCCCCAGGTGATTTCCTTCCCCTCGATCCATCCCCCCTTCAGTATCTCTTTCGATTCCTCGTCATACCCGTAACCCTGCCAGGGTTCGGGTGTAAACACCGCGAGATATTTCAAAATGCGCATCGAAGGAATGCCATAGACAATAATCTGCCCCGACTGTCCGCCGGAACTGAAGGCCACGAACTCATCGCGTTTGCCGGTTGGTGTATACGTCTTGGCCGCAGCCATAAGATCCTGCTGACTGAGGCCGCGCCGCTTCATCACATCTTGCAAGGATTCTGCGGCCAAAGCCGTTCCCATCCCGAATGTCGCCGCCAGCAGTGCTACTGTTGCTTTGACTACCAGGCTTTTCATCATCATTCTCCTCGGAAAATTCCGTTCTACCGGATTGCCCCTTGTGAATTACCTTGACTAAACAGTGCAAACTGTCAAGCTTTCGGCATCCGTTTACTATTCATCGCATTACGCTGTTCTATTCTGCGTCATTGCAGCACGCCATAAATGTGAAAAAATACCGCTCAAAAGAGGAAATATGTAACAGCAACATTTTTATTATTCTGCGCCGGAAAATCAGACACCGACAGGTGACAAAACCTGATAAATACATCAGAAATCGCGCGGGGAGGGGTGGGAATATTCTGATTCAGGAAGGCTTTTCCCGAACGTCGGCTTGCCTCTGCCGATACCACAAAATCCGGTGCACGGTGGCCTGCGCCCTACTCTGACAACGGCGCGTCGCTTTCGATAAGTTGATGCCGGATTGCGTACCGGACGAGTTCGGCGGTGCTGGCCAGCCCCATCCTGGTATGGATGGCGGTTTTGTGGGTACTGACGGTTTTCACGCTCAATTTGAGCCGCCGGGCAATTTCGGAGACGCCGAGTCCCTGCACGAGCATGAGGAATATCTGGTAATTGCGATCAGTAAGACGCTTGTGAGGCAGTTGCTCCCGGTTGCCCTGGAGCATGTCGCGGGTAAGGCTCTCCGCAATATTCTGGTTGATGAAAAGACCTCCGCCGACGATCTTGCGGATGGCATCGGCCAGCAGAGCCTCCGCATTATCCTTGCAGAGATAGCCGGAAGCGCCTGCCTTGAGGGCGCGCACGGCATAGATGTCTTCCTTGTACATGCTGAGGATGAGGATGGGCAGGCGCGGAAACTCATCCTTGATCTGCTTGATGAGTTCGATCCCGTTACGGCCGGGCATGTTGAGATCGAGCACCGCGGCATCCCAGTGCCCTGCGCGCAACTGCGCAAGCGTCTCCACGCCGTTGCTGGCTTCCCCGGCAACGGCGATGTCACCGGCCTCATTGAGGATGTGCTTGAGACCGGCACGCAAGATATCGTGATCGTCTGCAATGAGTACGCGGATCATGGCTTTCAATATAAGCGAGCGCATCCCTGTCGGCGGATGAATATTGTGCCACCAAATGGCGGGGTTGTACGTCTGAGGAAACACTGCAAAACCCTTTCTGTCATTGCAGCGCAACGCGAAGCGAAGTCGCAGAATCCAGACGCTGTGTGGATCCTGCGGCATCAAGCAGGATGACAGGCGGTGGAGGCAAGGCAGATGTTCCCTGCCCCCCCTATTCTTGCTTCGGGTCGCGCGCCAACAGTTGTCCTACTGCGTCGTTTGCGTTGATATCGCCCCGCAGCAGGGCCTCTACGCAGGTGCAGATCGGCATGTCTACGCCGAGGCGGCGGCTGAGCCGGGCAGTTTCGCGGGCCGTGGAAACGCCCTCGGCCACATGGCCGAGTTCGGCAAGAATGCCGGGAAGGGTTTTTCCGGCTGCGAGCGCCAACCCGACCTGCCGGTTTCGGGAAAGGTCGCCGGTGCAGGTGAGGATAAGATCGCCCATGCCGGCCAGCCCCATCAGGGTTTCGGGACGCCCGCCAAGCGCATTTGCGAGTCGGGCGATTTCGGCCAGCCCGCGGGTAATGATCGCGGCCCGCGCGTTGAGGCCGTAATGCATGCCGTCGGCCACCCCGGCGGCAATGGCGATGACGTTCTTGAGCGCGCCGCCGATTTCGCAGCCGATGACATCATCGTTGGCGTAGATCCTGAATCTCGGCTGATGCAGTTTGTGCACCCAGTCCGTGGCGAAAGAAGAATCGCTTGAGGCCAATGTAATGGCCGACGGCAGCCCGCGCGCAATCTCGGCGGCAAAAGTGGGGCCGGTGAGCACGCCGCAGGCGGCGCCTTCGCCCATGACCTCGGCAATGATCTCGTGCGGCAATTTGCCGCTGTCGGCTTCCAGCCCTTTACATACCCAGATGACCGGCACGGCAGAGGCATCCTGCCAAAGGCCGCGCAGGGCGCTCGCGGTTTCACGCAACCCGGCCAACGGCGTCGCAATGAGATGTAAATCCGCGCCCGCGGCAGCCTGATCGAAATCGGTGCTGAATTCCAGTTCAGGCCGCAAGGCGATGCCGGGCAGGAAGAGTTTGTTTTCCCGCTCGCGGCGCATCGTTTCGATGTTGTCAGTCTCTCGCCCCCACAGACAAACTTCATGGACGACAGAAAACACCTGCGCCAGCGCAGTACCCCATGCGCCCGCTCCGAAAACGGCGATACGCATTCTTTGCGCCTGTCGCTTCAAAGTCCCCATATTTCAGTAGAGCGCAAAAAGCCGCTGCCGCCGCTGGCGTGTTGCACCTTGGCCCATCCTCCCGGGTGTACGGAAACGAATTCGAGCACGACATCGCGAACAACCTCGAACACCACCGGAGAACGTTCGTCCGCCTCGCGCCGCACCACCGCGCGTTCAACTGTGACGAGCACGGTGCGCTTTTTGCCGAGAGCATTGCCTTCGATCCACGACATGGCGCCGGAAGGATCGCGCACTTTCACCCACTGCAGATCGGGGCTTGTCACCACTACTTCCACCGGCGTACCGGGGTAGATGATGGCAAGTTTACGGGCTTGCAGAGAGGAGTTCTCAAAAAGGATCGCATTCCGGGTAACGGAAGCGTATTCGATGGCCTGAGCCGAACCGGCCAGCAAGGCCAGTCCAGCGGCAAGAATGGCAGAGCGGATCATGGAGTTCCTCCCTGTTGGCTGCGGGTTACTGCATCGGTGGAGTCGGGTTTGCGTTGGCGCTCTGACGCGACTGCTGGAAAAGGGTTTCAAAATTGACCGGGGTAAGCAACACAGGTTGAAAACCGGCGCGGGTCACGGCATCCGAGATCGTTTCACGCGCATAAGGGAAGATGATATTCGGACAACCGATACCCAGTATCAGTTCAAGTTCCTCTTCGGGCGCATTCTGGATGCGGAAAATACCGGCCTGGGTGATCTCGACCAGAAAAAGAACACGGTCTTCACTCAGGGTAGCTTTGACGGTGATGGTGAGCTTGACCTCAAAGATGCCATTTTCGATGAGAGCAGATTCGGTACGAAGTTGCACGCCGACCTGCGGCGCCTCGCGGGAAAGAAAGATTTGAGGCGCGTTGGGGACTTCAAGCGAAAGATCCTTGACGTAGATCTTCTCGATTGCGAAGACAGGCTGTTTGTCGGTGGCCTGGATATCGTCGGTCATGTTGGTGTCCTATGGTTGATCAAGCGTGATAAAGGAAGAAACAAGGTAATTCAGGCATCCTGCCCGTTCAGCAGGGCAGTCAAACGCCCCTCGCTGTCGAGGGCATGAAGATCGTCGTAACCGCCGACATGATAATCGCCGATGAAAATCTGGGGAACTGTCCGGCGGCCGGTGATTTGCATCATTTCATCGCGACGGTCAACATCGAGATCGATGCGGATTTTTTCGATCTCAACCACGCCGCGTGCGCGCAAAAGCTGTTCGGCACGCAAACAGTAAGGGCAAACGGCGGTCGCGTATATCTTGATGTTCGGCACGGACATGATGTCGTCACTCACTTTTTTTTGCGGGTAATGGGATATCCGGCCTTTTCCCACTCGTACAGGCCGCCGCGCAGATTGTAGAGCTTCTCGAATCCCGCTTTCTTCAGGACGGCAATTCCCTTCGCCACAGTATTCCCGTTGGCGCAGTAAAGGATGAGCGGACGGGCGCGAAATTTTGCAAATTCCGAGCTGCGGCGTTCAAAATCGACCAGCGGCAGATGGCGGGCGTTGGGCAAATGCCCCTTTTCGTACTCACCCTGTGCGCGCACATCGACCACCACCGCGTCCTCGCGATTGATGAGCAAAGTGGCCTCGACGGGCGTAAGCAAACTTTTGTCGTGCCGCTGGCGGATGATGTCGACGAGCAGCCATATGCCGGATGCCGTCGCCAGAACGACCCAAAGCAGGTTTTGTTGCAGAAACTCCACGTAAGAAATGCTCCGAGATTATATTGATGAAAAAACGAGATACGGCGCTGCCACCGCCTTCAACATCGATCCTTGCGCAACGCGCGCCTCCCTTGAGGAGACGATTAATCAGAAAAAGCAGTGCGAAAGCTATTAGTATACGACAGATAAGCTTTTTTCGCCCCTTTTGAGGTCGCCCCGTTTAAAGGGCCGGGGTTTCCTCGACAGGTTCAGAGGAGCCTTCGTCTCCATAAGCGCCTGTATTGCTCACTTTGTCATAAATAGCGAAGATTGCGCCTGATACATGTTCAACCTCTTCTCTGGACGATTAACCCATGTTCAAAATCGTGCTGCTTCGCCACGGCGAATCTGTCTGGAACAAAGAAAACCGCTTCACCGGCTGGACGGATGTCGATTTGACCGAGCAGGGCGTCGCGGAGGCGCGCGCCGCCGGACAATTGCTCAGAAACGAAGGCTACAGTTTCGATCTGGCTTTCACCTCAGTGCTCAAACGAGCCAACAAAACGCTCAATATCGTACTCGAAGAACTCGACTCCCTCTGGTTGCCGGTCGAACACTCCTGGCGGCTGAACGAGCGCCACTACGGCAACCTGCAAGGGCTGAACAAAGCCGAGACTGCCGCCCGGTACGGTGATGAGCAGGTGTTGATCTGGCGACGCTCCTATAACATTGCACCCGATCCGCTGGAAGATAACGACCCCCGGCTCACCGGCGACGATCCCCGCTACGCCCTGCTTCCCAAATCAGCGTTTCCGCGCACCGAATGCCTGCGCGACACCGTGGCGCGCGTCGTGCCTTACTGGGAAACCGTGATTGCACCGCAAGTCCTCGCCGGTCAGCGCGTTCTGATTGTTGCGCACGGCAACAGCCTTCGGGCGCTCATCAAATACTTCGACGGCATCAGCGAAGCCGATATCGTCGGTTTCAACATCCCGACTGCGCAGCCATTGGTCTACGAACTGGATGCCAACCTGCGTCCGATCAAAAGCAACTACCTCGCCGACGAAAACACCATTCGCGCTGCCCAGGCCGCCGTGGCCAACCAGGGCAAGGCCGAGGGGTAAGCGCTTTCCGTCATGGCTACTTTTTCCATTCGGCACGTATTGATCTGGGTCTGCACAATGGCGATATGGGCCGGGATGGGCCTGTCCGATCCTCTGTATGCCGAGGCGGCCGCCAGATCGGGCAAAACCTCCAAAACGGCAAGCAAGCAAGCCAAAACTACCAAGACTACCAAGGCTGCCAAACCTGCCAAAACTTCCAAAACACCCAAAAAAACAAGCAAATCGAACAAAAAAACCAGGGCAACAGGCGCACAGGGCAATGCCGAAATCCGCGCAAAGCGTTCCGAACTCAAGGACATCGAGCGCCGTCTTGGGAGTTTGCAGCGAGATCTGGAAAAAACCGAAGCCCAGCAAACCGAAGCAAACCGCGCCGTGGCGGAGGTCGAGCGCGAAGTATCCAAGGCTACGCGCGCCTTGCGGCAAGTCGTGTCCGAGCGCGCCGAAGCGGGCCGCCAACTTGCCGAGGTCGAAACCGCACAGCACAAACTGGAAGAACGCATTACCGCCCGCCAGAATGAACTGGCCGGATGGCTGCGCCAAAACTACCTGTACGGCGCGGCCAACGACATCGCCGCCTTGCTGGCGGCGCGCGATCCCAACCAGTTCGTCCGCGATACCTATTACATCGAACGCCTTGGCCGCGCCCGCCTTGAACTGATCGAGGGTCTGAGGGCCGATCTGCGGCTCAAGACCGAACACGCCCAACAGATCAGCAGCCACCGGGTAACCCTGGCCCGCCTTGAAGATGACCGGCGCAAACGTCAGGAAAAACAGGAAGAAACTTACGCGCGCCGCCGCGAAGCCCTTCAAAAAATCGAGACGACCCTGAAAACGCAACGCGAACGGGTGACTGCGCTCAAAGCCGACGAAGTGCGTTTGACCCAGGTCGTCAACACATTGACAAAACAAGCTGCCGAAGCGCAAGCCGCGGCTGCAAAGCGTGAACGTGAGCGCGCAAACGCGCGGACACGGACGCGGAAAGACAGCGTGGCGAATAAAGGAGCGAAAACCACCCCGAACACTGGCCGTACAACCGAACCGGTCGTCGGCAAAAACAGGGAAGTCCCCGAACCAACGTCGGGCAGCACGGATTTTGCCCGGTTACGCGGAAAGCTGAATTTTCCGGTTGCGGGCGAACTTCTCGGCAAATTCGGCGCTCCGCGCGCCGGACAAGGCACAGCCTGGCGGGGTGTTTTCATTCGTGCCGCCAATGGGGCCGAAGTACGGGCCGTCAGTAGCGGCGCCGTTGTCTTTTCAAGCTGGCTGCGCGGTTATGGCAACCTGCTGATCCTCGATCACGGCGGCGGTTATCTGTCCATTTATGGTAATAATGACGCACTCTTCAAAGATGTCGGTGATACCGTGCGCACGGGGGAGGCAATTGCCAGCGTCGGCGCAAGCGGTTCGGAGTCAGAATCCGGCTTATACTTCGAAATTCGCCATCGGGGGCAGGCTGTTGACCCAATGCAATGGGCAAAGCTCAAATAACTATGGATTTTCTCTTGGAGACCCCATGCAACACAGCAAATTGAAACAATTCGGTCTGGTGCTGTCCGGCGCCATCGTCGGCATCATGATCAGCCTGAATTTTTCCGCCAATGCCGACAAGCCTGTGCCACAGCCCCTTCCGGTCGAGGACATGCGCGCCTTTTCCGAAGTATTCGAAGCCATCAAACGCGAGTACGTCGAGCCGGTCGAAGACAAAAAACTGATTGTGCAGGCCATCTCTGGCATGTTGAGCGGGCTGGACCCACACTCGGCCTATCTCGATGCCGACGCGCTGAAAGAACTCCAGAACAGCATTCAGGGCGAATTCGACGGTCTCGGCATCGAAGTCGGCCTGGAAGACGGTTTCATCAAGGTCGTCTCCCCTATCGAAGATACACCCGCCTTCCGTGCGGGTATTCGGTCCGGCGACCTGATCATCAAGATCGACAATACCCCAACCAAGGACATGGCCCTTGACGAAGCGGTCAAACGCATGCGCGGAAAGCCCGCGACCAAAATTACCCTGACGCTGGCGCGCAAAGGAGAACAGCAGCCGATCATCATTACCCTGACGCGCGAAGTCATCAAAGTACAGAGCGTCAAATCCAAGGAAGCCGAACCCGGCTACGGCTACCTGCGCGTGACCCAATTCCAGGAAAACACCGCCAGATCGCTCGTCGAACACCTCAACAAACTGGGCAAGAGCGGAAAACCCAGGGGGCTGGTGCTCGACCTGCGCAACGATCCGGGCGGATTGCTCAACAGCGCAATCGGCGTAGCGGCCGCCTTTCTTCCGGAAGGCGCAACGGTCGTGACGACCAACGGGCGCACTCCGGGCGCGCACCGCGAATACCGCGCCACACCGAGAGATTACATCCACGGCAACAGCGGCGATTTCCTGCGCGGACTACCGTCCTGGGCGCGCGAAGTGCCGTTGATCGTACTGGTCAACGGCGGTTCCGCTTCAGCCTCCGAAATCGTTGCCGGTGCGCTTCAGGATCACAAGCGCGCAGTCGTCATGGGCACGCGCACCTTTGGCAAGGGATCGGTGCAAACCACCCTCCCGCTGTCCAACTCCACAGCGATCAAACTTACCACGGCGCTCTACTACACCCCAAGCGGACGCTCGATCCAGGCCAAGGGTATCGATCCTGACGTCATCATCGAAGAATCCGTGATGGGAGGTTCGATCAAACGCCTGCGTGAAGCCGACCTCCAGAGGCATCTCGGCAACGGCAACAGTCCCGGCACCGAAAACAAGGCACGCAAAGCACCAACTCCCCCTCCTGCCCCCACAAAACCCGCAGGCAACACCGGAGCCGATGCCTCCCACCCCCAAAAACCCCCAGAATTCGGCAGCCGGGACGACTATCAACTGTCCCAGGCGCTCAATAAACTCAAAGGTTTGCAAGTAGCTGAAACCAAAACAAAACCCTGAAACCGTAAGCATATTGCTGCGCGACAATCCCCGGCTTCAGACCGGGGAAGGATGGCGCGGACGCTGCTGAACTGGCAACCCACAGGCTCTGTGAATGAACAACTGAGAAAAATCGTTGAGCATGACACGCGTCCTTGATGTGATCCTTGCGTTGCTTGGTCTGACGCTGGGGCTGCCACTGTTGCTCGTGCTGCTTGTCGTCGGCTGGTTCGACACCGGTTTGCCTTTATTCACGCAACAACGTGTGGGCCGTCACCAGCGGCCCTTCGTGCTGGTGAAATTTCGTACCATGCGCCCTGACACGACTTCCGTGGCTTCACATTTGGCCGACCCCGACGCCATCACGCCGCTGGGACGCTTCCTGCGCCGCACCAAGCTCGACGAACTCCCTCAACTTTGGAATGTGTTGCGGGGAGACATGAGCCTGGTTGGCCCGCGCCCTTGCCTTTTCAACCAGGAGGAGTTGATCCGGGAACGGGCCGCCAGAGGTGTGTTCGAGGCCCGTCCGGGTATCACGGGATTGGCGCAGACGAAAGGAATCGACATGTCCAACCCTGCCCTGTTGGCGGAAACGGACGCGGCCATGCTTGCCAATTTCCGGCTGCCGGATTATTTCCGCTACATTTTTCTTACGCTCGTTGGCCGAGGCCGGGGCGACCACGCGCCTCCCCGGTAGCTGGCATCTTCCTTGGTAACCTCTGCATTACCCGGCATCCAGTCATCCTGCTTGATACCGCAGGATCCACGCAGCGTTTGGATTCTGCAACTTCGCTTCGCGTTGCGCTGCAATGACTGGGGGGGTTGTAGATGCTCCCTTGCAGGAAGACAGAGGTGACTTGAAAGGCCGATTCAGACAACCACCTTCCCTGCCAATCTCCCAAACGCCTCCTCCGACAAATCATCCATCTCCAACCGCCGCGCATCACCCAGTTGTCGGAAGTTTTTATGCTGCGAGCGGGCGTAGAGCGGGTCGTAGTGACGAATGATGAGTTCCCGGAATAGCTCCGGCAGATTGCGTGCTTGCGCCCACGTTTGCCAGCAATCCAGCGTGGCGTTGTCGATGAAGCCGCGCAGGCGTTCCAGGCTGGCCACGAGTGAGGCGGGGTTGTCGCCCAGGTAGGCGTAGTCGTCGAGCAGGTAGGCAATCCGTGCTTCCTGTGTGGCGCAAATTTCGATGCACGGGGCGGTACGCATGGCTTCTATCAGGGCGTTGGGCAGGGCGCAGGTTCCGATTTTGCGGCTTTCGGCTTCGACGTAGATTACTTTTGTCGGATCGAAGCGCCCGATCCGGTCGGCAAGGCAGGATTCAAACCATTTTTGTGTCGGCTGCTCGCGATCTGGCAGGCCGCCGAGTACGGAGCCTTTGTGCGCGGCCAGGGCTTCGAGGTCGAGTATTTGTTCGCCCTGCGCGGCCAGAGCGGCCAGCAGCCGCGTTTTGCCACTGCCGGTTGCTCCGCAGATGACGCGCCATTGAAGTTTTGTGGGCAGGGTTGCCAGCAGGTCGACGACATGCCTTCGCCATGTTTTGTAACCGCCCGTGAGTTGTCCGGCGCGCCAGCCGATCAGGTTGAACCACAGCGCGGCGCTCATGCTCCGCATGCCTCCGCGCCAACAGTAGATGAGGGGACGCCAGTGTTTGGGGCGATCCCGAAAATGCGTCTCCAGCATCGCGGCGATGTTCCGTGCCACCAGACCCGCGCCCAGTTTTCTGGCTTCGAACGGGGATTGCGTGTAGAGCAGGCCGATTTCGTGGCGCTCTTCGTTGTTCAGGACGGGACAATTCAACGCGCCGGGGATATGATCTTCCGCGAATTCGGCGGGAGAGCGGACGTCGACGATTTCGTCGAAATCTGTGCGTGTTTCGAGGGTATAACGCAGGGCGAACGCCGGGAATGAGGACATGGAGAAAAAATGGAAAACGTGACGGAAGCAATCAGGCTGACACAATTCTCGCATGGCGGCGGTTGCGGCTGCAAAATCGCGCCCGCCGTGTTGAGCAAGATGCTGGCGCGGTTATCCGCCGGAATTACACCGCCGGAATTGCTCGTCGGGACGGAGACGAGTGACGATGCAGCGGTCTACCGGTTGAACGACCAGCAGGCGTTGATTGCGACGACGGATTTTTTCATGCCTATCGTCGATGATCCTTTCGATTTTGGCCGCATCGCAGCGGCCAATGCGCTCTCAGACATTTACGCGATGGGCGGCTCGCCGATTCTGGCGTTGGCGCTGGTGGGAATGCCCATCGACAAGCTACCGCCGGAGGTGATTGGCCGTGTGCTGGAAGGCGGGGCAAGCATGTGCCGCGAGGCGGGCATTCCCGTGGCGGGCGGGCATTCGATCGATTGCGTGGAGCCGATTTACGGATTGGCGGCAATGGGGCTGGTGCATCCCGAGAAGGTAAAAAGCAACGCGGGGGCAAAGCCGGGGGATGTGCTGATCCTGGGTAAGCCCTTGGGCGTCGGGGTGTTGAGTGCAGCCCAGAAATCGGGACGGCTGGAGGAGGCCGGTTATGCGGCCATGATCGCGGTCACCACGCAGTTGAACCGCATCGGCGCGAAGCTCGGCCTGCGCGACGATGTACACGCCATGACGGATGTGACCGGTTTCGGATTGCTCGGGCATTTGCTCGAACTCTGCCGGGCTTCCGGTTGTTGCGCGGAACTGCCCTTCGAATCGCTCCCGGTGATCGAGGCTGCGCGCGCGCTGGCGCTGGAGGGGGTCAAGACAGGAGCCTCCGCACGGAATTGGTCTTCGTATGGGGATGAGGTGGCACTGCGCGACGTCACCCCCTGGCAGCAGGTTCTTCTCACCGACCCGCAAACCAGCGGGGGTTTGCTCGTCGCGTGCGCGGCGGAAGCGGCAGAGGAGGTACTGGATCTCTTTCACGCGGAAGGTTATACGGCAGCAGCGAAGGTGGGGCGCTTGCGGAAGTATGAGTCGGGAACTCGCGTGGTGGTGCAGGGGTAGAGTGGTTTCTGTTCAAGCCCTTATTCCATTTTGCGATAAAAGGTAACTGAGACGCTGAACTCCCTCCGTCACGCCTTCGGCGTGCCACCTCCCTCGGGAGGCAGGGCGATTGCACCTATTTGTCATGATAATTTTTGCACTTTTAGCATGTTATTTGGCGTGAGGGCTTGTAAACTGCGTCAAAAAGTCGTCCACTCTGGTTTTTTGGGGCGCTCA